>JAILKU010000065.1 GCA_024693505.1 Bacteroidaceae bacterium | reverse complement strand
GCGACAGGGACTTATGCTTTGGTTATGCAAGGTTTTCTTCAGGCACAACCGATATCAATATCAGATATGACGAGTTATGCTGTTCAAGCTGAAACAGATGAAGATATTGTGATTGATGTGAAAGAGTTCTGCAAAAAGCATAATATTAAGATAGATAACATGAACTTTTAGAGAATCCTTTTCATACAGATGCTTTTAGTTCCTTTGTAAGCAAACATAAAAAGAGTAATTGCCTCGTAAAACATTTTGCGTAAAATCCTATTTTACCTTACAATTAGAGCCTCTGGGACGTTTCCAAAAGTTAAATACGTTAAATCTTCTCCATATTCCCCTACCTTCCTAAGTCTCCAATCCACTTTTCTACCGTTTAAGACGTAAGTGATTGATTATCAACAATTAATATATTCTTCAACTGATGTGTACAAGACCTTACAGGGAAATGATGTGCATTTGAGCTATTTTTGGAAAGTAGGATTACAGAGCCAAATTCTCAATTGGGGTTTTTCACATGATTTCAAAGCTCTTACAGACGAAAAGAAGTTTGCACGATTCTCTATCGTCCCAGATTTCTCGGATGTTAAATTGATACGTGACAAAGAGGATTCGACGTTACTTCAAGCATCGGCTAAAGTCTCTGGCAATTATCTCCCACAAGATTTAGGGTTCACCCTATTTGAGCAAGAGATATTAGAAGACGGAATACCATCCTTCGGGGGTAGTTTGGGTGCTCCAAAAGAAATATACGCTTCTTATTTTGACATGTCAAAAGATAAACGCTATGAGGTCTATCCTACAGTGAAACTATTTGGTTGGGATGCTCTGACCTTCTTAGCTGAACCATCAGCCAAAGAATCGGATGGCCTTTGTCCTGATGAGAACCATCCGCATGCCATTGATTTAGGTTTGCCGAGTGGCACGAAGTGGTGTTGCTGTAATGTCGGAGCCTCAAAGCCAGAAGAGTATGGTGGTTATTATGCGTGGGGAGAGACAAGCGAGAAGAGCTATTATGGCTGGGATAATTATGCTTATCACGATATAAATATTGGTTCTGACATCGCAGGCACCTCTTACGACGTTGCATACATTCGTATGGGTCATCCTTGGTGCATGCCGTCATTAGTACAGCAACAAGAACTTGTAAATTACTGTTCCTACCAATGGACTCAGCTGAATGGAGTGAATGGAATTCTCATCACAGGACCAAATGGTAGTCAGATATTTCTTTCTGCTGCAGGCATCCGAAGTGGAGATGAACTTATTAGAACGGATAGAGGCTACTATTGGTCCAGTTCACATAACTGGAATTACGATGGTGTTGAAGTTGACGACGATGCATACAATTTGCAATTCAGAACTAGCACCCATTGGCTTTGCGATGACAGCGCAAGTAAAAACGGTTGTTTTGTGAGAGCTGTCTGCCCGTAGAAGAAAAGAGAACCTTAAAGAGAGAAATATACCATAGCAAGCAATACTGTTGTTTGAACTGCGGGGAATCCTAACTTACCATTTAGGCGAAGGCACGCTTTCCCCAGTCGATATATATAGATTTTGCCTTTTTGACGTAGCACTTACTGGGATGGACAACGAAGCTGATTTTCTCTATTGCCGCTCGTTAAAAATCACATTTATTTATGTTTATACCAAACCCATATAAAGTAATTCCTTTACACCAGTAGGATATAAAGTTGCTGTTTATAGAGGAAATCGATTATTAGTGTAATGAAACAGGTAGGGCTTATGCCCCTACGAAATACATGCATGCAAACCTACCCAGGGCGATGCCCTGGGCTGTATGCTTGATGCCCTTTCTTTGATGCTCCTTGCGCGCTGTTTAGCCTTTGCCGGCAAAACTAGATTAATGGATAATTAACGGGCGATTAATGGTAATTATATGTTTCAAAGAAGAATTTGTAGAAAAGGTTGTGAAATTGTTATTTTGCCTGTGTGATTTATCTGAAATGATTTCAGATTGTAGAATTTGGATTAAAAGACACGCTTGATTTTAGTCGTGATTTAAGTTTTTGCGGTCTAAAACTTCGAAATTACTTGCACTCGCTAAAAAAAAAGGAATAATTATTTGGTTGTGTGCTCTTTTTGTGTAACTTTGCGGCGTAGACGTCGCGATGAAGTAAAAAAAGAGTTTGAAGAACCATAAAATAATACAAAGATGAAAAGAACGTTTTTATCCTTACTTCCCTTCACCATTGCGATTACGCTTGGTCTGACTTCGTGTTCTGATTCCGATACTCCGGAAGAGCCCAATCCCGACGGCCCTTATGGCGGCATGATTGTGGACTATAACATCAACGACTACAAGATTACGGACGGCTCGAATGTCTACGAACCTATCACGTCCGAGAACTGGCGCCATCAGGGTTCCATGTTCCTCTACGTGGGAAGCAACGGTGCCGACGCGAGCATCAAGGACACGGAAAACCGCACGGGGTACCGGCTGGTGAACCTGCCTTGGGCAGAAGGGACTGTGGAGAGCAACCTGCCCATCGGGTTCTGTCACGACATTATCCCAGAGAACGGCTGGGAGTGGGTCTACAATCTGTGCGGCAACCGCTCGACAGAGAACGGCAACTTCTTCGCCGTCTATAACAAGTACTCCGGTATCCTGCGCTTCTTCTTCTACATGCCCTCGCACTTCTCCGCCGGCAATGACCACTACTGGCGGGTGATCACTTCAGATCATCTGGCTCAGAGCTCTGTATGGCGATATGGCCTTCCTGCCGACCGCAGTATAGTGGATAAGAGTGCGATAGGACAGACGGCCGCCGGTGTATTCACTGACTACGTTACCCCGTGGGTCATTGCCCTGAGTGATGACAACCACGTCGTTCCCAATGCCGGATGGTGGGCTTTCGACGTGGACATGTCGCAGACCCGTGCCGACAAGATAATGCCCAACGACGTCATTTCGCTGCAGATGTGCTCATGGAACACGCAGCACGTCTCATTGGCCAGCACCATAGCCGCCAACATCGACGGCTCGCTGCAGGCGAAGTTCGACATTACCAAGACGACGGTCAGCACTGCAAAGGGCTTCACCGAGAGCCTCGGCGACATTGCCAGGGTGGGCGGTGATGCCTACAGTGCCGTCTCGGCGGCCTTGGAGGGCAATGCCTTTAAGGCGCTGACGAGTGCTTTCTCCTTTGCAAGGGGAGCCTATAGTGTATACGGCGCCATGACAAAGGAGACTGAGGTCATCACTGACACTATCGGCAAGGGCACCATCACCGGGTCCATCACAATGGCCCTGAACGGCACCATCAACACGGAGGGTGTCATCCAGGGCTCAGCCCCCGTCACAGGCATCAATCCCGTGACCATCCGGATGGAGAACTTCGACATGGAGCACTCCCACCTGGGCCAGGGCACATGGAACCTGAAGGTTACGCCCGTAGTCTATCGGATGCCTTTTTATATTAAATTTAATTCTGGTTCTAATTTTTCCTATATGTGGCCTTATGTTTTCAACCCGAACAGCATTGAAGTGGAGTTGAACCCCATCCTTTTCCCGGAAGAGGACATAGAGTGGATGCAGGTTGACGCACTCTGCGTGTCAAGAAAGGGCATGAACGACATGAGTAATGACAACATCCGCAAGGCATTTGGCCTGCAGTCATGCAGCAAAAAGGATCTAGGCCTTAAGCACTTTGGGACATTTCCAGACTATAAATCGGCCAACCCTATTGCAAACTTTATCTATGCGTGGGACGGTGAAGATGTCGGAGTGGAACCGGGGAATGTGCTGATTTACGAAGTTACCGAGGGCAGGACGGACTATGGGATTTCAGTGACGCTTCACAACGAGGTGCTGGGAGGTGCCGGTGCCGGTGATGCCTGCATCGAACCTGTGTATGAATGGTGCGCCGGTTATGATGATCCCGGTGATATTTGTCGCGTACCCTTCCTGGAGGTCAACGTGCAAGTGCTCATCAAGATGAAGGGCATGGACAAGCCCATCCTGTACTGCCGTAATTACCTGCCGGAGTTCAAGGACTGGGATGCAGCAGAGTATGAGCGCAGCATCCAGGCTCCGAAGCCCTACGCCGACAAGATGGCGGGCCGAAACCAGTTGCGCGAGTACCAGAACAAGCGCATCCGCGAGTACTGCAACAAGGTGGGCGATGACTCCTTCCACAAATTTGTTTGCACAGACGGCAGTGTCGATAATTATATTTTTGACGAATACCGCTACTCAAGTCTTTTTGACGGGGATCCGGGCTCCTACTGGCAGGCGATTAACGCTGGCGGAATATTCTTTGTGGAGTTCTATGCCCGGAATCCGCTCCACGTCGCATCATACACGCTGAGTGTGGTCAACCTTGAGGACGGCAAGTATAACCCGAAGTCATGGAAACTCTATGCCAGGAATAGCCAGGATGGCGAGTGGACTCTCATCGACGAACGCTCGGACCAGCAACTGTCTACGACGCCGTTGCTTGTTAGTGAGACCTACCAAGTGTCAAACAATGATACGTGGAAGTATTTCCGCTTCGAGGTCACGGAGCTTGCTGTTCCCGGCAATTATCTCTGGGGTACAAGTGTATTGCGAATCGGCGAACTGGAGCTGAATGGTGACTGACAGAAGCAGTAGAATTGTATGATTAAGGTGCTGTTTGTGCCGGAAGAAAAAGAGGGGGGCTTCAAAGCTCCCCTCTTTCATTTCACTAGGCAATAATCATTCTCCTGACAAAATGACTGGCTTACGTTAACATATTTTCTTCAGCTCAAATTTATCAATGTCTGGAACCCAGCTAGTATTGCTTGATATCTCCACTTTGTTAAAGCCCGGATGCAGAGTGATTCTGTTGCCCGTGATTTTGTCTCCGTTCACATAGATGTCAATGCCCCTGTTCTCGGCCGGAGTATAAAAGATGGTGAGCTCATAGTCTCCGCCCGGCATAGCGCACTACCATGCCGCCTGAAGCCTTGCCATCGCTGGCGTAATGTATCTCCTTCTTCCGTTTGCCCAGGTCGTTATAGAGGGGCAGGTAGTGCATCCGTTTGTTTCATGATAAGCGTGTCGCTGATATTGACACGGTAAGTATTCCATGAGCACCAGCCCATGATCGGCGTCCTGCGCTGTGCCGTTGTCATGCCGGCACATAACACGAGGATGACAGGCAGTATTAATTTTGTTATTTCACTTTTCATCTTTGATTATTCACTAAGGGACCGCTTAACCGCGGCTTGGCACCGCCAATTACCACCCGGTCGTATCCGAAGAGCTGTCCGCTCATCGCCGACACGGCGCAGATGTAACGGAGAGAAACCTTGTTCATGGCTTGCAAAGGAAAATCCTACTTTTCACAGAAAGCAGCGATTACCAGATGTCCTCGGGCCGCTCGGGGTTGTCGTAGACTTCCTTGGGGCACAGTTCTATGTAGTCCATGTAGAACTCCTTGGCATCGGTGTCGAGCACGGACTTCATGCGGATGTAGTAGGTGAGGTCGGGGTCCATGTACTGACGGAGCAGGATGCGTCGCATGGCCCAGGTGTATTCGCGCAGCGAGCTGTTGGGGTTGCCCAGCACGCAGTTGCTCTTGTCGCCGTTCATGTATCCGTTGTTGCGCATCCGCTTGTCTATCTCGTTGTTGTAGTCGTCGTCCTCGGTGTCGGCTTCCCATGCCGTGATGGGGTTCTGCGGCGGTATGGTCCAGTCCATGGGGATGCCGGCTACGGGCAGACGGTCGAAGTCGGAGCCGAAATAGACCTGTGCCACGCCCCGCCGGTCGGTGGAGATGATGGCATAGCGCAGTTCGTAGACGCCCCGTCGCGGTACGGGCGGCAGCCGGTAGGTTACCTCGTAGCGTCCCACGGCCTTCATCTCGTCGCCGTTCTTGCCCGGCCAGGTATAGCGGTAGGCGTTGAAATAGACCATGTTGCAGTCGTCGTTCATCCACATATCGTTGAAGTACTGGCAGATGCTCTGCTTGGGAATGTAGACCTGCTGTGAGGCGATGTCCTCGGAGGCTCTCTTGCGGATGTCGTTTGTCATGCTCTCGGGCAACATGCCAAGTGCATCGAAGCGGAGCCGCTGCTTGTGCAGGTTGTCGCGCACGTCGTCGGTATAGGCGAGGGGCTTGTCGAGGGGGTAGATGACGGCATTGATGATGTCGCTCAGGACGGCTTCGTCCAGGTCGCGCCCGACGCGGCATCCCACCTTGTCCTCGTCGCAGGACAGTTCGCCGCCCGAGCCGTGCCGTCCGTTGTCGAGGACGGGGAAGCGGTTCAGGTAGACGCCCTGGCTCTCCTTGCTCTCATAGATCTTCAGCAGGCGCCGCTTGCCCATCGTGGTGTACAGCTCCTCGCATGCCATGCCTATCTTGTCGGGGTTGTTCAGGCTGAAGCGGCTCTCGTTGTGGTGGATGACGAGTTTGTCCGAGGGGATGCGCATGGGCAGTATGTGGTAGGTGACGAAGAGGTTGAGCAGGTTGTCGGGGCTGGTGTAGTCGCGGCCGGTGGTGAAGACGTCGTCCTCGGAATAGAGCCCCTGCTCCTGAATCCACTTCTGCAGCTTGGGCAACAGGTCGGGGTCGGCAGGGTCGATGCCCTGGGAGCGCCAGAACTCGTCGGTCTCGGCAAAGATGGTGAAGCCGAAGAGCCGGTGGCGCGGCGCGGTGGCAATGCCGCCGTCGGCAAAGCCCAGGGCGTTGATGTTGGGCAGGTTGGTGATCAGGCCGCGCTGGTAGAGCGTCTCGTAGTTCTCGTCGCGCCAGGCGCTCAGGGTGTCCATCAGTCCGCAGGCGCTTATGGCCCGTGCCATAACGAGGTATCCCTCGCGCTGCTCGGAGATGATCTCCCACAGATAGGCGTTGGCGGTAATGCTGCGAGGTGCCACCACCTGTTCCATCTGGTGCAGCACGCCGTTGAGCAGCAGGATGTCGCGGTTCTTATGGTCGATGGGGTAGAGGCCGTTGATGAGGATGTCGTTGGGCTCGCTTGTGTAATAGACGGAGAGCTTGCGGTCGTTCATGTTGGCGCGTACCATCTCGAACCCGCTCTGGGTGGGGAAGTCCCAGGTGTGGAGGGGATCGTCGTGGTCGCCGCAGTCGATGATGCTGTTGTAGACGATGACGCGTTCGATGCTGTCCAGCTTGGTGCTGTCGGTGAAGGCGTCCCAGGAGGGGTAGTCGATAACGCCCTGGGAAACGAGTGTGTCCAGATAGGCCTGGATGGCGTCGTTGGTGGGCGCAAAGACGGTGTAGTGGCCTCTGGCCGAGAGGAGCTGGCGCAGGTTGGTTCCCGAAACGCTGCTGACGGGCTTCTTGCCCAGCAGGCGGTAGTATTCGCTATATTGTTCAAACTTCTCCAGATAGCTGGTCACGGTATTGTTGGTAAAGACATAGCGGGAGGAGGTGTCGACCTGCTCGGTACAGCTGCTATACAGGAACAGAAGGAGTATGGCTAAGAAAAGGCTCTTTTTCATCTTTTTTATGTATTTCTTGGGCAAAGATACATCAATTTTAATAATTCCAACTCTATTTGACAGGATTATTCCCTTTTATGGCATAAAGATTTTCATTTCTCGCGTAATTCCTTAATCGGAATGTTCCCGCACCGTACCACTGTGATGTGTAAAACGATGAAGGGGAGCCTGCAGAGCGCCTTGATCCTCGAGGTGCATAAAAAGTCCCAAACCGCCTTTCCGAAGATTATATGTCGCTTTTCTTTGCCGCATCAAAATTTATTCATACCTTTGCAGCAGATATGAGAAGAACAGGAACCATCTAATAAACAGAAAAATGAGAAAATGTCTATTCGTGTCACTGATTATCGTGACAGCCCTTTGCGCTGCAGGTTGCAGTAACAGCAAGAACAGGGAACTGGCCCTGAGAATCCGCCAGGACCAGAGACTGCAGAAGGTAGATAGTATGGCACATGAGCTGCTGAAGCAGGGATTCAATGCCGGAAGCGGCTATTCGGAGGTATGGGCCCGCGACCTGAATACCTTTATCCTGGCCTCGCTCGACGTCGTTCCCGTCCGGGAAGTCCGGGAAGCCCTGCTTATCTTCTTCCGCCTGCAACAACCGAACGGAGAGATAATAGACGGGTATGTATCCCGCGACAATTACAACTTAAACGGAGGAGACAGCCATCTCTACTACTCCCCCCTGGATTCTACTCACATAGGTTTCAAGAACACGGTGGAGACAGATCAGGAGACCTCGCTGATCCAGGCCGTCTATAAGTACATACAGAAGACAGGCGACACTTCTATCCTTGGTGAGCAGATTGGCGAATATACCGTACAGGAACGGATGCACCGGATGGTGGACTATCTGCTAAGCGAGCGATACAGCCAGGAACACAGCCTGCTATACGGCGCCATGACAGCCGACTGGGGCGATGTGCAGCCCTATTTCAAGACGGATTACGAGGAGGTGGGGGAGATTGTGGACATGAACGAATACAGCCATCCGGCCATTGACGTCTATGACAATGCCATGTTCCTCATTGCCCTGGATAACATGAAGGAACTTGGCATCGCCACAGATGCCGAGATGGAAACATATAGCCAGATCAAGGCTCAGACGCGCAAATTGATGTGGGACGAGCAGCGCCAGAAATTCCGCCCTCACATTTACTTAAGCACTTCCCCCATCCCGGAGGGATTCGACGAGGACGAGGTCTATTGTCACGGCGGAACCGCTGTGGCCATCGAGGCCGGGCTGCTCAGCAGGGAGGAGGTTGCCCGCTGCAATAGCGACATGCTCCGCAACGTAGAGGCCTCGGGCATGCCCTCCATCGGACTCACACTCTATCCGCCATATCCCGACGGACTCTTCCCCGGCGGGATGTGCAAGATGTATGTCTATCAGAACGGAGGTGACTGGACCTGGTTCGGCAGCAGGATGATACAGCAGCTCATAGCCTACGGATTCGTCGAGGAGGCCTATGAGGAAATCAGTCCCATGCTGGACCGCGTCATAGAGAACGGGGACTTCAACGAATGGTACGGCCAGGGCAACAAACCCTCAGGCTCATGGAAATTCAAAGGCTCTGCAGGCGTCCTGTCCAAAGCCATCCATATGCTTATCGAATGGGCTGACTCAACCGGTTCGTAATTAGCTATAACTCCCGGAGGCGATAGTCTGATAGATCCGTTCGGACTTCAGGTCGCCGGGTAGCGGGGGAATTACTCCCACTCGATCGTACCGGTTGGTTTCGGAGTGAGATCGTACAGTACGCGATTGACACCGGGAACCTCGGTAATGATGCGCTGTGTGATGTGGTGGAGCAGGCTGTAGGGTATCTCCTCGATAGTGGCGGTCATGGCATCGCGCGTATTGACGGCACGGATGATGACGGGCCAGTCCCAGCTGCGCTTGTCGTTCTTGACGCCTGTTGACTTATAGTCGGGGACGATAGTGAAATACTGCCATACCTTACCTTCCAGACCGTTCTTGGCAAACTCCTCGCGGAGGATGGCATCGCTCTCTCGCAGGGCTTCCAGACGGTCGCGGGTGATGGCACCTGTGCAGCGAACGCCCAGGCCGGGGCCGGGGAAGGGCTGACGGTAAACCATGTTATCGGGCAGGCCGAGTTCTTTACCAACCACACGAACCTCGTCCTTGAAGAGCAGCTTGATGGGCTCGACGAGTTCGAACTGCAGGTCTTCGGGCAGACCGCCGACATTGTGGTGGGACTTCACCGGGCCGGACTCCACGATATCCGGATAGATAGTACCCTGAGCCAGGAAACTGATGCCCTCCAGCTTGCGGGCCTCTTCCTCGAAAACGCGGATGAACTCTGCACCGATGATCTTACGCTTCTGCTCGGGGTCGGCCACACCGGCAAGCTTGTTCAGGAAACGGTCAGTGGCATCTACATAAACCAGGTTGGCATCCAGCTCGTCGCGGAAAACGCGCACCACCTGCTCGGGCTCGCCCTTACGGAGAAGACCGTGATTGACATGCACCGAAACCAGCTGTTTCCCTACTGCCTTAATAAGCAAGGCTGCCACAACGGAGGAATCCACACCGCCCGACAGGGCCAGCAATACTTTCTTGTCACCAATTTGAGCACGCAGCTCCTTAATCTGTTCTTCGATGAACTTCTGGGCCAAAGCAGGAGTCGTGATGCGCTCCATAGAGGCCGGACGTACGTTACTTGTAGTCATACTATATATAATATGTTAAAATGTTGAGTCTCGATTGGGTGCAAAGATAAAACATTTTTTTTTCCAAGCCAAATGCAAGGGCGCAAAATATCGTCTTAATCTACCATTTTCTACTTATTCATAATTCGCAATTCATAATTTACAACTCATTTTCCGCTAACTACGGACTCTAAACTCTGAACTATGGACTTTTCCCTCCCGGGTATTCCCAATGTACAAGGTCGTCGCTCCAGGCAATACCGATCGAGGCATTGCGGTTGAAGTCTCCCTCGCTTTCGGTAAGCGGACCGGAACCGTGGAAGAACATCACATAGTGCCCTATTCGCCGGACATGACGGAGGTCGAGGACAGTGCCGGCTGTCAGACGACCGCGAGCCCAGTCCCACTTGTCTTGCCCCAACGTAATCAGGGAACCAAAGTCCTGCCATTCGCGCATATCGGCCGATCGCTTCATGGCAATACCGTTTTGTGGAGAATGGAACATGATGTACCCGCTGTCCGTCGTCAACAGGCTGACGTTCTCTCCCGCATTGGTACGTCCGAAATAGGTCCAGTGCCTGAAATCGTAGGTATAGGACATGCTAGCTCCCTGTTGCTTGTAGAAGCACCACCATTTGCCGGGTTCATCCCGGTCCTCAATCAGATAGGGGTCTATCATGCGCCCCATTTCCTCTACGGGAATGTCGCCCTTTACCGGTAGCAATTCGGGCTCGGACCAATGTTGCAGGTCGCGGCTGCGCATGATGAAAAGCCTAGCCTGATCATTCCCGTAGCGCACACCTTGCTCGGGACGATAATCCGGCCGGGGATAGGTCTGCAGGCAGAGAATCCATTCGTCGCCGTAGCGAACGACGTTCCCAGGGCTGGAATATCCGAGATGCTGGGCTATAGGTGTGACGGGCCTGGGTGCTGACCAGTGAAGCAGGTCGCGGCTCTCGCTCTGGGCCACGAAGTTCACAATGCTGTCTGGGGTGATTCGCGAAACGGTGAAGTACAGGTAGAAGGTGCCGCGATGATAGATTACGGCCGGGTCGCGATAGGCCGTTGAGTCATTACCCTGCAGCAGTACCGGACTGTCCAGGCGGTGAAGCAGGTTGGAGGAACAAGCCGAAACACCCGTCAGGCCGATGCACAGCAGGGCCAGATATAAAAGGCGGGGCCTCATTGCTGACGGTCTTTGAGCGAACCATTGACGCGGACGTTCCGCAGGGTGAAGCCATCGACAAACTCGGGATGGAAAGAGGAATCACGAGCCTGAACATCAAGGTCCTCGAAGATAAAGTCGCTCAACTTGTACTGGTCGTCATTGCGCGTAACGTTAAAGAACGTCTGGCAATCCAGTTTGATGCGGCGCATTGTGACGTGGGAACCATAAGACATTGGAGGCGAGGTGCGCCCTTTAAGGTCGGCAAACTGCGACCAGGCCTTTACGAGCAGGAAATTACCCGCCTGTCCGGTGATGTCCTCTACGGTGATAAACTCATACTGCTGTGGCGTATCGGTGCGCATTTTCAGATGAAGCAGATTCGAGGCTCCGCCCACCTGGATACGGCGCAGAAGGATGTTGTGGTCCAGGATAGACTCGCTGCCGCAGGTCAGGCAACTATGGGTGGAACCGAATATGCAGTCCTCGATTATTACGTTCTCGTTGGGTCCGTTCTCCGGCATCTTCTGAGGGTCGTCAGCCCAGGGCCCTTTACCGCCCTTCAGGGCTATGGCATCATCATCGACGGACATATAACAGGCCCGGACAAGCACGTTGCGACAAGCATCGATGTCGATGGCATCAGTTGACGGAGCCTTCCTGGGGCCGGGACTGGTGATGGAGAGGTGCTGGAAGCGAACTTGCTCGGAACGATAGACGTGGCAGGTCCAGAACGGGGAGTTCTGCAGGGTTACACCCTCAACTCGCACGTTACGGCAGTTGGAGATATAGAGAAGGCGGGGGCGCTGTTCGTCCTTGTTGGTGCAGGCCGGGTTCCAGGCACGACGCTGCCAGAAGGCTTTCCAGTAGGGCTGCCCGTGCCCGTCGATTGTGCCCTCGCCAGTCAGGGTAAAACCGTCTATGCTATCGGCATTTACCAGTGCTGGATAGTACTGGCAAGTCTGACCCTCTATACGGGTTTCCATCACAGGGAAATCGCCGATATTTGTACTTCCCCTGAGTACTGCACCGCGCTGAAGATGGAGATGCGTACCCTGACGAAAGAAGATGGCTCCCGACTCATAAATGCCGGGCGGCACAACGATGACACCACCGCCCTTCTCAGCCACTTGGTCTATGAGTGCCTGTATTTGCCGGGTGTAAACCTGGCCATCGGGCTGAATGCCGTAGTCCGTAACGAGATACTGCTTGCCCAGGCCTGAAAGGTCAACTCTGACCGTATCGCGAAACCAGGCCGGAATCTCCGTGCCATCGGGGAAAACATCCCGCACCGGTTCGTTTTTCCGTCGGGCAAAAGTACTCGGCAGTATGATGGAAACAGCCAAAAGGAGGAGAATTCTTTTCATAAATCGTTCAAGTTTTTGAGTCTCTGTAAATTTATTGTTGTTTGATGATTTTTCTAGCAGTCTCTATCAAGGTGTCGTTTCCCCGCTGAACATCGTATTCCGTTAGCGGGCAGTAGAGGTCGGGACTAATGCCAAACTCAATTTGGTTCATCTGCGCATCGAACATAGGACAGGCGCTGAAGCGTACAGACCATCCACAGGGAAGTTCGCTGCTAAAGGGGAGGCCTGAGCCGCCACCTGTTCGGTCGCCTATGACGGTAACTTGTGGACACTGGCGCATATCGCGAACAAAGGTGTTGGTGGCGCTGAAACATTCCCGGTTGGTAAGCACGACAACAGGCTTCTGCCAACGAACGCCGTTGCTAGGTTCCAAATATTCAGCCTCAGGTGTTGAGAAGTCGTTGTGTCCCGGGCCTGTTTTGTGGCAGGTATAGCCAACCAGAATCCTTTCGTTTGTAAAGTGACTGGCCAGACGCGATGAATAGGTCAAGGCACCGCCTGAGTTGCCGCGTACATCGAGAATTAAGCCATCACATAAGCGTAAGTAATAGAGCATGTCTGATAGATTGCCCTCGCCTGTGGCATTGGTAAAGCTCTCGTAGACTACATATCCTATATTATCCTCCAAAATACGGTACTTCACGCCAGCGCCTATTTTGTAATCCCGGCCAAGGTAGGCATCGCGAATCATGTCGTTCAGGTTCAGGGGGTAGCTCTCCTTCCAGTTCCAGAAACGTCCCATGTCGGCGCTGCTAAACAGATTGACATGTCCGTCTTGCAGCTCTGCTAGCATGTCGCACAATACCTGGAAAAGTTGCAAACGTGTCATCTTGGGATTCAGACGCTGACGATATTTGACAAGAGCTGCATTCCAGTCGAGTCCGATGGTCTCGGCTTTGTAATCGAGGAAGCAATAGCGCTGGTCGATGATTTGCCACAGGGCCTCGAGGTTACCCTCGGGCGTATCGTCGAACTCTTCTTCCCGAATGCAGGAAGAAAAAAGGATAATGGACAATAGGCTAAAAATGACAAGTTCTATCCTTCTCATTGCTTTCCTTTACTTTGGATGGTTAAGTGGCGCACGAAACCGAGCATGAAGGAACGTCCGATATCGTGAACCTTGATATGATTCACATGGCTCTGGCGGACATCGCTGAGATAACCCACCCGTAAACTGTAGCGGCGAAAGGGGATGTCCAGCGTGAGAAGCTGGCGTACACTGGGCGCACAGCCGGGCCAGGCGAAACAGACATTATGGTCCCGATTGCCCTTGGACAGTTCGTAGTAGCTCTGGCCGAACTGAGGACTGAACATACAGCCCAATAGGGGGAAATCGGCCTGATAGCGCACAACGAAAGGTTGGCGGCGCAGGCGAAATGAATAGAAACCACCCACAGAAGCTGCCACATCGAAGCTGAGGCGCCCCTGAGCCGGGTTGTTCCCGTTACGATTGTTATAGAGGATGCCAAAGTCGGTTCCCACCTGACCGCCAGCCATAATGCGCAGGCAGGGGAGTGGTTGCCAGTGGCGGTGCCATCCTGCATCATAGGCTATACGGCCTCCCCAGTAATTCGCAGTTGCAGGATGGTTCTCGGTATACGAAAACGTACCCTGCAAAAGGCTCTGAAACGAGACTCGGCGCTGGGCCCAATGTGTCATTCGCATCGCTTCGTGCATCAGTGTGACTTGCGGTCCGCTGTAATCAAGAGGGGATAGATAGGTGTCCTGCTGATGGGTCCGCCCGATGGCTACGGAGAAAGCACTCTTCTCCTCATATGCCGGACGGGCAGAGAGTTCGTCGCCGGCCCGCGCTAGGGAGGGCAGGCAGGCCAAAGCGAAAGCAATGGCTAATTCATATAAATATATTGTGCGCATTTAACCCTTGAACTCTTGAACCTTTGAACTTTTGAACATCTGGAGCGCATTGACTAATCGAAGAGATGTAGCTGTCCTGTCAGTTCGTCTGCCACATCCTGCTGGCTCTTACCTGCATCTGGGTCCTCGTTGCCATCTGTTTGGTCTTGAGTGCCATTCTCAGCAAGCTCGCTTTCGTCTGAATCGTAAGAGGAACTACCCTCGGAGTTGCCTTTATCTGTTTCGGGGTAACGTGTAGGTTCCAGTTCTTCGACCTGGGAAATAGCATATGTGGTTACCCTCTTGCCATGAGCTTTGACACTCTTAACCCCCACAAACTCCTCGGCTTCTATCTCCATAGGCTCGCGGAACGCATCATTGCCGCCCATCGTAACCTTGAGGCGAGGATAGACTGTGTCGGTAAGTAGCAATAGACGGCTCTGCGGGTTTTCGCCCAAGCAGTTCTGGCGGCGTACAGAGGCCTCCATCTGGAAACGCTTAATATAGAGGAATCCATCTCGGTCTTCGTCGAAGAGAGCAGCTGTCCACACTTTTCCTGCATCGTACTTCTCAATGCGCAGGATGTTGTCTTCGTAGTGGTTGTTCGTATCGAAGTTCGTCAGGTAGAACTCACCGTTCTGGAGCACAACCAAAATCTGGTCGCCGTTGTTGAACTCGCCCAGATAAGTACCCTGCTGGTCGTAATTGAGACGCTTCACGTCCTGGTCAAACCACACTTGACGGCCGCCCAGCGTACTTACGCCATGATTCTTCAGGGTAATACGGCTTACTTCCGACTTCGTTAGAATATTGCCCACGCTTTGGCGCCCCTTTATAATCTGTTCGCTGAAGTCCTTGTCGAAGAAGACACGCTTCAGTTTGGGATTTGGCTTCAGAGTTACCTTGATAACCTCAGCCTCCCCGTTGGGATTGGCAGTAAAGTAAAGGACGCGGCTCTTCGGTGTGCCCTGTGTAACGTCATATTCGCGGTCGCGCGTCATGCTGGTTACATTGAAGCGCTTGATATAGCTGATGCCCGACTTGCCGTCGCGATATACCACATTATATATGGTTCGGGCGTCGTTCTTCTTGAAGATGGCAATGTGTATCACTTCTGCCTTTTTCTTCTCGGCCTTCGAACGCTCGGTTTCACCGATAAAGAGCTTTTCTGCAATGCGGACAATCTTGTAAGTGCCGTCTTTGTAGAAGATGATGACGTCGTCGATGTCTGAGCAGTTGCAAACGAACTCATCTTTCTTCAAGCCTGTGCCGATGAAACCTTCCTCGCGGTTAATATAAAGTTTCTCGTTGGCCTCTACTACCGTAGCGGCGGTGATCGTGTCGAAACTCTTTATCTCGGTCAGGCGCGGATGGTCTTTACCGTACTTCTCCTTAATGAAGCGGAACCAGTCGGCTGTTACCTCGACCATATTGTTCAGCTCCTTGTCTATCTGGGCAATCTCGTCCTTGATGCGGGCGATGAGTTCGTCGGCCTTGTCCTTATTGAACTTCAGGATGCGGGCCATCTTGATTTCCATCAGTCGCAGGATGTCATCCTTGGTGACCTCGCGAATCATCTTGGGATACCAAGGTGTCAGGCGCTCGTCGATCCACTCGCAGGCCTCGTCCATCGTCTTTGCATTCTCGAACTGTTTGTCCTTGTAGATGCGTTCCTCGATGAAGATACGCTCCAGGGAGGCAAAGTGCAGACTTTCCATCAGTTCACCCTTTCGGATGAGGCGTTCCTGCTTCAGAAGGTTGAGCGTAGAATCCACGTTGCGGCGCAATACCTCACTGATAGTCAGGAAGCAGGGCTTGCGCTCGTCGATGACGCAACAATTGGGTGAGATGCTGATTTCGCAGTCGGTGCAGGCATAAAGCGCATCGATGGTCTTATCGCTACTGGCACCGGGCATCAGGTGAATGAGGATTTCCACGTTGGCCGCAGTCATATCCTCCACCTTCCGCACTTTTATCTTTCCCTTCTCGGCGGCCTTCAGAATGCTGTCTATGAAAACGCTGGGCTTGCTGGCTGTGCCTGTGGTCTTTCCGAAAGGAATCTCGGTGATGGCCAGCGTCTTATTGTCCCGTTTTTCGATCTTTGCCCTTACTCGCACTACACCGCCGCGCTGACCGTCGTTGTATTTGCTGACGTCTATGCTGCCGCCTGTGGGGAAGTCGGGATACAGGTGGAACTCTTCGTTGTGCAGATAGCTGATAGCTGCATCGCATATCTCGTTCAGGTTGTGGGGCAGGATCTTGCTGCTTAATCCCACGGCAATACCTTCGGCACCCTGGGCCAAAAGCAGGGGAAACTTTACGGGCAGGGCCACGGGCTCCTTGTTTCGTCCGTCATACGAGAGTTTCCATTCGGTGGTCTTCGGGTTGAAAACAACATCGAGGGCGAACTTCGAGAGGCGTGCCTCAATGTAACGTCCGGCAGCTGCATCATCGCCTGTCAGGATGTTTCCCCAGTTTCCCTGGCAGTCCACGAGCAGTTCTTTCTGCCCCAACTGAACTAAGGCATCCTTGATACTGGCATCGCCATGAGGGTGGAACTGCATGGTATGTCCCACGATATTAGCCACCTTGTTGTAGCGCCCGTCATCCATGCGCTTCATACTATGCAGGATACGTCGCTGAACGGGCTTGAAGCCGTCGCCGATGTGCGGCACGGCGCGTTCCAGGATTACGTAGGAGGCATAATCCAGGAACCAGTTCTGGTACATCTGATTCAGGTGATGGGTAATCCCATCTGTCATTGTCACTTTATCTGTCATTTGTGTTCCTTGTTTTCCTTTAATATTTTACCTTTATCCAGGGGGCGTTCTTCTCCATCCAGCTCTTAACCTGGAGCGGTACATCGGTGCACAGCCGGTCGCTGCCCAAGTATGCGCCCAGCATGAAGTCCTCTACGCTCTGACCGGGCCAGAGGCTTACGGTAATGCCCTCCTTGTGGGCTTTTTCTACCATCTGCCTGCTGGTGCCTTCCATTCTGCATCCCAAGGTATAGATACCCACAGTCTTAGCCAGTGCTATTGTTTCATCGTTGATGGGCTTGTTTACAATCAGCAGGAGCTCTGCTTCCGGATGATGTTCCTGCAGGTAGCGGAGTCCGCGATAGTCACTCGAGGTGAAGACAAACTGCGAACCTTTCGTCTGCACGCTTTTTGCGGCACGATACACCTTTTCTATATATTCCTCAAGCCGAGTCTGGGGATAGAGGTCCACTGGTGTGGACTTCAGTTCCCATTCCACATACAGACTGTCTTTCCCGTTCAGGAATTTGGCGAAGTCGTCCAGGCGCAGGATGGGATTGCCCTGCTTCGTGCGCAGGGCGTCTATCTCGGCCGAGGTCTTTTTCTCCAGCACGCCCGTGCCGTTTGTAGTGCGTTCCAGGGTAGGGTCGTGGGTGATGTAGCAGACGCCGTCGCTTGTCATGCGGATGTCCGTCTCGAATCCTGTATAGCCGCCGTCCCAACTCTCCTGGAATGCCTTCAGCGTGTTCTCGTCACGCTCCATTCTGCCCCCGCGGTGTGAGAAGGCGCGAATCACCTGCGTCTGTGCCGACATCTGAAGGGCTGCACAGCATAGCACGCCGCCAATCATTAGCCTAAGTCCTCTTTGTTTCATTATACTGATACCAATTTACAGGATAATCCTTATTTTTTGCAGCAAATTTACATTTTTTTCTCCGAACCTGCAAAAATAGCCTCCTTTTTCTTGCCCGAAGGCCGCCGAGAAGAATATTTCTACCCTTCTTTCTTATTTTTATGGCAGGAAAAAGGCGTATTTCTCAAAGAAAATCCATACCTTTGCCGCGAAAAAGAAATAACAAGTACAAAAACGAAGAGAAATGGCACAACAAGAAGATGTTTTCAAGAAGATAGTCTCCCATTGCAAGGAGTATGGTTTCGTCTTTCCAAGCAGCGACATTTACGACGGACTTGGAGCCGTATATGACTACGGCCAGAACGGCGTTGAGTTGAAGAACAATATCAAGCAATACTGGTGGCAGTCGATGGTGCTCCTGCACCAGAATATCGTGGGTATTGATGCAGCTATCTTTATGCACCCCACTACCTGGAAGGCCAGCGGACATGTGGATGCCTTCAATGATCCCCTCATCGACAACCGCGACTCTAAGAAGCGCTATCGTGCCGATGTGCTCATCGAGGAGCAGATTGCCAAATACGACGAGAAGATAGAGAAGGAGGTGGCCAAGGCCGCCAAGCGATTCGGCGAGAATTTCGACGAAGTGATGTTCTGCAGCACTAATCCCCGTGTCCTGGAGCACAAGGCCAAGCGCGATGCCCTGCACGAGCGTTTCGCCAAGGCCTTGAACAATAACGACCTGGAGGAGCTGCGCCAGATTATCCTGGACGAGGAGATCGTATGCCCCATCAGCGGCACGCGCAACTGGACCGAGGTGCGCCAGTTCAACCTTATGTTCAGCACCGAGGTCGGCAGTACAGCAGATGGCGCCAGCAAGATATACCTGCGTCCTGAAACGGCTCAGGGCATTTTCGTGAACTACCTGAATGTGCAGAAGACAGGGCGCATGAAGCTGCCTTTCGGCATCGCACAGATAGGCAAGGCCTTCCGAAACGAGATCGTTGCTCGCCAGTTTATTTTCCGTATGCGCGAGTTCGAGCAGATGGAGATGCAGTTCTTCGTGAAGCCCGGCACCGAACTGGAGTGGTTCCAGAAATGGAAGCAGACGCGTATGGCCTGGCATCAGGCACTGGGCTTCGGAGCCGAGAACTACCGCTTCCACGATCACGACAAGCTGGCTCACTACGCCAATGCCGCTACGGATATCGAGTTCCACATGCCGTTTGGATTCAAGGAGGTGGAGGGCATCCACAGCCGCACGAACTTCGACCTCAGCCAGCACGCCAAGTATTCGGGCAAGAAGATTGAGTACTTCGACCCCGATACGAACGAGAGCTATACGCCCTATGTTATCGAGACGAGTATCGGAGTGGACCGTATGTTCCTCAGTGTCATGTGCCACAGCTTCGACGAGGAACAACTTCCTAACGGCGAGACGCGCACCGTGCTCCACCTGCCTGCTGCGCTCGCTCCCGTCAAGCTGGCCGTATTCCCCCTGACCAAGAAGGACGGACTGCCCGAGAAGGCACAGGAGATCATCAACGACCTGCGCTTCCACTTCAACTGCAAGTACGAGGAGAAGGACCAGATCGGTAAGCGCTATCGCCGGATGGATGCTATCGGCACGCCCTATTGCGTTACCGTTGATCCGCAGACGCTCGAGGACAATACCGTCACGCTTCGCGACCGCGATTCAATGGAGCAGCGCCGCGTCCACATCTCCGAGCTGCAGGGCATCATCGAGGATCAGGTCAGCATCACCAGCCTGCTGAAGAAACTGCTTTAAGTGTAAATATGAAGAGGATTTTTTACTGGCTACTGGTTCTGCTTCCTTTCCTGGGGAGTGTCGGGGGAGGTTTCTCGGCTTGTTCGGAGGAGGATGCTACATGGGATCCTTATTACAACTGGGAGGCGCGCAATGCCCAGTGGTTCGAACAGATAGCCGACTCAGCCCGGACTGCCATAGCTCAGGCCAAACGGCAGTACGGCGACCGGTGGGAGGACCATTGCCATTGGCGTATGTTCAAGACCCTTCTGCGCAGTGCCGACCTGCAGGGCGACCTGACGGACAGCATCTGTGTGCACATCCTCAGTCGCGGCACGGGGACAATAAGTCCCGCCTATACTGATACGGTGGGACTTAGCTTCCGTGGCTGGCTTATGGAAACGGAGTACGAGGGAGCCGCAGGGCAGATGGAGCGCTATATGTCTGTCTTCACACAAACCTACTACGGCTCCTACAATCCTGCCACAGCCGCCATTCAGGTGATGAGCGTTTCCGGAACAGTGGAGGGCTATTGCACCGCCTTGCAGTATATGGTCGAGGGTGACGACTGGCTTGTCTATATTCCCCAAAAACTAGGCTATGCCGAAAAAGAGTCCTCTGTCATCCCCGCCTTTAGCACCCTGCTTTTCCGCCTGAAGATGGAACGCATCTTCGAAGCGGAGGTGCATTAGGACTAAAGGCATAGCCTGCCCTGAAGAAGTACGCCTGATAAGACTCGAACTTACACGCCCGAAGGCACCAGATCCTAAGTCTGGCGTGTCTACCAATTCCACCACAAGCGCAGTTTCTGGCCGCAAAGGTACGAATAAGCGAGCAAAATACCAAATTTATTTGAGTATTTTCAAGCGAAAGAGCCTTCAACGGCAGTTAAAGGTACAAAAATTTCGATTAAGCGAAAAGAAAACTCTCGCTTCTTGCGCTCCGCAGGTGCTCAGGCGAACAAGTCCGGAGTCCTCGCAGTCTTAAACTTTAAACCTTGACATTCGGTCTAGCCTGCTCTCGCTCGGAAAAGCTGATGCAAGCATCACTCTTCTCTCGATTACTCGCAGTTTTGAACTTTGGACTTTGAACTTTTGAACCCTTGAACTTTAAACTTTGAACCCTTGAACTTTTGACTTTATGAAGAATACGATTTGCATTGCGATGCTCTGCCTGCTGGCGGCCTGCCAGTCGGGGAGCAGGAGTTACAGCACTAGGGACTTCTCGTGCCCCGGTATGGAGTGGCGTCCCATTCCCCTGTGGTTTTGGAACAACACGCTTGTTGAGGGCGACGAGGTGGAGCGGCAACTGGAACAGATGGTCGTGCGGGACGGCTACGGCGGTTGCGCCATCCTGCCCTTCGGCGGCGGCTTCGGTCCCGAATATCTTTCACCCGGGTATTTCAAGGTTTACGGGCGGGCTGTTGAAAAAGCCCGCGAGCTGGGCGCCCACATGTCCGTCTATGACGAGTACGGTTTCCCGAGCGGTAGCATGGGGGCCATCAACGGGTCGGGCGTGACCACCTTCATGAACAATCATCCCGACCATACGGTCAAGCGCCTCGACAAGACCGAGTTCGTCGTGCCGGGCGAAACCAGACTCGTGCGCCGCCTGGAGCTGAGGGGCGGGCTGATGAGCTTAGTCGGCTGGAACCGGCAAACAGGCGAGATGGTGGACTTGCGCCCCATGCTCAGCGGCGAGGGAGAGCTGCAGTGGGACGTGCCACGGGGCGAGTGGACGGTGATGAGCTTCGAGTGCGTCCGCGACGGCGACCCGAACGTGGACTATCTCTCGCAGGAGGCCGTCTCCCTCTTCATTCACGACACGCACGAGGCCTACCTCTCCCACCTCCCCCAGGCCTTCCAGGGAACGGTGGTCTCCACCTTCTTCGACGAGCCGACGATGTACCGCGCCAAGGGGAGAATGTGGACCGACGACTTCAACGAGCGCTTCGAGCAGGCCTACGGACAGTCGCCCGAGCTGCTCTATCCCGCCCTGTGGTACGACATAGGTCCGCGCACGGCAGCTGCCCGCAACCTGTTCTTCGGCCTACGCTCCGAGCTCTACGCCCGCGGCTTCATGGGCACCGTAGACCAGTGGGCGCGGGAGCACGGCATACTGGCCACCGGGCATCAGGACCAGGAGGAGGTGGCGAACCCCACGAGTGTGGCGGGCGACCTGATGAAGGCGGGCAAGTACCTCGCCATGCCAGGCATCGACAAGATAGGCGGAGGACGTCCCACCGAGGACTTTTATAAGGTGGTCTCCTCCTCGGCCAACTGCTGGGACAAGGACTTCGTCATGTCCGAGACATACGGTGCCATGGGCAACATATCCGTGGAGACGATGTACAGGGTGGCCATCGAGCAGTACACGAAGGGTGTGAACCACCTCATTCCGCACGCCGTCTGGTACGACGACCGCAACGTCTCCTTCCTGCCCGAACTGTCGTGGCGCAATCCTCTGTACAGCGCCGACCTGCCGCGGTTCAACCGTTTCCTCTCGCGCCTGAACTACATCCTTGCGCGGCCCGGCAGACATGTGGCCGACGTGGCCGTGCTCTATCCCATCCAGACGCAGTACGCGGGGCACTACCTCGACGGCCCCCTGGGCTACTACGCCGGCGGCGTGGCCGTGCCGGGCACCGACTACCCGCTCGTCTCGCGTCTGCTGACCGACTCGCTGGGCGTGGACTTCACTTATCTGCACCCCGAGGTGCTGGACGACCGCTGCACCGTGGCGGACGGACGGCTCTCGATGGAGAACCGCGTGAACCGCGAGCAGTTCTCCGTCATCGTTCTGCCGGGCGTCGATGCCATATCCGCAAGTAATCTGCAGCGGGTGGAGGAGGCCTGGAGGGCAGGCGTAACCATCATCTTCACCACCCAGACACCCAGCCGCTCGGCCGACCTGGACGGTGACGACGAGGCCGTGCGCCAGACGGTGCGCCGCATGCTCGGGGGCGAGGGCGGCCGGCCGGCGCTCTTCGTGCCGCAGCCCTCTGCCCGGTCGCTGTCCGCCGCGCTGGCGGAGCGGACCGACGTTCCCGACGTTTCCTTCTCCGGTTCCGGGCATCCCCTGAACTATCTGCACAAGGTCGTCTCCGGCCGCGACGTCTATCTCTTCGGCAATATCGGCGATGCGCCCTCCCGCGTCGCTGTCACCCTGCGCCGGCCCATGCAGGGCGTCCTGCTCCTGGACCCCCACACGGGACAGACCACCGAACCCGACCGCGCCTCGACCGTCGACGGACGCCTGCAGCTGCAGCTCGCGCTCGATCCCAACTGCGCCGTCTTCCTGGTCGATAAGCGCCTCGTCAGCGAGAACGGGATTGCCCCGGATGAGTGCCCCGGCTCATGACGGGCACAGGCTGAGCCTTATATCCATTCCTCATAGCCACAAGAAACGCCAGCTGCATCCTCACGGATTGGGCTGGCGTTTGGCGCCATACGTAAAACTGTACTATAGTCCTAAGGCTTCGGATTTGCCCTGCACGCTGCAGGAGCATTTCCGAAGGCTTGCGTATATCATATAATGTATAGGGAGTGGACTCCTACCCCTGGCGGACGAACTCGTAGTTTGTGATGCCGGTGTCGTGGAGTATCTTGGTCATGCGCTCAACGTGACGCTCGCCCTGGCGCGTCACGTTGATGCGCACCCGGTGGTCTTTCCTCAGGGCCACGTCGCGCAGGCGGTCGGTGATGTTCCACCATTTCTCGGTCCAGCTTATGTAGGTATACTGCTTCCAGTCGTAGCTGTCCTTCAGACCGTCGGTCACCCAGACGGTTACGGGCTGATAGGCTCCCTCGGGGACAATGCCGGTGAGCAGAACGGTCAGCTCGGGGTTGATGCTGCCCTTTATGCCCTGCGGGACCTTGACATCGCCGGTGCTGAGGTCGATGTATTCGTGGCCGTATTGCTGGCAGCGCTTTACGTGGCGTACCATACGTGCCGGTATGTCGGGCAGATTGTGAATGTCCAGTTCCTTGCCGTCCAGGCGTACGGTAGTTGTGGAGGCCCTCACGCCCCAGGGATATTCGCATACCGGGCGGTCCTCGACGAAGCTGTCGCCGCTTGCGTTCTCCACCCAGGTGCCCTTCGTCCAGGCTACGATAAAGCAGTCGCCCTGGCTTCGCCGGCGGGGATTCTTCTCGTTCTTGCGGACGAACCAGGCCGAGACAGCCTTCAGCGTGTCGCCCGGCAGCCTTTCTACGCTGCCCGCCGCATTCTCATTTTCACTGCCCTCCGCGTTCTGATAGGGAAGGGGAGCCTTTGCCCAACCCACGAGGGCTGCGGCCATCAGCATTGGCAGTATGGCGCCCTTGGCCATCTGCCAACCTCTTGAATTCTCTTTGTGCATCATCGTGATTCTCTTTTTTAGTGATCCGTGACTGAGGCTGTTGGCAAGGGTCTGCAGCCGGTTGCCTACGGCTTTCGTCACCAGTAGAAGTTGATATCTCGTTGCATCGATGCCTTGTCGGAGCACAGCGGCGTCCGCCTCGTACTCGTGAACCGTGCGCAGGTCGCGCCCCAGCAGATATACGAAGGGATTGAACCACTGTATGGACTGCACGGCGCTGCAGAGCAGGATGTCCCACGAGTGACGGTATCGGATGTGGGCCTGCTCGTGCCTGAGGATCGGTTCCTTGAGCCTGTCCCAGTCGCGCGCGCTTATTATAATATAATGTAGGAAACTGTGCGGAGCGAAGTCGCCGCCCAGTATGACTATCGTGTTGCCCTCTTCGTCTCTTGTGCGTATGCCGCTCCTTACCTCGCAGACCAACTGGAGCACTCCGTGAGCTATAAGCCCCAGGCTGAGGATGAAGCCAAGCAGGTAGATGAGGCGCAGAATCTTCATGCCACCGTCACAGAGCCTGGCTGCTGCCGGCTGTAAGTCCGGGGCTGAGGTCCTCTCTTCTTCGCCGTACGACGTTATCTCTGTCTCGGCGGTCGTGTCGTTTCCTGTCTCGGGGGAAAGTGCCATCTCGTATTTGGCGACTGGCGGGCCCGGTAAATCTCCGGTCTCGGTTGTTTCCCCGGTCTGCTTGCTGGCCCAAGGTACGTCAAGTCTCAGCTCTATGGCGGGGAGCACCAGGGAGGCTGCCAACGTCAGCAGCAGGCAGATGCGGTTCAGCCGGTGGAAGGTCTCACGGCTCAACATCAGGGCGAACCCTCCGTATAGCAGGGCCAGCAGTAATGAGGAACGCAGCAGGTAAATCATATCACGTCTCCTTTTCCTTGGGTTGCGGTCATTCCTTTCGCTGTTCTATGAGGGCCATTATCTCCATGAGGTCCTCGTCCGAGAGGTCTTCGTGTTCGATGAAGTAAGAGCACAGCTTCTTGGCCGAGCGGCCGAACAGGGAGTCGCGCACCTCACCCATCACCAGTGCCAGGTACTTGTCCCTCGTCATCGTGGGCATATAGACGAAGGTGCGGCCCGATGCCCCTGCCATACGGCGGTGCTCCACGTACCCCTTGGCCTCCAGGATGCGGAGGAAGGTCCCTACGGTGGTCACTGCCGGCTGCGGTTCGGCGTAGCGCTCTACTATCTGCCTGACGGCCAGTGCCAGCGGACTGTCCCACAGGATGTTCATCACTTCTGTCTCGGCTCTCGTCAGAGGTTTCCTCGGTTTCTCGTCACTCATACGTCTTTGCTTTTTGTTTTCTGCGGCAAAGGTAGGGAGTTTTCCCCTTCCGCTCCCCTCTTTCAGCCAGAAAATGCTTCCTGCCCGTTGTTTTTTAACGTTTTTGTTTAGTTCTCCGTTCTTTTTATTAGTTGTTAACTACCAAACGAGGCATCGCGTACCCGTAACCGTCTGCCGACGGCATGCAGATACGCGATGCCAATGCTTGTGATTGTTGCGGTCCGTCCCCAATGGGGAGACCAGGCTCTACTCCTTTATCTTGATTTCGTGCCGGCCCGGGCGCAGTTCCTTCCGCGTGCCGTCAGGCAAGGTCAGCGTGGCATGGCAGCTTGGCGGAACGATGGCTGTGTAGGTAATCTTTCGCCCGCGTCGTTCCCATCCGGACTCAATCTCTCCGTAGGGCGAAGTGTGCCGCGCCCGGAACGTTTTGAGGTCGGAGGGGAAATAGGGGCTAAGCCGTATGTGGCGGAAGCCGGGCTCGTCTTCGTCGGGCATGATGCCGCCCAGTCCCTTGTAGAACCAAGCGCCTATCTCACCGAACATCATGTGATTGTCCGACACGTCTCTGTTGGCTTCCAGGTTCCAGTTCTCCAGCAGGGTCGTCGAACCGTTTCTGACCCACCATCCCCAGCTGGGGTATGTGTCCTGCACGGCCACGCGGTATGCCGTTTCCGCATATCCGTTCTGGCTGAGGGCGCCCAGGAGAGCCTTGCATCCCAGTACGCCGACGTCCAAGTGATAGTCGGCAGCCACTACCTTCTCGTTAAGCCGGCGGGCAACGGCCTCGCGGCATTCGTCGGGCACCACGCCCCAGTATAGCGGTACGCTCAGCTCGGTCTGCGTGCCGCTGGCATAGGTGCCTTCCTCCCTGTTCAGAAACTTGCGGTTGATGGCATCTCGTATCTCATCTGCAAGCTTGCCGTAGCGCAGCGCGTCGTCGTCTCGCCCGAACATCTCAGCGGCACGGGCCATGATGCGTGCATCGGTATAGAAGTAGACGCTCGAGGTGAGTTCCTTGTTCGACCCCACGCTGACCGGCACCCAGTCGCCGCGGCCCCAGGTGGTCAGGTGGCCGGGATAGTTCCGGTCCACGTAGTTGACGTATCGCCTGATGTTCTCGTAACAGTCTCGCAGGGCTTGGTCGTCGCCGTAGAAGACATAGAGCGTCCAGGGAATCAGGGCGATGGTGCTAGTCCAGTCCAGCCCGTTGTCGGTGCCGTAGCCCCATCCGCCGGTGGGGATGATGTCGGGCAGCACACCGTTGGGCTGCTGCTCGTCTCTGTGGTCGGCCATCCACTTCTCATATACGGTGATGCCGTCGAAGTTGAACAGTCCCGCCTCGATGGCCAGGTGGCCGTCGCCCGTCCATCCGTTCTTCTCGCGCTGCGGACAGTCGGTGGGCAGGCCCATCAGGTTCGAGAGGTACGACATGCGGCTGGCGTGCATCAGTCCCCGGATGAGGGTGTTGTCGGTCTCTATGCTGCCGGCTTGGGGCACGTCGCTGTGCACAAAGCGTGCCGTCAGGTCGAGTGTGCTGCACTTGGCTCCCGGGCTCATCTCAAGCTGAACGTACCGGAATCCCTTGTAGCCGAACTGGGTGGTATAGTCGTCCCGTTCGCCGCTCAGATAGACGACATCGGTCTGAAAGGGATCCTTCTCGCGGTCGCCTCGGAAATAGACGTCGATGTTCGACTGGTCCACGCTGCCGTCGTCGTGCAGGCGCTCGGCATGGCGTAGCCTGAGGCGGGTGCCCTTGGGTCCTTGAGCCGTCAAATGGACGATGCCTGCCATGTTCTGCCCGAAGTCATAGACGCGAACCGAGTCGTTCAACTGCTTGACTGCGACCGGCTTGCGTTCCTCCTCGGCGCGGATGGGGCGGGCCTGCTGCGCGGTGACGTTCAGCGAGGGTACGGCTCGCAGGTGGATGCCTCGCCATCCCTTCTCATCGAAGTCGGGCTGATCCCAGCCCTTCTTCGCGCGGCTGAAGTCGCGATGCTCTCCGGTATAGATGTTGTTCTGCACCACCTCGCCCGTGCTGCTGCGCCAGGAGGGGTCGGTGCGGACGACGGTCTCCGTGCCGTCTTCGTAGGTTATGCGCAGGTCCATGCAGAAGGTTGGGCGGCCTCGCCAGGGCGCGCGCTCGAAGTCCCAGACGCCCAGGCTCTGATGGTTGTACCATCCGTTGCCGAGCACGACGCCCACGGCATTCCGGCCCTGTCGGAGGAGCGCGGTAACATCGTGAGTGACGTAGAGGTTACGTCGGTCGAAGCGTGTGTACAGAGGGTCCAGCATGTGGTCCCCTACGCGCTGGCCGTTCAGCCTCAGTTCGTAGAGGCCGGCCGCAGCAATGTAGAGACGAGCTCGCCGGATGGGCTTCTCCACCTGGAACGCCTTGCGGAAGTAGGGGGCGGGCAGGAAGTCGATCAGGCGCCCGTCGTCAATCCAACAGCCCTGCCATCGGTCCTGACTCATCATACCCGTCTCGAACCGGGCTACGGACGAGGTAAGGCGTGTGCCCTGGTCGTTCGTTACGTCCACGCGCCACCAATAAGTCGTGAAGGGTGCCAGCTGGCGCCCCATATATCGGGCCAGCGACGGGGAACCGGGCTGCAGGCCGCTGTCCCATGCGTCTCCCTGTCCGTTCGCAACGGACATAGAGTCGGTGCCCACAATGATGCGCCAGTTTTTCTGCGCAGCCCCGTCGCGAGCGTCCTCCATTCGCCACGACAGACGTGGCCTCGTTGTGTCGATGCCTAACGGATTGTCCAGATGCTCGGTTTGCAGGCATGCAATGTTTTGTCCCTTCATCTGCGGCACGATGAACCCCAGCGCGGTCAGTAGAAGTATTCTGTTCGTAAACATCATATTATGGTATGGCTTTCAAGATTATGGTATGGCTTTCATGTTCATCTCCACCCGCCCCTTTTCGGGATGGATGCGGAAAGCGCAGCCGATGAGCTGGCGCATATCCTCGAATGTGCCGCTGCGCAGCGTGAGGCGATAGGGGAAACCGCTCTGGTTGGCCGTCAGCTCGTGTCCTCCGATGGACAGGAAGGGCAGGTTGGCCTGCGGCTGCACGTTGAGCTGCATCAGCCAGGACAGCGACTTGTCGGAGCACGATGCGGAGAGCGTGCCCTCGCTCATCTGGATGCATATCTCGCCCCGGCGGTTCTTCAGGGGCCAGCGTACGAGCATGCCTCCCTTCTTCTGTACGAAGACGGGATCGCCGCCGCGCAGCTCCGTGATGTGTCCGCCGTCGTCCAGCTCGAAGAAGCGCAGGGACGCCACGTCATTGGCCGTACTCCACAGGCAACCGTCCACGATGGGCAGCGTGGTGTACCTGCACTGGTTCGAGGTACATACACCCCGGAAATAGTCCGATTCCATGCGCTCGTCGAAGAGGTGTATGTCGCGGATGCCCATCCGGTCGCCCTCCCAGAAGATGTTGGCGCGGTAGAACCGGCTGCCCCACCAGATGGTCTTCCCCTCGCCCTCTGTATAGTCGCGCAGGGCCGTGCAGGCATTTGCCGGCGTCACGGGGTTCTCCCTGCGGAACCTGCGGGCGGTCTCTGCGAGCGTCTCCACCTTGAGCATGCCCTTTTTCTGCAGCTCGGCAATCTGGGGCAGCTGCGCCTCATAGCCCTTCCGGAAGACGTCCCAGGTGAAGGAGTTCTCCTGCCCCGCCTGGAAATAGGTGTAGCCCAGCGCAGGATCCTCGGTCTGGCATCGCAGATACCAGCGCACCCAGTCCGGTTTCTGCGCGTTCACGTAGGTGGGTTCCATCGTGCAGACGCTCTGTACGGCTCCGCCTATGCCTGAGCTGTACTGGTACAGCGGGTCGCTGCCCAGCATGCGGAAGACGGGCAGGTCTATCTGTCCCTCCCTGCTCTGGGCAGGCATGTAGGCATTCACCTTAGAGGGGTAGTAGGCCCCGTGCCAGTAGCCGCCCCAGAGAGTGTAGCCGTCGGTCCCTACCTGGTCCTTGCAGTTGCAGCTTGCCTCGATGCCGTACTTATCGCGCATGTAGGCGAGCGTATGGGCATCGATGAACCACGAACCGATGCTGAGGGGGCGCTGACCGAACACCTCGCGGAACTTCGCCATAAAGACATCCACCAGACGTTCGCGTTCTTCGGGCGTGTACCCTACGGCAAAGCCCTTGTCGGCATGCCAGTCCCATGGATAGCGGCCTCTCCACTTCAGTCCGGCGGCCTCTGCGTGCGGTTGTGTGATCTCCCACCATCCGCCCACCTCGCATCCGTGCGCCAGTTCCTCCCTCATCAGCGCCTGGTATCGGCTGTCGATGAGCGCATCGTACTGCAGGAGCCACGTCCCCTTGAATCCCCATTGGTGGATAGCCTCGGCCTCAGCCTTTGTGGTCTCGTAAAGCACCTGTGGGGTGATGGCCTCGATGCGTGGCTCGATATCGCGCACGAAGTTGATAAAGTTCACGATTCGCGGCACCTCCTTGCCGCGCGCTGCTGCACCCGTCAAGTTCATGCAGGCCAGTAGAATAAGGAATAATCGTTTCATGCTAAGCTTCTTGTCTTTCAATTTGATGGACAAA
>JAILKU010000016.1 GCA_024693505.1 Bacteroidaceae bacterium | reverse complement strand
TGTCAGCAGAAACAGTCACAGTGCTATCTGTGTGCATAACAGTTATGTCCTGTGCCAACATTCCCAATGCGATGGTAGTCAGTGAAATAGTTAAAAATAATCTTCTCATAATTCTTGTATTGTTTGCTTTGTGATAATTTTCGGCAGATCAGGGGATGGTTCTCTGATCAAATATTGGCAGTTTGTTGAAAATACGTGAACTTTCTTGTCATCTTCTTCATCGGAACGTATAATGCCATTGAATAGAGCAGACCATGTAGTGTATTGAAAAACAAATTTTGGCGTATTTTTATCAATATCGGTTTTACTGTCAATAAAAGAATAAAAGGCATTTAAATCAAGTCCTTCAACAAGATAGTCAAAAATATTCTGCTCCATCTTCTTCTACATCGGCAGAACCTGCGTCATCACCTTTCTACCGTTTAACATACAAGTTGTTGATATAAAAACACTTACAAATTCGCTGGCTGAAATTATATTGTTTCAATTAACGATAAGATTTGTAACGTTTAACGTGAATTTGTAAGCATTTTAGGATATTTCACATTGAATGCTCGCTGAAACAGCCAAAGTTGACATTGAATTATAAAGCGTTGTTGAATCCTCTTGACCTATAACTACATTACAAGAGAGGCTATATAATGAATAACAGTTATAATGTCATTTATAATAATGTTACCTGTTTGTTACTTAAAAATACAACAATTGTTGTATATAGTTACACTTCAATATGTTAAACATTGTAGTAAGATAATAGCCTAATACCCCAGCCATCTATCGATGTAAGGGGAGCTGACCAGATAAATAAGCAAGCAATTAGGGTCACTATGCCCAGTGTTTCTTCTGGTTTTTCTCTGTCCTGGGATTTTCAGTTTTGTGATTATACATTATCTTCTATTCTCTCAGAATAAGTCGGAATGAGTACCTGTTCCTGTGAACAAGAGTGTCAATTCCGTATCGTTCTGTTCCCATATCAAGAGCCAATCAGGTTTAAGGTGACATTCCCAACATCCGCCATATTGTCCAGAAAGTTTGTGAGGATGGTAGCTCATAGGAAGTTGACCGTCGGCTTCCAGCAAACGAATGGCGGTTTTGAGTAGTTCCATGTCATATCCGCGCTTACGACACCGTTCCGTGTCTTTGCGGAACGTCTTGGTCATCCTGATTTCGTACATGGGTGCTCAGATTCCTAATGACTTGAACATTTCCTCAGATGAAGAGAATTTCTCCACACGACCAGCAAGTTTGTCTTCTTGTGAACGCAAATAACTGCTCTTAGCCTTTGGTGTAACCTTGGATACGAGCACCCCCAATGCCTCCAGATAGGCCATGAGTGCCTTCCCAGAGGAAGTGCGCTCGTTCAATATAATTGTATAAGTTGCCATTGGTCTTGATTACGATTGTTATTACTATTTTGTCTTTGGACCTGCATTCTAATGTGGAATCCTTTGCAAAAGTAATCATTTTCCGTGAAACTCATATAACTCCCGCCCTTTTTTTGTTGAAAAAGACTCCAAAACGACCCCATTTCCACATTATCCAATGTTTTTTCATCGTTTTACGACCAAAGTTGCTGACCGAGGAAAGACAGAAAATGTAGAAGAGGAATATATGGCAGAGACTGAAGAACCCACAAAAGAAAACCATGCCAGCGCAACCTACCAGCAAGGTATTGATGACTTCTATCAGAGTCAGGCAGAAAGCCAGAAGAAAAAACTGGATACCATTCATGAATACCTTTTATATATCATGTCTCCTTTTATTTACGAGGAAGACATGGACGAGTTCTGTACAGACCTGTTGAGATTCGCGATGGACCACAACTACCGCCCTGAAGTTGAGTGGAAGAGATTCAAGACCAAGCTGAGCAGTTTCGATGTCCGTCATCTGGTATGGAGCATTGCCTTAAACAAACTGCAGAACAAATCAATCTTCTCTTGTAGTGACAGATTCTGCATAGCATTGGAGGCTCTATCTTCTTTAATTCTCCCCGAAGGAGTTATCAGTATAGGGGATCGTGCTTTCGAAAGTTGTAACTTGACTTCTATTTACATATCTTCTACGGTTTCCACGATTGCAAATTTTGCATTTGAGCCAACAGCTCAATCTATTGTCGTTAGTGACGAGAACCCGGTTTTTGATTCTCGCAACAACTGCAATGCCATCATTGATAAAGAGAACAACACACTTTTGTTCGGATGCCGAAACACTACCATTCCCGCTTCGGTCACCAGTATCGGAGATTACGCTCTACTCAATTGCGGTTTTACCTCCATTACGACCGACTTGTCGCAAGCAGGGGAAGGCACTTTATTTCTCCCATCGTCAGTCACCAGCATAGGTAATTATGTCTTTGATGGAAGCCTGACTACCGTCATCCTCCCTGAAAGTGTTGTTGAACTCGGAGATAATACTCTTGGAGGAGGCGTTACTTCACTTACGTGTACAAGGACACAGCCATTCACTTTGGTGAATCCCGATATGATTGGCGTGTCTGCGGGCTGTGTGCTGCATATTCCTGCCGGGACAAGGAGTGCCTATATTGCGGCAGGATGGACAGAAGAGGTCTTCGGAGGCGGTATTGTCGAGGATGGAGAGGCCGCTCCTGATTTCGTGTCTGTCTCGCTCAGCAGTGCTGGTGCAGGCACCTACTGTAGCAAATACGACCTTGATTTCTCGGGTACGGACGATGTGAAGGCTTACATTGTCTCTGCTTTCCTGCCGAGAACGGGAGAGGCGACGCTGACGCGCATAAAATACGTTCCTGCTTTCACGGGCATTGTTTTGCTTGGCGGCGAGGGCAGCTATGACATTCCTGTAACAGATGAACAGACGGTAGTGGCAAACCTGTTGGCTGGAGTGACGGTGCGTACGCAACTTAATAAGGTTAGTGGCAAGTACATGAACTTCATACTTTCTAATGGCGTGAACGGACTGGGCTTCTATGCCGTTAATGATGGTTCAATACTCTCTGCCAACAGAGCCTATCTGCCCCTGCCCACAGCAAGTCTGCCTTCTTCGGCAGGTGTAAAGGGCGTGTCTATCAGGTTTGATGAAGGCGATGGCGTAGATACAACGGCGATCTCCTCCGAGGATGAAAGTCCTACACTGTATGACCTAAGCGGACGTCGTGTCATTTTGAGCGACACGAAGCATCTTCCCAAGGGCATCTATATCGTGAACGGTAAAAAGGTAATGAAGTAGACTGGCAATCAACAGAAGCTATGAAACGGACATATCAGAAGCCGCTGACACAAGTGGTGCAAATAGCGATGCATCACATTATCGCTCTCTCGGGAGGAGAGCAGACAACAGCTGGAGTGAACAACCCTAATCTCGAGGTGGATGCAGGCAACGCATTATCGAGAAGAAGGAACCTCTGGGACGACGAATGGTAAAATAGCCGCAACTACTATGAATAGACGGACAATGGGTTCAGGCCCATTGTCCGTCGTTTGTATGCTCGGGCTGAGCATTGTTTATCGGATGCAAGTCCCGAGTGTGGTTCGACGAGAATACTCAAACGGAGAGGAAGTTGCGAATGGACAACAGATGTGCTTCGCCTGTGCGGCGTCCGAGGGCGTAGACCCTCTGCATCTTCGTGGCATTCAGTTCTGTGCGTCCGATGTGCAGAGGTTCGTCGGGCTGGATGAGTAGGATGTTGCCGCGCGATACTTCTTCGTGCAGATAGTCCAACTGGGCATTGTACATCTCATGCCGCCGGTTCATGGCTTCGACGATGGCCGGATAGCGACGCATGGCCAGGCGGATGATGGGCATGAGGCGGGTGCGGCGCTTGCGGAAGCCTTGCGGCTGCGTCAGGATGACAATATTCCGCCCATACCCTTCGTGCTGGAAATACTGGAGAGGGATGCTGTCGGCAATACCGCCGTCGAGCAGCAGATGGCCGTCGAGCGCTACGGGGCGGCTCACGACGGGCATGCTGGCCGAGGCGCGCATCCAGTCCATCTCGTGGTCGGTCATCGTGTCGATTCGGTGATAGACGGGAGCGCCCGTCTCGGCATCGGTGCAGACGACATAGAAGGCCGTCGGGTCGGCATTGAATGTCTCGCAGTCGAAGATGTCCAGCTCGCGCGGCATCGTGTGGTAGCTGAATTGTGCGCCTACGAGGTCGCCCGTTGTGAGCCAGCTGCGCAGGCTGATGTAGCGCCAGTCGTGACGGAAGCGCATGTTGTAGCGCAATGGGCGTCCTGGCTGGTGCGACTTGTAGTTGCATCCGAATGTGGCGCCTGCCGAGACGCCGATGATGCCGTCGAAGCGAATACCAGCATCCATCATTACGTCCATAATGCCGGCTGAAAAGAGGCTGCGCAATCCACCCCCCTCGAGTACCAAACCTTGTTTCATGGCAGCAAATATACACATTTCTGCGCAGACAGCGACACCCTTTCCCGATTTTTTCGTAACTTTGACTGACGTCGAAGGTACTTTCACTCGGCCATGCGACATAAAAAGTTTCTCTTTTTCCTTTGCATTGCTCTCGTTTATTCGTAACTTTGCACCAAAATAACCGATAAACTTTCGACAAAAGAACGATGATTTACAACGATTACAAAGGACTGCAGCTGTCGGCCCTGGGCATGGGTGCCATGCGCCTGCCAGTGGTCAATGGCAATGATGCCGACATCAACGAGGACGAGACACAGCGAATGGTGGACTATGCCATGGCTCACGGCGTGAACTATTATGACACGGCATGGGGCTATCATGCCGGTAACTCGGAGCTCGTCATGGGCCGCGCCTTGAAGCGCCATCCCCGCAAGAGTTTCTATCTGGCCACCAAGTTTCCCGGCTACGACCTGAGCAACATGCCCCGGGTGAAAGAAATCTTCCAGAAGCAGCTGGAGAAGCTGCAGGTGGATTATTTTGACTTCTACCTCATCCACAACGTGTGCGAGCTGAACATCGATGCCTACCTGCGCGAAGAGCAATATGGCATCTACAGCCACCTAATGCAAATGAAGGCCGAGGGCCGCATACGCCATCTGGGCTTCTCGGCCCACGGCAGCTACGAGGTGATCGAACGCTTCCTGGAGCGATACGGCGAGGGTATGGAGTTCTGCCAGCTGCAAGTGAACTATCTCGACTGGGACTTCCAGGAGGCTCGCCGCAAGGTGGAGCTCATCCGCAGTCACGGTCTTCCCATCTGGGTGATGGAACCTCTGCGTGGCGGACGCCTTACCCAGCTGGAGGAGCAGCATGCCGAGCGGCTGGCTCGCCTGCGCCCCCACGAGACGCCCACCGGATGGGCCTTCCGTTTCCTGCAAAGCATCGGTGCCACGATGGTGCTCTCCGGCATGTCCAATATGGAGCAGCTGCAGCAGAACATCACCACTTTCGAAACCCGTCAGCCACTCAACGACGAGGAGATGAAGACACTGCTCGCCGTGGCCGACGAGATGGTGCGCCCGGGCATGGTGCCCTGCACGGCCTGCCGCTACTGCACCACCCACTGCCCCCAGGAACTCGACATCCCCACGCTGCTGGCACTCTACAACGAGGAGAAGTTCACGGGCGGCGGCTTCATTGCACCCATGGCACTGATGAGCTATCCCGAGGACAAGCGGCCCGATGCCTGCCTAGGCTGCGGCAGCTGTGCCGCCGTGTGCCCGCAACAGATTGACATCCCCGGCGCGCTGGCCGACTTTGCCAAAATGCTCCAAAAGAGTCCCTTCTGATTCCCATTCTCACCGCCTAATTCCACACTTCATAATGAAAAAGACACTCCTACTCCTCATCTGCGTCCTGCTGACTGTTTCTGCCTGCATGGATGCCACAAAGCGTTGTGCCCGGAAAGGGCGCGATGCACGTCCCGAGATTCCCATCCTGGCCTGGTACAGCATTCCGGGAGGAGAGTTTGCCACGCAGGAGCGCTACGAGGAATTGCGCGATGCAGGCTTCACCCACTCCTTCTCCCACATCTATAATTACGACGATGCCATCAAGGCGCTCGACCTCTGTGCTGCTATTGGCCTGAAGAGCATTTTCATGTGCCCGGAGTTGGAGAAGGAGCCCGAGGCAACGGTAGAGAAAGTGAAGAATCATCCAGGCCTGGGCGGCTACTTCCTGCGCGATGAGCCGGGCAACGATGCGATGGACGCTTTGGGCGAATGGGCGCGCCGCATAGAGTCGGTCGATTCGCTGCATCCCTGCTACCTGAACCTGCTGCCAGTACAGGTGTTTGGGCACGACGGATATATCGAGCACCTGCGCCTGTTCAATGAGAAGGTAAACCTCCCGCAGCTCTCCTTCGACCACTATCCCATTCATCAGACGGAGGAAGGCGTTCGGCTGAGCCCCGTCTTTTTCGAGAACCTGGAGCTTGTGGCCCAGTCGGCACGCGAGACGGGCAAGCCCTTCTGGGCCTTTGCGTTAGCTACCGCCCACACCCCCTATCCCATCCCGACGCTGGCCCACCTGCGCCTGCAGCTCTATGCCGACCTTTGCTACGGAGCCCAATGCCTGCAGTATTTTACGTACTGGAATCCCGGTACCGAGACGTGGAACTTCCATGAGGCGCCCATCAAGCGGGACGGGAAGCGCAGCCCGGTCTACGAACTGGTGCGTCAGATGAATCGTGAGATACAGGCGCGCGCCTTTGTCTTCAAGGACAGCGAGGTGGAGAGCGTTTACCACATGGGTGCCTCGATACCTCAGAGCACCACACGCCTCGAAGCGCTGCCCGAGCATTTCAAGACACTCTCGTCGGGCGACAGCGGTGCACTCGTTTCCACGCTGCGCAACGGCGAGAACCATTATGTGGTGGTGCAGAATACATCGCCCAACGACCCCATCGAGCTGCAGATTGAAACCGACGAGGCTGTGGAGATGATTCGTCCCGACGGTGAGCGAGTGCCGGCTCACCTCTATGGTCCGCTTTTCATCCTCGAGGCAGGAAATATTCTTGTCTTCGCCTATTGAGAATGTAAAGGTGGGTTCTAAGAATTAGCTTTGAACTATGCTTAGGCTTTTTTTTAGAACCCACCTATAAAACTCCGTAATGTGAAAAACATCTATCACATCTATCACATCTATCACACGGCCGCTGTG
>JAILKU010000162.1 GCA_024693505.1 Bacteroidaceae bacterium | reverse complement strand
GGCCTTTGCCAATTTGTATGCCGACTCCTGCTCGTGGCCGCACGACAGCATCATTGCTGCCATCGCCACACCTACAGTCATACTCTTCCAAAGCAAAGTCTTCATCATAGTCAGCTTGTTATTCTTTTGTATTAGTATGGGGATGTCCGTTCGCGTTTCATATAAATTATGATAATCTCAGGCACATCAGCGTCAGGTCGTCGTTGGGGTCGGCACCATTGCGGTGCTGCTCCACGGCCTCTTTCAGCATGGCGATGACTTGACGGGAGTCAAGCGACTGCGTGTCGGCCATCAATTCCAAGAGGCGGGCATTGCCCAGGAGTTCGTGCTTTGAGTTCTCAGCCTCGTTCAGGCCGTCGGTGTAAATAAGCAACTGTCGGCCGCGGATATTCTCGATGCTCTCGCCCTCGAAGGGGTCGTCCTCCCACAGGCCGAGCGGCTGGTTGTCGTACGCCATCTTCAGGAAATGTCCGTCGATGACAGGCGCATTGTGTCCGCAGTTGCAGTAGTCAAGACGGCCCGTCTTCAGGTCAATCATACCGATGAACATGGTGACGAACATGCCCTTATCGTTGTCTTTGGAAAGGAAGATATTGATTTCTGTCGCAATCTCCACGGGTGTATGCCCCTGTTGAGCGATAATGCGAAACATATTGCGGGTGATAGCCATAAACAGTGATGCAGGGATACCCTTTCCCGACACGTCGCCCACGCAAAAATAGAGACACTCGTTCTGTACGAAGAAGTCGTAGAGGTCGCCGCCCACTTCCTTAGCGGGGGTCATAGAGGCAAAGAGGTCAATATCCTTGCGATTGGGGAATGCCGGGAAGATGCGGGGCACCATGCTCATCTGTATGTCGCTGGCCACCTTTAGCTCGTTCTCGATGGAGGCCTTCTGCGCAGTGGTTGTCTTGAGTTCATCAATGTAGGTAATGAGCGAATGCTGCATGTCTCCGAATGAATGGCTGAGCTGACCTATCTCGTCAATGCGGTTGCTTTCCGGCAACGTCTTGTCGAAGTTACCACTTGCGATGGTCTCTGCCTGTTTGGCCAACTGACTCAGCGGTTTCAGTTCACGGGTGATGATGCGGATACTCACATACAGCAGCAGTAGCAGCCCCGCACACACAGCCAGCATAATGGATAACTTCATCCGGTTGAAACCGCCGAAGATGTCACTCTCAGGACAGACAATGGCCGTGCTCCAGCCCGTCTCGCCGAGAGGCTTGTAGAACACATAGCAGTCCACGTCATCGACTTTCAGTTGCGTCATGCCCTCCTCGCCACGCAGCATCGCATGCCCCAGCTCCTCCAGAGCCGGGTCTTCATGCTCAAGTATTTCGGTGAAGATGGTCTGATAGAACAGTTTGGTGGTGTCGGGATGTACAAAGAAGGTACCGCCACGGCCCAGCATGATGCTGTACGAGTTGGGATAGGGTTTCACAGCAGAGATGGTCTGCGAAAGCCAATTGAGCGAGAGGTCAACAGAGATGGTGCCAATATAGTTGCCGTTACGGTCCTTGATGGGTTTGCAGTAGGAGGTTATCATTTCGCTCGAATAAATACCCTCGGGATTGTAGTCCATGAAAGGCTCCGTCCAGACAGGGCGGTCGAGCAACTTGCATAGCTGGTACCAGTCCATGTAAAAATACTCGTAGTACGGGTTGCCCTCTTGCGTTGTCTTTATTGTTCCATGGTCGTTGATCGAGTAGGCCGAGAACCAGCGGCCTTTCTCTTTGAAGAAGTCGGGTTCAAAAGCGATGGAACACCCGTTGAGGTCGGGATTGTTCTGGAGAATACGCCGTGAATAGACGAACATCGAGTCCGGCCCATCCAGATGACGGGTGATGAGCCATTCGGTGTTGTCGGTAGCCACCTTTACGCGGTCGAGGATACCCTGCACACGAAGAGCCGTGCTCTCAAGGCTCTGCGTGGCACGGCTGATAGCCTCCTGACGGATGGCTTGGCTCGATATACCGAACAAAAAGGACAATGCCGCCACAAGGATGGCTGCGGAGAAAACCACTATCAGCAGGCTAAGCCTGGTGGATAGCGACTTCTGAATATATCTTATCAGTTTCTTCATCGTTCTCGTATTTTGTTTTCAGCTCATTTCCCAATCATCAGTTCTTCGTAGGTTACCGGCCGATGTATCATGTCATATTCGATCATGAGGTCGGAGGCCAGTTTGATCATATCGGGGCGTAACTTGAACTCACGTTTGCCGCTTTCGCGGTCCACCTGCAGTCGCAACGTCTCCTCCAACATCAGCTTCTGAAGCACCCGGTTGGTAGCGATGTGTTCTCTCTTGACGTACTCCATCACTATCTCGAGTGTCTCCTCGGGGTGTTCTGCAGCCCACTCCCAGCCTCTGCGACTGGCCTCGGCAAACCGTCGCGCCTGTTCCTTATGATTGTCGTAATATTCCCGTGTCATATAGACCCCGTCCTCCTGCACGTTGTAACCGTGGTCGCAAAAACGGTACACCTCCTTGTCCGTTAAGGGGAATCCGGCCTGCACAATCTGGTAGTACTCGTTGTAGCTCATTACAAGCGTCGCGTCAATTGCACCTGTCACGAAAAGCGTTACGTTCGACGAGAAGGGTATCCATTCGTAGTTCAGGCTATCCTTCAAGCTCATGCAGCGTGCCAGTTGTCCGAATCCTGCGCTCCAGACTCCCACTCGCGCCCCTTTCTGCGTCAGCGGATCCTGTCCCCATCGCGATGCTATCACCATCGCATTATTCATCGATGTCTGCAGAATATTTACAAGCGGAATGCCACCGTCAATAATCTCCAACGCCTGGCACAATTGCAGCGTCGTCGCATGACTCTTTCTTCTGCGCATGCGGTCCATTGCCGACTGCGACACCGAGGGATGGACTATCTCCACATCCAGGTCAGCCTCCTTGTAGAAGCCTTTTTCTTGTGCCACATAGTAGCCTGCAAACTGCGCCTGCGCCGTCCATTGCGGTGTGAAGATAAACGTTTCTTTTTCCACATCCGGCGTTACTGCTGAAATATATGCAGAGAATACGCTGAAAAATAGTAGGTTCAGTTCCCGTCTCATAAGGATTCCAGTATTAAGGGTTAGAGCGCGTCATGATAAGACGCGCTCTCAAAAAAGAGGTAATATGTTCTTACGTTAATGTTGCCACCAATCCCTGCTTCTGTCATTGTTGCAAATCTTGTTTGTCCGAATAACGTGCTGTTCTACAGCGCTTCAGGTTTGAAAGATGTTCCAAGGAGAGGTCTAATATGGCCCGTGCCGCCAGTTGCCTGATCGAGGTCATCCTCGGATAACTCGATGACGCCGGCTTCCACCAATTCCCTGGTGAGCGCTTTCACTTCCTCTGCCAGCTGCTTCAGCTGCTGCTTCTTCTGCTCTATCTGTTGGCCTTCGGCCTTCTTCTGTCGCGACTCGGCAGAATCGATGCAAGCATTACTCTGCTCTCGCTGCTCAATCAGTTCGTTTGTCATTGTTGCCATGATTTTAGGAAAACTATTCTTTATCGTCAAGCCGACATGTTAATAAGGAATAGAAGATGTTTTTCCGCCATTTCCGCCCGGAATGAGGTCTGGGTTCGTAATTTCTATAGGCTCCGGGTACTCGATCCATCCTCCTGCCACTTGGTCAAGCTCATTTTCATCAAGAGGTTGCTGCTGCAACTCCTGCTCGTTTTCACTTTTTTTCATTGTCGTCATGATTATTGATTGAATTGATTAATTAGTGTCGTTCTACTATAGTGGTGGAAGGAGTCACCTTTTTAAAAGGATCTACATACCCCCAATAAGGAGCTCCGCCCGTTGCCTGATTAAGTTCGTCCTCGTTGAGGGGCTTCTGGTCCTGTGCCTGCTCGCCCTGCTTGTTTTTGTTGTCTTCCATAATACTTTGTTTAATAATTTCTTTCACATTTCTTGTCCTGCCGGATTTGTCATAATCCGGCAGGACAAGGATTGAGGTTTATTAGTTTCTATCTATAATAACCACCATCATTAACAATTTTGGGAGTTATACGACTTGCAGTGCCTCCTGCGGCCTGGTCGAGGTCGTCCTCGGATAACTCGATGGCGCCGGCTTCCACCAGCTCGTCATGCAGTTGCTTTACTTCTTCAGCCAGTTGCTTCAGCTGCTGCTTCTTCTGCTCAATCTGTTCGGTTGTCATAGTTACCATATTATTTAGAATTAAACATTTGTTATTTGATGATTCCTACCCAGTGGGTTGAGGTGCCGCCTGTTTCGCGAGGGCGACGGGGAGTGTGAAGGCCGCCTGCCACCTCGTCGAGTTCGTTCTCGTCGAGTGCCTGCTTGTCCTGTGCCTGCTCGCCCTGCTTGTTTTTGGTCTCTTCCATCTTGCTTTGTGGTTTAATTTAATACTTAGAGAAACATTGGTCCTCCATTTTCCTTTAGTAACCAATCAATACCAATACTTGGTGTTGTTCCTCCTCCTCCTGCGGCCTGGTCGAGGTCGTCCTCGGACAACTCGATGGCACCTGCCTCAGCCGGTTGCGGGGCGTTGGGCGTCATTTCGTCGGCCAGTTGGTTCGGCTGCTGCTTCTTCTGCTCAATTTGTTCGTTTGTCATTGTTGCCAT
>JAILKU010000141.1 GCA_024693505.1 Bacteroidaceae bacterium | reverse complement strand
CCGCGACCGGACGGATAATCCCCAGTTTATTGGGCCAGACTCTTTGCCGTCGGAGTCTGACAGGTTCCCATACATGTTCAGATCGTACGACTCGTTGGCCTGGATGCCCATGCAATAGTTCATCACCTTCTGCTTCATCCCATTCCCGACAAGGTTGGCCAGGCTGGGGGATACCACGTAGAGATGTCCCCTTGTTTCGCCGTCCCATGTCCGGGTTTCCAGGTTCTGCCGTCTCTCGCCCCAATGTTCGGCTATGGACTGCACACGCATGGAATCCGAGCGCCGTATTTCCTCGTCGGTGTATTTGTAGTGTACATTGTAGGTTTTCACGCTGTCCATCTTCGCGTATTTCTCCAGCTCGTTCTTCAGGTACTTCAGGGTGAACGGCTTGCGGGGCTTGCCCGTGGGGATCTTCGTAACGTATTCCACGTGTAAGTCATATATGCTGGGCGAGGAGTTGAAGCGCAGGGTGGCCACCTGGGCAGCGTCGTACTGCAGGTTATAGTACTTTATATTATTGCTCTCGAAGTCATTCCTCAGCGAAGACTTCTCGCCGCTCAGCTCTTTCAGCGCTACAGCATAGAGCACTGTATCGATGCCGTTCAGGTGCTGTTCAGTATGATAGCTCTTTATGCCTTCCTCGCTGGCGCGGTCGAAAGCGTTTCTGATGCGCTCCATTTCCGCCCTTTTCTTCTCCGTGAGCGACTGCACTCTGCCGGGCTTCTCGTAGAAATGGGTTTCATAGTAAGTTACTTTGCTCTTCAGGTACTCACCGCCTTCGAAATTCCAAGTGATTCCTCCTTCGCCGTTCTTCTCCAGGTCGTAGAGCAGATCGGTAATGGGGTTCTTGTCCAGCTCAATAGGGAACTTGCTTCCCTCGTGCTGCTTTTCGCTGTCGGCTGTACAGGTCGTCATGAGGCCGCAAATGAACGGCAGTAGGATTATGCTTCGTTTCATAATTTCTTTTTAGTTTTGAATGTTAGTGATTTATATTGGTTTCAGACGTCTTCTCCATTGGTTTCCCGTTTCTTTCCCTATTCCTTCACTTGCGCGATGGCCTGCTGAAGCTGCTGTCCGCTGCGCTGGATCTCCTCGACGAGCGTATAGTACGAGTCGAAGGGGTCCTGACTTGGTTCGTCATTCCAGCGGGCTGCCATGTAATACTCAGTAGGCAGCGGGCGGTAGGGCAGTTCTTCCCGGCCGGTCTGCCAGTGGAAGATGAGGCCGATGATGAGTAGGGCGGCCAGCGCTGCTGCGTAGCGCATCCATCGGGTGGCTGGTGCTGACGGGCTGGCGGTCTGTTGCGCTATGGCTTTCTGCTCGTCGACCTGGTCCATGCGGCTGGTCAGCTTGTCCAGGAAAGTCTGTTCGTCGGAGAGTTCGGGCCTGTAGGCGTGAAGCACCTCCCTTATTTCGTTCTCGTTCATAGTCAGTTGAGTTTGAGATTCAGTTCAGTAGAGTTTGATTTTCAGATGAGTTCTGGCGCGTGAGAGGGCGGACTTGACGGTTCCCTCTGCGACGTTCATGATCTGTGCGATTTCCGCTATCGGGCGGTCTTCCATGTAGTGGAGGAGCACGGCATTCCGCTCAGTTGGCGAGAGCTGCGCAATGGCCTGGTAGAGCGCTTCGTACCGGAAAGCCGCGTCGGCCTGACTGCTGCCAGGAATGGCCTGAGCGCGTTCCAGTCCGGTTTCCAGCTGAGCCCGTCTGCTTCGCCTGCTGTTCAGGAAGCAGTTCCACGCAATCCTTCTCAGCCAGGCCGACTCCGCGCCGTCGCCCACATAGCGGTCCGATGCCTCGTAGGCCCTTAGGAACGTGTCCTGCGCCAGGTCGTCAGCCTCCTGTTCGTCGCCCAGGCAGAGCGCCAGCAGTATGCGCCGCAGTTCGGCCTGCTCCTGTCGCACCAGTTGGATGAAGTTGTCGCGTGTCATGCTCTCAGTTCACTTTGTCTTTTGCTATAATAAACACATCAGCGGGGCAAAAGGTTGCAGAGGGTTGAAAAAAACTGAAATGAAAAACCCTTCCCGCTGTGGGGAAGGGGTAGGGCTATTGATTCTCAGCAGTACGTCTGCAGGAACTGTTCGGCACACCATAGTTGCCACTTCTGGTTCCCTGTCAGGTTCTGCATCGGGATGTCCTGACGGAATTCGGGTCGCTTAGGGCCTTCCCAGTCGCTGAAGATGAAATCCACGGGCCGCGGCATCGGAATCTTGTCGGGAATCTGGTTCTCGGGATACTTCATCGCATAGAGATTGCGGATGAGGTACTTCGGCTCTCCGTTGCGGACGCGGTTGAGGTCGAGCTCGTCGCGCATTATCAGCCGGGCGTACGGGTCGTAGTATGGTAAGTTGGCCGTACCGAACGCGTTCAGGTAACTACTTGAACTCTCGACGGAGAACACCTCGTCCATGAACCGCATGAAATCGATGTACTCGCCTTGCCGGTACTGCTCAAAGAGCGCAAGCTGACTGACGGGATTCTTGAGCACAAGCTCCGGCTCGAGGAACGTGTACCGCTTCACGAACTCGTCGAAGCGCCAGTCCTTTGCCAATAGTTTGTCCATGCCGCCGAAGATCAGGTCGCTGCTCTCGCCTACGATAATGAGGTCCACGCCGTCGGCAATAGCCATCTGCGCGGCCTTGTATATCTGAGGTTCGATGGAGTGAACCGGCGCGCACTTGGTTTTCATCACGATTGGCGTGATGGCCTTGTAGTCGTCGAAGCTGATGTCAACGAGGTGATGCTTCAGTCCGAACTTGCGGCAGTACTGTGCTGCACGTTCCTGGTCCGCGTCGAATACTGCGGTGCCGTTGGCTGTGAAGGTGTAGGCGTGGCTTCCCTCATGGAGGTACGATGCTAAGATAGCGCTGTCCATTCCGCCGGAAAGCAGGATGCCGATGTTGGGGAATAGTTCATAGAGCGAGTCGAACTGCTTCTGTATCTCGCGGTCGATATCGTTTGCCGACGCCACGGGAATACGTTCTTCGTCGGGAATCAGCTGGATCAGCTTGTGATGCAAACCGTCTGCAAACTCCATGTCAGCGCGCCAAATGTAGCGGAACGCGATGTAACTGCTCAGGCAAAAGTCTTTGTTTGTCATAGATCCTATCGTTTTTCCAAATTATCTAAATTGTCATTCACTTGCACTTTTGGACTCTTGAACGAAATCCCTCACTTCAAGTCCTCCAGCGTTTCGCCGCGTACTGCGTTCAGCGCCTTGGTTATCTGGGTTGAGGAGATTCCCTTGGTATAGGGGAAATATATAATCTGTATGCCGGCTTCGAGGAACTCCTTCTCATACTCCTGCCATTTCTCCGTTCCGTACCAGTCGTCACCTACGAACAGGAAACTGGCCCCCAGCTTCTTGCACGCCGTCAGCTTGTCCATGTCGTACTGCGGTACTGCGGCATCGACGTACTTGCAAGAGCGAACAATCTCGATCCTGTCCTCGAACGGGATCATTGCCTTTTTGCCTTTGTAGGCCACCAGCTCGTCAACGGTGACGCCCACGATGAGCTTGTCGCACATTCCCTTTGCATTCTTCAGCAGATTCAGGTGTCCGATGTGGAAAAGGTCGTAAACACCAGTCGTATAACCTATTGTCATAATGAAAGATTTGTATTGCAGGGGCAAAGTTACAAAATAAATTCAAAATGCAAAGTAAACTGCACCATTCTTTCGGGAAAATTGATTAACTTTGCAACCAAAACTAATCGAAACGAAGAAATGAATAGGATGAATGCACGTTTCTTGCTGCTTTTTGCCTTCGTCTCAATAGCAGTTTCCTCATGTCGTAACTGGCGGTGTGACTTTCCGCAGCAGCCGGGTATTGGGGCAGGCTATATCCCGCAGGAACCCGACTATCGGGATTCCGCGATGTGGATAACTGCCGATCAGGATTCTGCTAATAGCGGAGCTGATGTTTTCTACGTTGTATCTACCTGGGAAGAAGACTGGACGACGGAGGACGGCCAGTTGTGCCACTACGCCGACGTCACTAATCCCCGCCATCGCAAGCATATGGCTCGGGAGATAAACAAGGTGAAGTCCTATATGGGGCCAGGCAACCGCTTCTTTGCTCCCTATTACCGACATGCCACAATTGACGCTTTCGTCTCGCAGAACGATGATACAATCTCCCTTCGCACCCAGTTGGCGATGGCTGATGTCTGCGCTGCCTTCGATCAGTTCCTCAGAATGCGCGATGCCAGTCGTCCTATTATCCTGGCGGGCTTCAGTCAGGGCGGAATGGCCGTCGTTCAGTTGCTTAAGCATATGGATGATACTACCTTTCGCCAACTCGTTGCCGCCTATGTGCTGGGCTACAAAGTAACGGCTGAGGATACAGCCAGTTGCCGTCGCATCCGTCCAGCTCAGGGCGAAACCGATACGGGCGTTACGATTTGCTATAATACTGTTAAGGATGTGAAGTATGCTAAACCGGTCATCTCCGCGACCTGTATCGGCATCAATCCCGTCAACTGGCGCACAGATGCCGAACCCGCCCTGCTCCACGATACAATTACAGTACGCCTCGACACCGCGACTCACGTTCTTGTTGTCTCGAACTATAGCGGTTCGGAGTACAAACCCTATAAGAATCTGATTAATGTCGGCGACATTCATAGCTGCGAGCCGTGGCTCTACAGCGAATGTCTGGCACGGAATATGGCTGTGCGCACTTGGTGCTGGCGGGCACAGCAGTTGGATAACCGTCGCGTAGCAGTTGTTGTTCCGATGAAAACCAATACGAAAGGAGAATGGAAATGATGGAGAACACGAACAAACGCCCTACAGCTGAAGAACTGAAGCAGCGATTCAATCCCGAAGGGTCAGTATTGCGGCGTCACCAGATGAAGATGCTGGAAATGGTGACCCTACTGGACAGCGTCTGCAAGAAGTACGGGATCCGGTATTTCCTCTATGGGGGAACGCTCCTCGGCGCTATTCGCCACAACGGATTCATCCCCTGGGACGACGACTTGGATGTAGGTCTGCTGCGCGACGACTACAACAGGCTGATGAAGGTACTGCCCGCTGAATTGCCGCCGCATATCAGTTTGCAGACGAACGACAGCGACCCTAACTACTTCTACTTCTTCGCTAAGCTGCGCGACCGCGACAGTATCTTGGAGGAGCCGAGCCCGTACGATCAGGTTTTCCGCGAAAGGGGAATCTACATTGACATCTTCCCCTTCGAGCGCCAGGCGCTATGGACTCACCTGCTGGCCGAACCTCTGCAGGCGCATTGTTTCAAGATCTTCCGCACAGCGAAGAACCGGGAGTCTGCGATGCGCCGTATTAGGACAATTACGTGGTTCAACCGCCATCTCACCTTTCCCCTGCTGCGTTTCGTCAGCCGCATCACTTTCGGCCGCACTTTAACCTATAGCTACGGCATTCCCTTCCACATCATTTACGATGAGCGAGACATTTTCCCGCTCACGACGCACAGTTTCGAGGGCGTAGAACTCTCGGTGCCCGGAAATGCCGATCACATGCTCCGCTCGCAGTTCGGTAACTATATGGAGTTGCCAAACCTGGAGAAAGTGGGCGGAGACCACGTTGTGAAACTCGAGTTCAGACCCGCCTCCAGTCCCTCCCGTTAGGGGGAGGGAGAGGGGACGGCCTGCTATTTAAGCGTCTTCAGCCAGCTCTCTGCCAGCTTGGGCCAGATTTTGCCTGCGCCGTCGCCCCGCATGCCGTAGCCGTGACCGCCATTGACGAGGAAATGCAGCTCAATAGGTGCGCCGGCTCTCTGCATCGCATCCAGAATCGTTGCGCTGCTGGGTCCGCTGTGAACGTCATCTTGCGTGCCGAAGACAAACATCGGCGTGCTGTTCTTGGTCACATTCAGTTCGGGCGAAATCGTTTTGTTCTCGCCGTCAGCCAAATAGGCCGGATAGATGAGCATAGCGAAGTCCGGGCGCTGATTCAGCTTGTCTGCCTTGTCCTGAGCGGCGTACGTCTCGGTCTCGAACAGAGTGCCTGCGCGACAGCACAAACTGGCTCCGGCCGAGAATCCGATACAGCCCACCTTTTCGAAACCCTGTTCTCTGACCAGACGGATACTGCGGTAGATGTCCTGAAGGGCGCCGTCTCTCTGACCCGGGATGCGGTAGGCCAGCACGAAAGCGGTGTATCCCTGGCCGGCGAGCCACTCCGCTATTTCCTGTCCCTCCTTGATGTAGGCCAGAATCTGATAGCCTCCGCCGGGGCAAACCACTACGGCTTTATTGTTCTTCTTACTCGGTTCCGGCTTGAAACACTCCAGGGTCGGACTTGTAACTTCCTTCCAATGCTCCGGATCGTCGGTTAACTTCGGGACGGACTTCTGCTTCGTGGCTCCTGGAACCTTGCGGGGCCATATTTCCGTCGGTACTGATTTGTATTGCTGAGCCAACATACCAATTGCCACTATCCCCGTGGCGAGGGTCAAAAGAATTCGTTTCATTTTCGCGCGCGTAATATTATATAATGTGTAATTCTAGTGCTTAAGCCCGACAAAGTTACGGATTTCTGAGCGAATAGCAAATAATTTTCATCGAAATCTTGGTTATTCTGTGCCGATTTTCTAACTTTGCACCCATGAAACCTGCATTAGTTGACGTTCCAGTTCTGATTCTCTTCTTCAACCGGCCCAACCAGTTGAGTCAAGTTTTCCAACAAGTTCGCGAAGCGCGTCCCACTAAGCTCTTCCTCTACCAGGACGGGCCACGAGGCGAGAAAGACCTGCCTGGCATTATGGAATGCCGCAGGATTGTATCTGAAATCGACTGGGAGTGCCAGGTGAACACCCTCTACCAGGAGAAGAACTTCGGGTGCGATCCGTCGGAATTCCTGTCGCAGAAGTGGGCGTTCAGCCACGTTGACCGGTGCGTCGTACTGGAGGATGATGACGTGCCGTCGGTTGATTTCTTCCGTTTCTGCAAGGAGATGCTCGACCGTTACCAGTACGATACGCGAGTTGAGATGATAGCCGGTTTCAACGTTGAGGAGCAGACTCCCGATGTAGAACAGGACTATTTCTTCTCGACCTACTTTAGCATTTGGGGATGGGCCAGTTGGCGTCGCGTCGTTGACCAGTGGGACGAGCATTACACCTGGCTTGACGACAAGCAGGCCGTTAGTCAGATTGAGCGGCTGATCAGCGAGCGCCGGCTCAGAGACGACTTCCTGCCGATGTGCAGGAGGCATAGAGCTCAGGGGAAGGCCTTCTACGAGACAATTTTCTGGGCGCACTTCCTGCTCTCGAACTCACTTTGCATCGTGCCGCGGCGCAATATGATAAACAACCTGGGCGCTACTGCCGGCAGCACCCACTTCGGCAGCCAGCTGGAAACCCTGCCGCGGGGTTACCGCCGCATCTTCACTATGGACCGCTACGAACTGCCCGAGCGTCCTATCATCCATCCCCCCTACATGATAGAGCACGTCAAGTACCGCCAGCGCGCATACCGCATTATGGCTTTCCGTCATCCCTGGATAAAAGTGGCGCGTTCCTTTGAGGAGTTATACCTGAATCTCCGGCAGGGAAACTTCCGCCATATTCTGAGCGCCGTCTGGCATCGGATAGGGAAGTGGATGGGGCGAAAGGCCTATAACTGATAAACGGAGAGGGTACAGAAAAATCCCGCCCCCGGTCTTGTCAAGGCTGGGGGCGGGGCTTTTATGTGCTTATTCTTTCTTCTCCACCTTCACCGTCACTTCCCGGCTTCCGTCCTTTAGCATCTTTGAGGACTTCTGCAGCAGCCATCCTTCTGCTGCCCGGAAACTATTCTCGGGCGAAACGGGGGCATTGTCCTGCTGCACTATGCGCAGGGTGGTCACTTCGGTATCGCTGCCTTGCACGATAATGGGGTTGCCTTTCAGATTCTGCGAGACGGCGAATGTAAGCTTGTTGTCTCCGTTCAGCGTCAATACGGTACTGTCGCGCAGTTCCAGTCGCTCGTATTGTGCGAAAGTGGCATCCAGCTTCGCCATTTTTACTGAATCTATGCGGTTGCCCAGCGAAATGGTGTATCCGCTGCACTTGCCGCTAAGCTTGCAATTGTTCTCCTTCAGCGTGATGGTCCACATCCAAACGTCGTGCTCTCCGGCAATCTCCAGCGTGGAAGGCGCTTCGTTTGCTCCCGGCCGCTCCGGTTCTTCGGGCACGTTCTCGCTGCTGCAGGAGATGATAGTAGCTGTGCCGACCAAGAGACTCAGCGCGAGGGCGGCCATAATCCAATTGTTTCTACGGTTCTTGCTCATTTCCTTATCCGTTTTTTGATATTTCTTGATTTTCTTATTTACTGCTCTGGAATTACCTCTATGTCGATTTGTTCTTTGTCTTCCGTTACTTTAACGTCTGAATACTTTACGACCCATCCTGGTGCAGACTTGAAACATTTTTTAATTTCAAAATCATTTACTGCAAAATCCTTTATCTTTAATATGCTACTTTTACTGCCATTCCCTTTCAAGTATATTGTTCCTATTTTCATATTTCCTCCATTATCAAAGCGCAATTCACTATCTCCAATTAGCTTCATCGTGCATTCACCAGCTTGAAACCATTGATTCTCATCTGTAAAACTACCTATAAATCTTTTCAATGAGATTGATTTTATATAATCTGGAAGGACTAAAGAATAACCTCTGCAACTTTCGCTAATCTCGCATCCATCTTCATCAATAATAATTTCCCCATCATATTTTATATATTTCCCACTGATTTTGGGCATTATCTTTGTACCTCTTTCTTCAGTCTTTTCCGGTTCTTTCTTCAATTCGTCATCTCCGCAAGCCGTTACAGCTGCTGAACCAACAAGTAAAAAAAGTACTGCAGCCACCCACATCCAGCTTTTTCTCGTCTTTTTTATCATAGATATCTTCTTTTAAACCACTTATCTGCTGCAAATTTACTTAATTTGTCTCTTACTGCAAACTATTCAGCTTTATTATTTCTCCTCTTTCCGGAAATTTCTTGTTGACGGGCCCGAATTTAATGGGTTTCGCGAATGTTGAGACATTGCTCCGAGTCCGTTTTGCCCCTCTGCAGGTAGGAATTCTTTTTTGAGGAGGAGACATTTTTTGCTGCTGCCCCTTTGAATTTATATTTCGCGCCGTGAAACGTACGTCTCTCGACGCGAAATATACGTCTCTCGACGTGAAACGTACATTTCACGACGTGAAACATAAAATATACCCGGGTAGAGAAATTGTCAAACCCGGGGGAAAGAAAAACTCAATGTGGGTTCTCCCAAAACTTTGCAGGCTTTCTCTCAAACTCTGCACCCTTTCCGCTTAATATCGCAGTAGTAGCAGAGTTTGTAGAGCTGTAGCAGGCGGATGCTTGGATTCGGTCCGAGCAGGTTCCTTTCGGCGGCTGAGTGGAACATCTGATATAGGGCGGCGAGCGGTCGGGTCAGCTGGAAGCGCCGCATTCGATCGTAGATTCTGAGCAGCGAGGAGTAGCCTCGCAACTCAGTTTCGGCAGATTGTAGCGTCCGCATCGACTCTCGCGTCTTCTCGAGGAACGCGGCATTGTCCTCCAAATCATAGTTCAGCAGCGGGTTGTCGATATGGCGCACCTCTATTCCGGCCTGCTCCAGCGCCCGTCCCAGCAGGACGTCTTCGTAACCATAGTTGCGAACCCGTTCGTCGAAAGGGTAGGCCAGTGCCACGTTGCGAGGCAGGAGGATGTTGAAGGTCCGCAGGCATTGGTAGGGGTGAGTGCTCCTCTGCCCGGCTGTGAACTGAGGCTCGCACGATTTCTCGTAGCGCCAGCGCAGCGAAACGCTTTCGTCCGGCAATTCGTCGGCATGCACTATGCCGCCGCAGACGACGGCCTCAGTCGGGAGCATCTGCAGGTACGAGGCGATAAATGCCTGGCTTACCACCCTCGCATCGCTGTCTATGAAAAGCAAGTGATCTCCTCTTGACTCGCGGACCAGCAGGTTCCGAGTAGCCGCCCTGCCGCAGTTCTGCGGTTGCATTATGGCGCGGCAACCCTCCAATTCCCCTACTGAGGCATTCTCCCTCCTGGCTGTTTCGTCGGTCGAACCGTCATCGGCCACAACGATTTCGTAGCTGGCTCCCTCAGCGCGGCATAGCTGTTGCAGGGAACGGACCAGTTCGAGGCAGGATTGGTTGTAGGCTGGTATGAGTATCGACAAATCCATGTTGCAAAATTAGTCAATTTCGCTGACTTCGCAAAAAAAATCCCTCATTTTCTTTGCTATGTGCTCACTTATTGGCACCTTTGAGCTACGCTCGAAAGTACTTTCGCTCGACAAAGCAAAAAAAATCCTCCATTTTCTTTGCTATGTGCTCACTTATTCGTACTTTTGCACCCGCATTTGCGAAGCAGTACCGAAGAGTGGTGGCTGCTCGACAAACAAGTTTAACAAAATACACAATTAATTATGTACTTAGATTCAGCTAAGAAGCAAGAGATTTTCAGCCAGTATGGCCAGGGAGCTACCGATACGGGAAGCGCAGAGAGCCAGATTGCATTATTCACCCACCGCATCAAGCACCTGACGGAGCACATGAAGCAGAACCGCAAGGATCACAGCACCGAGCGCGCCCTGACAGGTCTGGTAGGTAAGCGCCGCAGCCTGCTGAACTACCTGAAGCGCAACGACATCAATCGTTACCGTGCCATCGTGAAAGCTCTGGGCCTGCGTAAGTAATACAAGCGCAGCCTGATGCTGAAAACAACTTAGCTGCAGACAACCTCTGCAGCTTTTTTTATCTTATGGAATGAAGGAATAAATATAATAAGGAATGGAGCATTTGCGCCCGGCTATGCCGCTTCGCCTGTCAAAGGAGCTGCCAAGTGTCCATTACGAATTACGAATTGTGAATTATGAATTATAGAAAGATTCTTCCCGATGTGCTGGCTGTGGGCTTCTTCGTCCTCGTCAGCCTGCTTTATTTCCTGGGTCCCATTCGCGACGGACGCGTTCTGACTGGCAACGACCATAGCGGCGCCATCGGCAGCAGCATAGAAATGGAGAACTACCGCAAGTCGCACGACGGTGAGCGCACGAGATGGACGAACACGCTCTTCAGCGGCATGCCTACCTACCAGATGGCTCCCTCCTATCCCAGCACCGATACGCTGGGGCGGCTTGAGACGTTCTACCAGCTGGGCCTGCCCGCCGTAGCGGCTTATGTCTTCATGATGCTGCTGGGCTTCTACATCATGCTGCGCGCCTTCGACTTCCGGGTGTGGATGGCCGCTCTGGGTGCCGTGTTCTGGGCGTTCTCGAGCTACTACTTCATCATTATCGCCGCCGGCCATATCTGGAAACTGCTCACGCTGTCCTTCATCCCGCCTACCATAGCGGGTATGGCCCTCTGCTATCGCGGGCGATACTTGTGGGGAATCGTCGTGACGGGCTTCTTCACGGCTATGCAGATCCTGTCGAACCACGTTCAGATGACCTACTACTTCCTCTTCGTGATGGGTCTGATGGCTCTGGCATGGCTCATTCAGGCAATCCGCGAGGGGAAAGTCGGCCAATGGCTCCGTGCCACAGCCGCCTTTGCCATAGGCGGGCTGCTGGGCATCAGCATCAACCTGAGCAATCTCTACCACACTTGGGAATACAGCAAGGAGAGTATGCGCAGCAAGAGCGAGCTGACGCATAAGACCAAGAACCCGGCCGACCAGACAAGCAGCGGGCTGGAGCGCTCGTATATCACAATGTGGAGCTACGGCCTGGGCGAGACATGGACCCTGCTGGTGCCCAACACGAAGGGCGGCGCCAGCGCACCGCTCTCGCATAACAAGACGGCTATGAAGAAGGCCAACTCCACCTATGCGCCCATCTATCAGGCCTTTACGCAGTACTTCGGCGAACAGCCGGGCACGAGCGGTCCCGTCTATGTGGGTGCCTTCGTGCTCTTCCTCTTCGTACTGGGTCTGCTCATTGTGAAAGGGCCTATGAAGTGGTGCCTGCTGGCTGCTACCATACTGAGCATCCTGCTCTCCTGGGGCAAGAACTTTATGCCCTTCACCGACTTCTTCCTTGACTATGTGCCGATGTACGACAAGTTCCGCACCGTAGCCAGTATCCTGGTCATCGCCGAGTTCACCATTCCCCTGCTGGGCATGATGGCCTTGAAGCAAGTCGTAGAGAAAGGCGTCGAGATGAAGCCCCTCCTCATCAGCTTCGGCCTGACTGGCGGCATTGCCCTGCTCTTCTGGCTCATGCCCGACTTGTTCTTCGGCAACTACGTTTCTACGTCCGATATGGCCTATATGAACCAATACGTTCAGGCCGGCTATATCCCGCAGGAGATGATGGGCGGCATCGTCTCGAACATGAGCGAGATGCGGCGGGCTATGTTCACCGCCGATGCCCTGCGCAGCTTCATCATCGTGGGCATTGGCCTTCTGGTGCTGCTGATATGGCGCTGGGGCCGCATCAAGACGGTGCCGATGATAGCCTGTCTGACGCTGCTCTGCCTGGCCGATATGTGGGACGTTAACAAGCGCTACCTGAACGATGGTATGTTCAGTCAGCCGCGTTCCAACGAACAGAGCTTCCCGAAATCGCAGGCCGACGAGATAATCCTGCAAGACGCCACGCCCTACTACCGCGTCCTGGACCTGAGCGTAAGTACGTTCAATGACAACACGACTTCCTACTACCACAAGAGTATAGGCGGCTATCACGCTGCCAAGCTGCGCCGCTACCAGGAACTCATCGAGGAGCATCTGCATGGCGAGATGGGCCGCATACAGAAAGCGGCCGTTGAGACGCAGGGCCATCTGGAGCAGGTGAATGCCGACAGCCTCTTCCCCGTGCTGAACATGCTCAATACGCGCTATGTCATTATGGCCTCGAAGGAAGGACAGAAGATGCCCGTAATGAATCCGCAGGCCTACGGCAACGCCTGGTTCGTTTCTCAGTTGCAATACGTTGACGATGCCGATGCCGAGCTGGCTGCCCTGCACACCATCAACCCGCATACGACAGCCGTAGTGGACAAGAAGTTCCAAAGTGTTCTGGGCGAACAGCCCCAGGCTCCCGACAGTACAGCCTCCGCAGAGCTGACGGGCTACGAGGCCAACCGGCTGACCTACGAGGTGAATGCGCCGCAGGAAGGCATCATCGTCTTCAGCGACATCTATTATCCCAGCTGGACCTGCACCGTCGACGGGGCAGAAACGCCCATTGCCCGTGCCGACTATGTGCTTCGCGCCATCCGCGTTCCAGCCGGAAAGCATACCGTCGTGATGACCTTCGACCCGAAGACGGTGCACACAACCGAAGCCATCGCCTATGCTGCCCTCGCCATCCTGGGCCTCCTGCTGGTGTGGCTCCTCGTGCGCTTATATATAATAAGGAATAGCAAAAAGGAGGAATAGAAAATAAACATTTGGCGATTCAGCGAAAATTGTCTATTTTTGCAAATAAAAACAATCTAAAAGACAATAAATGCCTTACATTCAAATTATGAACAAATCAATTATGCCGCGACTATTTTACGCTATAGTCTGCGCTATGAGTTTATCGCTTCTTTCGTGTAGTACCTCAAACGAGCGGGTTCAGCGTGCCATCCCCTTGGACTCGGAGATAGAGTCGAAGGTGGAACAGCTCCTGGGCCAGTTGTCGCTTGACGAGAAGATCGGTCAGATGTGCGAACTTACCATTGATGTCATCACCGACCGGAGTGTGCGCGACAGCTTCGTCTTGAATGAGGAAGCATTGCGCTTGGTCTTTGACAAGTACAAAGTGGGCAGTATCCTGAACGTTCCGCAGGGTGTGGCTCAGCGGCCCGAGGTGTGGAATGCACTCATCCGCCGTCTTAACCTCCTGTCTATGGAAGCCTGTTCGGACGTTCCTCAGATTTATGGCGTTGACCAGATTCATGGCGCCAGTTACACCTGGGGCGCTACGATCTTCCCGCAGGAAGTCGGACAGGCGGCCTCCTTTAACCGTCAGATTCCGCGCCGCGTTTCGGAGATCGCCGCTTACGAGAGCCGTGCCTGTCTCATCCCCTGGGTATATTCCCCCGTCATGGATTTGGGCCGTCAGCCGCTTTGGAGCCGTATGTGGGAGAGCTACGGCGAAGATGTTTACCTCAACTGCGCTATGGCACGGGAAGCTGTCCTGGGCTACCAGGGCGACGACCCCAACCATATCGGTCCGGACAAGGTGGCAGCCTGCCTGAAGCACTATATGGCCTATGGCGTTCCGGTTAGTGGTAAGGACCGCACGCCCAGTAGTGTGACAGAGCGCGACATGCGCGAGAAGTATTTCCAGCCGTTCCGTACAGCCATCCAGGCAGGGGCACTCTCGTTGATGGTTAACTCGGGCGTCAACAACGGCATTCCCTTCCATGCCAATTACAAGTACCTGACGACTTGGCTGAAGGAGGAACTGAACTGGGACGGCATGATTGTAACGGACTGGGCCGACATCAATAACTTATTCTCGCGCGACCACATCGCCTCTTCGAAGAAAGAGGCCATCGGTATCGCAATCAATGCGGGCATAGATATGTCCATGGTGCCTTACGAGGTGGAGTTCTGCGATATGTTGAAGGAGCTCGTGGACGAAGGTACAGTGCCTATGTCCCGTATCGACGATGCCGTTCGCCGCATCCTTCGCCTGAAGGCACGCCTCGGACTGCTTGACCGCAGCACTTGGGATTTCTCGTCCCCGGAGCTTGCTTCGCAGTTCCCCTTGTTTGGCAGTGAGGACTTTGCCAAGGAAGCAGAGCAGATGGCAGAAGAGTGTATGGTGCTATTGAAGAATGAAGACATCCTGCCTTTGAAGGAGGGCACGAAGCTGCTCGTCTGCGGACCCAATGCCGACAACCTGCGCGGGATGAACGGCGGATGGACCTATACTTGGCAGGGCGACCGTACTTCCGAACTGGCGCCTCAGATGGGTCACTACTTGACGTTCCAGCAGGCGCTGGCAGAGCGCTTCGGACAGCAGAACGTGGCCTTTGTGGAGGGTGTGCACTGGGATGAGCGCGACTTCAATCTCGACCGCATGGCCGACGACTGGAGCCGGATTCCCGCGGCAGCCCGCAACGCCGACCTGATTGTCTGCTGCTTGGGCGAGAACTCCTACTGCGAGACACCGGGAAACATAAACGACCTCGACCTGAGCCAGAACCAGAAGGAGCTGGTTCGTACGTTGGCAAAGACAGGCAAGCCCATCCTGCTCGTCCTTGCCGAGGGCCGTCCCCGCCTGCTCAGCGACGTTGAGCCGCTGTGCAAGGCTGTGGTCCACACCTTCCTTCCCGGCAATTACGGCGGCACGGCCCTGGCAAGACTCCTGGCCGGAGACGCGGACTTCAGCGGACGCATGCCCTACACCTATCCGAAGCATCCGGGAGCTTTCGTCACCTACGACTACAAGCCTTGCGAGAGCGTCGGGCAGATGGACGGCAACTATAATTACGATGCGGTCTTGGATGTGCAGTGGCCCTTTGGCTACGGACTGCATTACGCCTCCGTATCCTATAGCAATATGACGGTCAGCCCTGAAACCTTCACGGCCGCAGACAGCATTACCGTGACGGTGGATGTGACGAATGCCGGGGAGCAGGTCACGAAGGAGAGCGTACTCCTCTTCAGCAGCGACCTCGTGGCCTCGATCACGCCCGACATCCGCAGGCTGCGCGCTTTCGAGAAAGTCGTCTTGAAGCCTGGCGAGACCAAGACGGTGACCCTCTGCTTCGGCGCCAAGGACCTGTCGTTCGTCGACATGCAGGACCGCTGGGTGCTGGAGCCGGGCGACTTCCGCCTCATGATTGCCGATCAGAACGTAGTCGTAACTGCTATAGAGAACAATTAACCACAAATCCATGAAACGAATCACCTTTATCGCCGGCCTGTTTCTACTGGTGGCCGGCACTCTGTGGACCGCTCAGGCCCATGCAGCCAACTGGCTTTTCCGCAACGGGAAGAGCAAATACCAGATCGTACTCCCTTCCGATGCCTCGGAATCAGAGAAGACGGCAGCCCGCGAGCTGCAGGAATACATCCAAAAGATGAGCGGCGCCACCCTGCCCGTCACCAGTGACAAGAAGACCGGCAAGCGCAGCATCTTCGTCGGCTTCAGTCCCCGGGTGGCGGCCCTGACCGGCGAACAGAAGCCCGATGCCGACAACGAGAGCTTCACCTATCGCACCGTGGGACGCGACCTGCTCATCTGGGGCGGTTCCCGGCGCGGCACCATGTACGGCGTATTCACCTTCCTCGAGAAAGAGCTGGGCGTCCACTGGCTGACGCCGGATTGCACCGTCGTGCCCGAAGTGGCCAGCTGGGAGCTGCCCGCCCTGGATCACAGCGAGCAGCCTGCCATCCAGTTCCGCTATCATAATTATTACTGTACCTCGGGTAAATTCGAGTGGGGCGCTCACGTCAAGGAGAACATGCGCGGCCCCGTTACGAACGCCTACGGGGACGAGGAAGGATACTGGGGCTGCCATACCATGGGACAGTTCGTCCCCGTCAAGGAGTTCTACGCGACCCACCCCGAATACTTCGCGCTGCGCGACGGCAAGCGTACTTCGGACTATGCGCAGCTGTGCCTCTCCAATCCCGAGGTGCTGAAGATCTGCACGGAGCGTCTTGCCAAGGTGATGCGCGACCATCCGGGCTACAGAATCTACAGCCTGTCGCAGAACGACAACTTCAGCTTCTGCCAGTGCGAGAAGTGCCAGGCCATCGAGGCCCAATACGGCGGGCACTCGGGTCTGATCGTATGGTTCGTGAACCAGGCGGCCGATGCAGTCAGGCAGGAGTTCCCCGACAAGTACGTCGGGACGTTCGCCTATCAGTACTCGCGCCAGCCGCCTACGGGCATCGTGCCGCGCGACAACGTTGTCATCCGCCTGTGCAGCATCGAGTGCTGCTTCGCCCATCCCCTCACAGCCGGCTGCCCCCAGAACGAGGCATTCATGCGCGACATGCAGGGCTGGGCCCGGATTGCGCCCCACCTGTTTATCTGGGACTACGTGGTGGACTATGCCCAGTACATCGCGGCATGGCCCAACTTCCAGGTGCTGGGCCCGAACATAGAGGCATTCGGGAACAACAAGGCCATAGGCATCTTCGAGGAAGCACAGTACGAATCGCTCGGCGCAGAGTTCGAGGAAATGAAGTCCTGGGTAATCAACCAGCTGCTCTGGGACCCGAAGCAGGATGTGGATTCGCTGGTCAACATATTCGTCAACGGCTATTACGGAAAGGCTGCGCCGCAGGTGATGGCCTACTACCGCCTGTGCCAGGGCCTGGTGAAGCCCGACGTGCACTTCGGCATCTACATCAACCACGATCATGAGATATATAGCGACGACTTCATCAAGAAGGCATTTGCCTTGCTGAACGAGGGCCGCTATCTCGTGCAGGGCGACGAGGAGATGGTAAAGCGCGTTGACCACGTCAGGATGCAGCCGCTCTACCTGCATTGCATGCGCCACCGCGCAGAGGCAAAAGAGGACGGCACCTGGAAGGAACTCCGCCATCTCATCCAGCTCTACAAGGCACGCCACAGGGAGTCCTATCCCTGGGAGAAATTCGTGAAGGACTTCTAAGCCTATACAACAAGAAGACTGCAGGGCGAAGTGCACAAGGCATTTCGCCCCTGTTCGTTTAAGGAGCAGACCACCGCACTGCTCAATACTCCTTCCCGGTCATTAGGAGGAAAAGTTCCGGGCTGGGCATCAAAAAGTTTTTGCCCAGGCATCAAAAAGATTTTGCCTAGTTGGGGATTTTTTGTTGCTGGGCGAGCAACATAAGTTGCCAGTCGAGCAACACAAGTTGTTGGGCGAGCAACATAAGTTGCTGGGCTGGCAACCTTGTTTTATAATCCCCTGATTACTTCTTAACGGCACTCCTTAATGTGAACCAGACATGCATTGCACATGTGCTGACCCGGCCGTAATACTTGGTCATGATATGGAAGCGTTCCAATAGGGAACGGCGGTGATTGCGTGTCGTGAGTCCCTCGCTGAGGTAGTCGGTCAGGACGAGATGGCTGTTCTTGAGGATGAGCCCCTCGGCCGCGGCGAGCTTCATGATGCGGATGCACCAGTCGAAATCCGACGAGAAACGGTAGCCGAGGTCGTAGGTCTCGCGGCGGGCCAGGTCGCTGCGGACGTAGAAGCTCTGGTGGCAGACGAGCATGCCGCTGCGGAAGCTGCGCCACGAGAGCTGCCCGGGCGCCCTGAGACGCCGGTGGCGAAGGAAGCGGCCCGCAGCGTCCAC
>JAILKU010000140.1 GCA_024693505.1 Bacteroidaceae bacterium | reverse complement strand
CCATGCAGACGAGAATACCTCATCTTGCCAGTTCGTGTTAGCAGAATGCACGTTCCCGTCAGCGTCGAGATACTCCTTCAATTGGGGAGCGTCGCCATTGCCGTAGAAAGGATGAGAGGCTACAAGACCGGCGTTCTTGTTAGCAGTCCAGTATGCCTGTCCCCACTGCTGGGCATCCAGCACATCGTACTTCTTGGCGATTGTATTCAGCGAGGCTGTGTAGTTCACATTTACTGTCACCTTGTCGCCTTTACCTTTCTTCGTAGTAATGATAATCACACCATTTGCTGCGCGGCTACCATAGATGGAGGCTGACGAGGCGTCCTTCAGCACTTGAATGCTCTCGATGTCGGCAGAGTTCAGCGAATTGAGGTTCTCTGTCGTTGCCACGCCATCGATAACGTAAAGGGGTGCGGCACCGTTCACCGTGCTCATACCACGTACACGAATGCTTGCTCCACCACCACCGGGGGCAGCATCGGTCACAATGTTAACGCCCGGCAACTTACCCTGCATTGAATTCAACATGTTAGGGTCTCCTTCACTCTTGGCGCTTTTCATGTCCATCACGGCCACTGCACCAGTCAAGTCGGCCTTACGCTGTACCTGATAACCGGTCACGACGACCTCTGCCAGTTCCTTGGCGTTTTCCTTCATCACAATCTGCATGCCCTGCTTGGCAGGCACCTCTTGCGAATCGTAGCCGATGTAGGAGAACACCAGGGTCTTACCTGATTCTACCTTCAGTTTAAAATTTCCGTCGAAGTCGGTCACTGTACCATTTGAGGTACCTTTCTCCATCACGGTAGCACCAATGACCGGTCCGAATGCGTCGGTCACCGTACCCGTAATCTCCTGTTGCGCGTACATTATAGTACTGAGCAGCAGGGTAAGGAAACTGAGTAAAAATCTCTTTTGTTCCATTTGCTTGTTTGTTTGGTTAGTACTCTATTAAATATCTGTTGCAAATGTATTCCTATTTTTACCCTAAAGATAAAAGAGATGTTGCACAGGATGGAAAAAATCGTTCAATGTAACATTTTTGTTAGGCATTGAACGATTTTTGTTATAGTTCCGACAAAGAATACGGGTTACTTTCTTACATCGCCGGGTAACATTCCATACTCCTCTTTGAAACATTTGGTGAAATAGGAGGGGGCGGAAAAGCCTACCTGATAAGCTATCTCGCTTACACTCCGGTCGGTGGTCATCAGCATTTGGTAGGCCCTGTTCAGACGGGCGGTGCGAAGCAGTTCGATAGGAGTGGAACCCGTGACGGCCTTTACCTTGCGATAGAGTTGCACACGACTGAGATTCATATCAGAAGCCAGGTCTTCAACGCTGAGTTCGCTATCTTCGAGACGTGACTCTACGGCCTCCTTGAAACGTGTGATGAAGAAGGTGTTGGCAATGGGCTCCGATTCTTCAGCTTGTTCAACGGCTGCTGTTTCGCCTGACGGCTTTGAGGGTTCGGTGGTTCCTTCAATCACGGGAATATCCTCGGGTTTGATGTTCCAGAGGGAATTGACCACGCGCTCCTTGCGAAGAGTCATCTTACCGACATGGTAAAGATAAAAGAGCACGATGGCGGCAAGCAACAGGGCGATGATACCAATAGCAAGCCAATTGACGATGCGCTGAGTGCCGAGTTGCTGAAGATAATTGTCAGCCTTTTCGTGAAGTTGGTCGAGATAGGCGGCTTGACGCATAATCTCTTCGCTTTCCATCTGTAACACCTTAGCATTATCACTTGTCACAAGGGCCGACATCAACATGGTTTCCTTTTCGTAGGGCTTGCCTTCCAGTATACGCACAGCCAAATCGAGAATCTGGTCGCCATGGGTGGGATAGATATACGAAGCATCGAGTAGCGAGTCACGCACCTGCTGTATGCCACCGTCCTTACCAGGTAAACCGTCAATGCCACAAAAGAGAGTGTTGGGTAACAGGAGGTGCGTATCTGTTAATGCCTTACGGGCTCCCATCGCCGTACGGTCGTTTGCTCCAAACACCAAGTCTATGGGTACATCTTTATGATTGATAAGCCATTGTTTTGTAGCCTCGTAGGCTTTCGGCTCCGTCCAGTCGCCCTGTAGCGAGGCAATCACCTTGATGCCTGGAGCTTTCTTGACGGCATCCATAAAACCGTTGTGTCGCTCTATGGCAGGTGACGAACCATCCAAGCCTTTTATTTCCAGCACAGTGCCATGTCCGTGAAGCCGCGAGACGATATACTCGCCCATCACATGCCCCATCTCATAGTTGTCGGCACTGATGAAGGCAGTATATTTATGCGAGTTGGTCTTGCGCTCGAACACAATGACGGGAACACCCTTGTCGTAGGCACGGTCGATGGCTGTCGAGATTGTGGAAACCTGATTGGGAGCTACAATAAGCAGGTCAATGCCTTCATCTAGCAGACTGTCAATCTGTTGCACCTGTCGCTCGTCGCTGTCATGCGCCGATGCGAATTTCAACTCCACATTGTCATGAAAGTAGGCCCCCATTTTCAGTTCTGCGTTCTGTTTGTCTCGCCAGATGTCAACAGAGCATTGGGACACTCCAATCCGCCAGACCTTACGTTCCGAACACGAAACGAGTGTGATTGCCAGGAGCAGCAAGCATATATTTTTCATTTTGGTTCTCAGTTTAAGTAAACATTCTCAGAGATGTGAAGCACTTCACCCTCCGATTTAGATGCAAAGTTAGAAAAAAATTCGAAAAGTGTTACAAAAGCAATGCATTTTTTTTACTTTCCCTGCCGCAACTTCCCGTTTGGGATAAAAAACTGGAGGCATTACTTCAGCTTGGGCTTCAGTTCATCGGGCGAGTCGTTGGTGAACATGTCCACACGGGGCGCCTGCATGGTGAAGAAATGACTGACAACCTCGGGGGTGAGCCGCAGCACAGGACGGAAATCGCTGCCCTGCATATAACGGAGGATTGCACGGCGCAGCTGACGGGCCACCAGGCGGCGGTCTAAATGGTTGCTGATGTCGATGGTGGTGATGAGCAGACGGCCGTTGAGCACGTTGGCCTCGACAAGCATACCAAGCTTGCGGCTGACATGCCAGGTGTCGATGGGCTGGATGGGCGACTGATAGTCAGGCGGCAGCTCCATGAGGTTCATGACCTGCGCCCTGTTGAGCAGTTCCCACCAGTTGAGGTCGGCCCAGTCGTCGGTGGGGAAGCCGCAGGTGAACAGAGGGTGCGACGAGTCGATATAGGCACCGGTGGTGTGGGGCGGCCGCATCTTGAACCATGAGGTGTTCCAGAACACGGGGAGGTAGTGCTGCACGACATCGCTGCCCAGACGGACGCGGCTCGCCGCCGTGAGCAGCACCTTGCCGCCACTCTGCAGCACCTGAAGGGCACGGGCATCGAGGGTGTCCGACTGATAGATGTCACCAGCCTCGACATCATTTTCCTCGGCGGGGTATACCCAGAAGTCCCAATGGTTGCGGATGTCGGCACCAAGCGTGACGGTGAGGGTGAGCTTGCACGGGGCCTGAAGGCCACGGAGGGGGAGGCTGACGATGCCAAGCGAATGGTTCTTGCCGACGGGAATGGCCCCCACGGGGAAGCGGCCGCTGGCTAGCGGGAAAGCGGAGGCACCGGTGATGGCATAGGCGGCAGGGACACCCGTTAGGGGACTGCCCGAGGCGTTCATCACCTCGACGGGCACACGGAGGGTGTCGGCCGACGAATAGACAAAGCGGGGGAAGCGGGCCAGGGGAACGACGGGCGAGCAGAACTCGCGCCAGGCGGCTGCGGTGGTGTAGGGCTTCTCATGCCAATGCACATTGAGCACGCCCTCGAGGGCGGTGCCCTGACCGCTGTAGTCGTTGAGGGCGAGCAGCTGGAACCCGGCATAGTCAGGAGTGCGCAGGTTGCGCTCTATCTCGTATTTGTAGGCCAGCATCTGCAACCGTCCGCTCGCCATGAGGAAGTGCCGGTCCTGGGAGGCCATGCCGTTGTGGCGCAGCAGGTCGCGG
>JAILKU010000111.1 GCA_024693505.1 Bacteroidaceae bacterium | reverse complement strand
CCCAGTAGAGAATATTGTACTGACAGTAAAAGGTTCTCGGTGCCTCGTAGAGAATATCGTACACTGTGCAGAAATATTCTCCAAGTGTGAAAAAGAATTAAAAAGGGGGCTGTTTTCGGGTGAAAAGCTTGTCGGTGTGACATTTTATCCGTAACTTTGCGGCAAAAAAGGAGAGACTATGGCAAAAGGCTATGCATGGAAGCACCGGAACGACCGTTCCTGGACCACGAAGCAGGTGAGAGAGCAACGCGAACTGAAGAGCACGCCGCAGTTCGGGTTCGACGAGCTGTACATCACGCCCTTCACGCGCCGGCGGCGGTACGACGAGGACGGGCGGGCGTCGTACGTCGACGTGGAGCGCAACATGTCGCCAACGGGCATCCACGTGATGGACGACTACCTGCGCTACCTGGCTGCGGGAAACATGGACATCGGGGCCTTCACGGCCCGGCACGGCATCAAGATCGAGGAGCTGGGCGCCCTGGTCTTCATCCTCACGGGGCTGAGCAATGCGGTCCTCCGCATGAAGTACCAGACGCGGCTGGCCGACGAGCTGCTGCGCTACACCGACCTGCCGCTCCCCGAGGTGGCCCGCCGCGCCGGCCTGGGCTCGAAGATCAACCTCTACCAGGCGCTGAGGCGCGACTGGGACATGTCGGGCACCGAGCGCCGCCAGTTCCTCCGGAAGCAGGGCGACCTGGGGCGCTTCACGCTGTAGGCAGCTCCCCGGCTGTTTAAATCGCTCCCTATTTGACTTAAACTCAACAGATATCCATATGAAGACTATGCAGAAGAAGACATTGACCGTGCTGCTGGCCGGCCTCATCTGGGCGGCAGGCAGCTATGCTCAGAACCGGGCGGACGCCACGACGGCGGCATCGCCCACAGTACAGACACAGAGGAAAGGCCTCGCCCTGAAGCGCAAGAAGCCCTCGGAGAGGCTCAGGCGCGCCATGGAGGCGTACATGGAGGCCGTGGAGCGGGGGAAGGTGAACATCCACAGCGTCATGGTGCTCCAGCACGGCAAGGTGCTCTACGAGAAATGGCTCGGCGAGGGTGCGCCCGGCAAGCCCCACGTGCTGCACAGCGTCAGCAAGACCTTCACCTCGACCGCCGTGGGGCTGGCGGTAGGCGAAGGGCTCCTGTCGGTGGACGACAAGGTGATCTCCTTCTTCCCCGACAAGGTGCCGGCCAACCCGTCGGAGAACCTCAGGAAGATGACGGTGCGCGACCTGCTGACGATGACGTGCGGCCACGACCCCGAGCCCTCCGCCGCCACGCGCAACCTTGAGGGGGCAGACTGGGTGGAGGGATTCCTCTCCTGGCCCGTGGACTATGAGCCGGGCACGCGCTACTGCTACAACAGCATGGGCACGTACATGCTCTCGGCCATCGTGCAGAAGGTGACGGGGCAGAAGATCGTCGACTACCTGCAGCCGCGCCTCTTCGACCCCCTCGGCATCCAGAAGCCGCATTGGGATGAGAGCCCGCAGGGCATCAACTGCGGGGGATGGGGCCTCTACCTCAAGACCGAGGACCTGGCCAAGATGGGGCAGCTCCTGCTCAACAAGGGACGCTGGCACGGCAGGCAGATTCTTTCGGCCGAATGGGTGAAGGAGGCGAGCAGCCGACAGGTGCCCTGCCAACCCGCCGGCACGAAGCCCGAGCAGGTGGCGGAGCGCGGACTGACGCCGGAGAAGAGCGACTGGGTGCAGGGCTACGGCTACCAGATGTGGCGCTGCCGGCACAATGCCTTCCGCGCCGACGGGGCATACGGCCAGTACATCATCGTCATGCCCGACCAGGACGCCGTCGTCGTCAACACGGCGCAGCAGGGCGACCTGCAGGCCGAGCTGAACCTCGTCTGGGACTACATCCTCCCCGCGCTGAGTAAATAAGGGATGGGATAATAAGGACACGTCCTTCCGGAGATAGGGACACGTCCTTCTGGAGATAACGACACGTCCTTCCGGCAATAAGGACGTGTCGTTATTTTTTTGTCAGTATCTTCCTGCCGTTCAAGATATACATGCCTGCGGGCGCTTTGCCTGCCCACTGCCGTCCGCCCATGTCATAGATGGAGCCCTTGAGGAGCACGCTCTCTGCGGCGCGGATGGCCCCGATGCCGACGGGGTTCGCGTAGGAGCCGTCTCCGTTGCGCTCCACACTCTTGTGCGTCGCATCCAAGAGGGGCCAGGCATCCTCGCCCAATGTCTGGAACCAGACGGGAACGTCCTGCCCCTCGTTCAGGGCGAAGCAGACCTCGCCGCTCTGGAGCTGGGTGCTCATCACGTTGTGGAACTTGCTCGTCCTGTTCTCCCCGCTGGCGGACGACGCGCTGGTCAGCAGCCAGTAGTTGTCGCCCATGTCGGCTGCGCTGAAGTTGCGCAAGCGGCCCACGAGGGCACCGCCGTACTGGGCCGTTCCGCTGCCCGTATAGCGCACGCGCCCCACATTCAGGCAATGGTGCAGGCCCGGGAAGGCGCCGTGGTTGACGTAGCCCAGGATGCCGCCCGCATAGCAGCCGGCATTGGCGAAGGAGACGCGGCCGTAGTTGGCGCAGTTCCGGAAGAGCGTGCTGTTGGCATATCCGCAGATGCCGCCGAAGCAGTCGTAGTTGTCGGCACCGGCCGTAAGGGAACCGCTGAAGGAGCAGCGCTCCACGATGGTCTGGTCCTGAGCCGAGCCGACGACGCCTCCGATGTGCGCAAGGCCCGGGTGCGTAGCATCAACCTCCAGCGCGGAGTGCACGTTGCGGAGCGTGGAGTAGGCGCAGTAGCCCATCAGGCCGCTCATCCTGCCGCGGCAGACCAGCTTACCCTCGAGGGAGAGATTCGAGACCTGCGCGCCGCGGATGTATCCGAGCAGACCGGCGTGGCCGGCCGGGGCGGTGAGGCTGAAGCCCGTGAGCCGGTGGCCCTGGCCGTCGAAGGAGCCCGCGAAGGGACGGGCCTCGGAGCCGATGGGCTTCCAGGGGGCGGACAGCTGGTTCATGTCGATATCCTGCGTCAGCACGGCGTCCGCCCCGGCGTACCCGGCATCGACGAGCGCCGAGAACGCCAGGAGGTCCTGCGCCGTGGCGAGCTGGTAGGCGCCGCGTGCATCCGACGGGAGCGACGTGGCATCCTCGGCCGGCAAACGGAAGCGGACCAGCAGGGGGAAGTGGTCGGAGGGGGCGATGGCGCGGCCATAGTCCTCGGTGATGATGTGGCGCGACAGGGGTATCATGCGCTTGAAGAAGATGTAGTCGAACTCCGAGCCCTTGCAGCCCGCATCGGTGGCAGGCAGCCAGTTGGAGGCGGTGTGCGTGATGTCCCCCTTGGGAATGCACGTCGTCTGGGTACAGAGCGCGGCATCCGAGAAGCCGTCAGCCACTCCGCGCCAGGCCTCGGCATGGTCGTTGCGCCGCATATTGAAGTCTCCGGCCACCGCCACGGGCGCATTGCCGGCTATCTCGCGCATGCGCTGCCCTATCAGGCGGCAGCTCTCGATGCCCGACACCGTAGCGCCATAGTTGGTATGGGCCACGGCGAAGACGAACTCCCGCCGGGAAGCCTTGTCGCGGAGGCGCACCCATGCCAGCACGCGGGGCAGGTTCTCATTCGTGCCCGTGGTCCATCCCGGCCCCGGCGTCTCGGGATGCTCATTCAGATAGATCTGCCCCTTCCCCACCAGCTCATACTTGGCGCGCTTGTAGAAGATGGCATTGTGCTCGTAGTGCCTGCCCTCGCGCTCGACGGCCCAGTCGTCATAGTCCGGCAGCATGTCGCGCAGGTCCTGCAGCTGCGACTTGCCCGTCTCGGGGTCCTTGTTGTTGCCCACGACCTCCTCCATGCCCACGACATCAAAGTCGTAGTCGGTGACGATGCGCCCCACGTAGGACTTGCGGTTGGCCCACAGCTTGTCGCCCGTATCGCCGTTGGCGGGATTGCAGTAGCGCACGTTGAAGGTGGCCAGGCGAAGGACGTCCGCCTCGCCGTCTATACTGCCCGCGCCTTGCGCACGGGACGAAACAGCAGTGGCCAGCAGCAATGCTGCCAGCCACGCTCTGGATCTGAGAACAAAGATTGTTTTCATAGGTAAATGCAAATACATCCTGCACAGCGCACATCACGACTTCGGTTTCTTCAGACGACCGCTCTTCCGGAGCGCCTCCATGAGGATCCACTGGATCTGCCCGTTGGTGCTCCGGAATTCATCTGCGGCCCATGCCTCGATGGCGGACATGGTCTCTCCGTCAACGCGCAGGATGAAATTCTTTGTTGTCGCTTCTTTCTTAGCCATGAAGCTCAATTCTCACATTCCCGCATCAGCACCAGCGAACCGCTGGCGTATGCCACCACCTTCCAGCCTTCGTAACCCAGTTGGTTCAGTCTTCTCTCCATCCGGAAGAAGGGAGTTATCACCTTATATTCGTATCGCTTCATATCTTTAATGGTTAAGGGTTCCAGTATTCACAACGGGCTGGGCCGAGTCGTCGCCGCAGAGCACGACAAGCAAATTGCTCACCATAGCGGCCTTCTTGTCGTCGTCCAGCTCCACGACCTCTTCCTTCGAGAGCTTATCCAGCGCCATCTTGACCATGCTCACCGCGCCCTCTACAATCTTCTCGCGAGCCGTAATGATAGCAGCGGCCTGCTGGCGGCGCAGCATAACGGCTGCAATCTCGGGCGCATAGGCCAGGTAATTGATGCGGGCCTCGACGGCCTCCATACCAGCCATTGCCAGACGCTCGTTGAGCTTATCCTTCAGCACCTGGTTGATCTCCTCGCTACCGTCGCGCAGCGTCACTTCCCCGTCATCGTTATGCTCATTGTCATAGGCGTACATGCCGGCCACCTCGCGCAGGGCGCTGTCGCTCTGCACAGCCACGAAACTCTGGAACTTGTTCATGCGGGCCGTGGCCGAATTGCCGACATTGGCCTGACTCGACACATCGGTATCGATGTCGAAGATGGCCTTGTAGGTATCCTTCAGACGCCATACGAGAACCAGGCCGATGAGCACGGGATTTCCGACCTTGTCGTTCACCTTGATGGGCTCTGCATTCAGGTTGCGGGCACGCAGGCTGACGTTCTTCACGCTCATGAAGGGATTGAGCCAGTAGAAGCCCGTCTTGCGGAACGTACCTACGTAGCGGCCGAAGAAGGTCATCACCTTGGCCTCGTTGGGCTCCAGCATCGCAAAGCCGCAGCTGCAGATGATGGCGGCGATGAGCAGGAGCACCATCAGCACAAACCAGAAGACACAGGGACGCCCGGCATCTGCCTCCACAATCCCCTTAATCATTGAACCTAACGTAGCCAGGTAGAGCACTACGTCAATTGCACACATCAGGAAGCCGTTCAGCGAACCTCCATGAAACTCAAACTCTTTACTTTCCATAACTGTAACTTGCTTTTATATTAATTAATGTATATTATAATTGCTTCTGAACCGACCCGCGTGGATTCAGCGTCGCATCGCGTGGACTCCGTGACTCGTCCCGCTCGTATTCTCTGCCACTTCTGCGCATTCATATTGATATCATTTTGATATTACGATGCAAAGGTAAAAAGAAAATCCCATTCGTTGTACACAAATGGGATGAATTTTAATATTATTTAACGAAAAAAGAGGGTCTAGCGCTTCGTAAAGCCTATTTTCAGGTTCAATTTCAGGTAGTATACGCCGTTTTCGCGCTCCAGATAGCCGTACTTGCTGTCGTCGGGCAGAGATTTCTCAAGCCGGGTATGCGTGAAGAGGTAGTCGGCAAAGGCCTGCTCGTCGGCTCGCGTATAGAGAAGCATCTTTCCCGAGGGGTCCACCATCAGATAGCCGCCGATGGCTCCGGCCCTTCCGTCGAAGACCTTGGCGGGACGCATGCCCCAGGCCGCAGCCAGCAGCAGTTGGCGTATCTTGTAGCGGTAGATGCCGTGCTTCTTCACCAGTTCGTCCTTCACCTTCAGCGGGTTCTTCTCTTCCAGGACTTCAGTCAGCTCGTCGATGCGCGCCGTGCCGTCGAGGTGAAGCGTCATCAACATTGTGGCCAGTATACGCGGCAGGTTGGTATCGAGGACGAGGAGGTTACTCTTGAAGATCTTGTCCGCCACATCGCTGTACTTCAGTATGCCGCCCAGACTCTGGATATAAAGGATGCGCCGGGCCACCTCGGCCACATTTTCGGGATTCTCCGTCCAGTTTATCTTATGCACAGCCGGCCCGCTGAACCGTATGCCCGTCTGCTCGAACTTCAGGTTGGCTGTGCGTCCGCCGTCCAACAGGGGCAGGTAGCCGCAGAGACGACTCTGGATGCGCAACCCAATAAGTGGGGCATCCACGCTCCACAGCGCGACATGCAAATCGGTTCGGTCGTCGGTCTGTGCCTCCATGTCGAATATCTTCAGGGCATCCAGGAAGGGCTCCAGGTCGGAGATGTCAAGTGCCTCGTCCGTCTGCTGTTCCCTATCGGTAAGCATACGGCGAATCCATTCGCCTGCGGTCTGAAAGTCCTCGCGGGGAAAGCGGGCATCCATCTCGGGCCCGACGATGTGAACCTCGTTCTCTTCTATAATGTACTGCCGCAAGCCGTTATGCTCGCGCCGCACAATCATAGCCACCGGGGCCTGACCTGCAGCCTCGCCCTGGGCGTTTCCCTTCTCAACCGTTCCCGCAGCCAAAAGGCTGAACAAGACGTACAACTCGTTTGCCTCGCGGCGTGTAGCTTCTAACATAAATTCTACCGTTTTATTCACTTTCTGGTGACAAAAATACAAATAATTCGACAAAATGTAGTACCTTTGGCTTCGCCGAAAGTACTTTCTCTCGGAAAAACGCAAATATTTTTGCTTTTTCGCTCGCTTATTCGTACCTTTGTCCCGCAAAATTTACAAAAAAGCTATTTCCCATCAAAAAAATTATGGCAAACGAGACAAGCAACAAGTACATTACGGTCGCCTACAAGCTATACGCACCTATGGAGGGTAACGACCACGAGCTCATCGAAGAAGCAACGGCCGAGCGCCCTTTCCAGTTCATCTCCGGGATGGGCCTGGCCCTGGATGCCTTCGAGCGTATCATTACCGCTACTGAGAAGGGCGGCTCCTTCGATTTCACCCTGAGCATAGACGAGGCTTACGGCCCGTACGTTGAAGAGGGCGTGCAGAAGTTGCCGCGCAACGTATTCGAGATAGACGGCAAGCTGAACAAGAAATACATCTACGAAGGAGCTGTCGTGCCCCTGATGAATGCCGACGGAGAGCGCTTCAACGGCACCATCACCGAAATCGGCGAGAAAGAGATTACCGTCGACCTTAATCATCCCCTGGCCGGAAAGACCCTGAACTTCGTGGGCACAGTAACCGAGAACCGCGAGGCAACCAACGAAGAGATCCAGGAAATGGTGAAGGCTATGAGCGGCGAATGCGGGAGTTGCGGCGGTTGCGGCGGCGGAGACTGCGGGAGCGGCTGTTCGGGCTGCAACGGATGCCAGGCTTGAACCTTTCAGACTTTTCATGAACACTTTCGGAAATATTTTCAGGCTCACCACCTTTGGTGAAAGTCACGGCCCGGCCATTGGTGGCGTCATCGACGGTATGCCCGCCGGTATTGCTGTCGACATGGATTTCATCCAGGCGCAGCTGAATCGCCGACGTCCCGGGCAGAGCAAACTGACTACCGCCCGCAAGGAGGCCGACCAAGTGGAGCTGCTGAGCGGTATCTTTGAGGGAAAGACTACCGGCTGCCCGATAGGATTCGTCGTGCGCAACACGAACCAGCACAGCCAGGACTACGAAGAGATGCGCAACTTGTTCCGCCCCAGTCATGCCGACTATGCCTACACCCAGAAGTATGGCATCCGCGACTTTCGCGGAGGAGGGCGAAGCTCGGCCCGGGAGACCATAAGCCGAGTGGTGGGCGGTGCTCTGGCTATGCTGGTCCTGCGGCAGAAGGGCATCTCCATTCAGGCCTACACCCAGCAGGTGGGCCACATCGTTCTGCCCGGCACCTATGAAGACTACGACCTCAGCCTCGCTGAGCAGAACGAGGTACGCTGCCCCGATTCAACCGTAGCCGGGCAGATGGCTCAGCTGATTACCGAAGTGAAGGCCGAGGGAGATACGATAGGCGGCGTCATCGCCTGCGTCATAAAAGGCTGCCCCGCAGGGCTTGGCGAGCCGGTTTTCGGCAAACTTCACGCCGCATTGGGCGGAGCAATGCTCAGCATCAATGCCGTGAAGGGATTCGAATACGGAATGGGATTCGCCGGCGTGGCGCAACGCGGCTCGGAGCAGAACGACATTTTCGTTCCCGACGGCTGCGGCGGCATCACCACCCGCACAAACCGAAGCGGAGGCATACAGGGCGGCATATCGAACGGGCAGGACATTTATTTCCGTGTCGCCTTCAAACCCGTAGCCACTCTGCTCAGGCCACAGGAGACAGTAGATAAGGACGGACAACCCGCCACCCTGACAGCCCGGGGAAGGCACGACCCTTGCGTATTGCCAAGAGCCGTTCCCGTAGTAGAGGCTATGGCGGCGATGACCATCCTGGACTTCCTGCTGCTTCAGGCCTCTGACCGATGAAGAAAGCCCGACTATGAACGACGGAATTTTCCAGCGGGCGGAGCTGATGCTCGGCCTGGAAACGATGGAGCGGATTGCCCGTCAGCGCGTCATCATCTTCGGGGTGGGCGGCGTAGGCTCCTGGTGTGCCGAGGGACTGGTGCGCTCGGGCATAAGCCAGCTCACTCTCGTCGATAACGACTGCGTCTGCCTCTCGAACGTGAACCGCCAGCTGATGGCCACGACCAAGACCTTGGGACGCTCGAAGGTGGAGGCCCTACGGGAACATCTGCTGGAGATAAACCCTGCGGCGCAGATTACGGCCTTGCAGAAGACCTACTGCGCCGAAACGTCAGCCGAGTTCCAACTGGAGAGCTACGACTATATCATAGACGCCATCGATTCCCTGGAACACAAATGCAACCTCATCCTTCACGCCACGTCGCTCGATGCCCGCTTTTTCTCGAGCATGGGCGCAGCGCTGAAGCTGAATCCCATGTCCGTTCAGGTCGGCGAGTTCTGGAAGGTGAAGGGCTGCCCGTTGGCTCGCGCCCTGCGCAAACGCTTCAAACGTATGCAGAAGTTCCCCCGGCGGAAGTTCCAATGTGTCTTCAGCGAAGAGCGCCAAGAGAACCAGTACCCCGCCGAGGCCAACGGCACGCTCTGCCACGTTACGGCGACCTTCGGCTTCGTCCTCTCGGGCCTTGTCATTCAGGATATTTGCCGATAAGCACAGCCTTCAGCGGCAAGTGGTCGCTGAAGCCCCCGGCATAGGACGGGCCTCGGAATGTGCGCCAGGGATGGCCCTGTTCATCCAGCAGGAAGGGGTATCGCACAGCTTTGGCCTTCTCCTCTCTTACCTTTCCATATAAATCCGGGCTTACCAGGATATGATCCAGATAGCCCCATTGCCCCTGGAAGAAATAAGTGCCCTGCGCCTTGCGCAATTCGCGGCGTTCCTGCGGCATTAGGCTTCTGAGGGGCGGGCAGAGCCTTCGGAACAGAGGATCGCGCGGCTCGGAATTGAAGTCCCCCATCACCAGAACGGCTTTCCCGGCCAGGGAGTCCACCGCCTGGCGCAACGTCTGCACAGCCAGCTTCCGATGGCGCCCGCTGCCCCGATGATAGCCGGCCCGGCTAGGCAGATGAACCACCAGCAGATGGAGCGTATCGCCCGTCGGGAGCTGTCCGCTGGCGTAGAGGATATCGCGAGTCGGACGGAAGCCGTTTTCGAGAGAGGGGATGCGAACGGCATGATATCCGAGCAGGCGGAAGCGCTTCGGCTGGAAGAGAAGGGCGACATCTACCCCTCGCTCGTCTCCGCTCTCCGTCATCACATAATCGTAACCTGCCCGGCGAAGAGGGCTGCGCTGGGTGAGGTCGCGCAGAACCGTATCGTTCTCCACCTCGCAAAGCCCTATGAGTGCGGGCCATTGCCCCTCCTCCTCCGTCACAGCAGCCAGGGTACGGGATATGTCATCCAGCTTGCGCCAATAGCGATGGTGCGTCCAACGATGCGATCCCTCGGGCAGGAAGTCGTAGTCGTTCTTCAGCGTGTCGTGCCTGCAATCGAAGAGGTTCTCTACGTTCCAGAAGAGCACGACATCGCCCGCCTTTCCCTGTCCGCCGTCTTCTGCTTTCGCCGTTCGAGAAGACCCTGCGGAAGCAATACAAATGCAGGAAGCCAAGGCAGTCAGCAGGCATCCTATTCTGGTGCATCCGCTCATATTTCTCCCCCTTTCCCTGCATTGCTTCCCAGCGAGAAGACATCGGTATCGTATCGCTTCAGTTCCCTTTCGTACTGTGCAGTTCGCCCGCCCAGAGCCTTATCCAGGAGGGCGTGGAAGCGCGGCCCGTGGTTCATCTCCACCAGATGGGTCAGCTCGTGCTGCATGACATAGTCCTGCAAGTGGCGCGGCAGCAGCATCAGATAGAGGCTCAGGTTGATGTTTCCCCTAGTGCTGCAGCTGCCCCAGCGGCCCTTCGTCTTGTGGATGCTCACCGCCTTGTAGCTAAGGCCGCGCGCCTCGGCCATCGCCCGCAGACGGGGAGCGAATAGCACCCGGGCATGTTCGCGCAGGCTCTCCTCTATCATCAGCACCAACCATTTCTGCACATACTCGGGCGAGAAGTCCTGTCCAGCCGGGTAGTGACAGACCAGCTCGCCCTTCCGCTGCCGCATCGTCAGCCGACTGACCCGGCTCTCCTCCATCCTGAACGAGAATGCCTCGGCATCGATGCGGAAGCCCGGCTCTATCAGGCGGGTGGCAGTACGTTCATGAGCGCGTTCCACCATACAGAGCAGACGGGGCTTCAGCTGCTCCAAAGCGCTGAGGGCCTCCTGCCGGGAAGCGCCCATAGGGCAGGAGCACACAAGCTGCCCCTCCTTGACGCGGAAGGTGAATCGCATGGCGCGGGCATTGGGCCGAAGCAGCACTTCGCCCAGTTCGCGGTCTGGTATGATGAATCCTCCCTGAGGCATATCGGTTCGTTTCCTTGTGCAAAGGTACACATAATTTCTGAAACGGAGGGCCAAAGAGGGAAAAAATCATCGCGAACCCCAGTATTTCCTGTTCCGACCCAAGAGGAAAAATCCCTACTCCCCTATAAATTTTCCGTTCAAAGCCCTTGAACGTATGTTTCAGCCCCTTGAACGTATGTTTCAGCCCATTGAACGTACGTTTCAGCCCCTTGAACGGAAAATACTCCTGGGATGCTGGAAATTTTCTCCCCTGTGGAAAGGAAAAAACAGACTAATGGGGCAGAAATAGAAACTCCCGCCGCGCTTCACAGCTTAGCAGGAGAGAGGAATTCCAATTATGCCTTAAAACTTAATTTGAAACAGACGCTTCGAAATGACTTTCGCTCGAATAAACCATTAAAATTGTCTTTCTCTTGCATTATCGCTCGCTTAACCGTAACTTTGAAACAGACGTTTCGAAATGACTTTCGCTCGGATAAGCAAATTAAAACTGTGTTTTATTTGCATTATCGCTCGCTTAATCGTAATTTTGCACCCCGATTTACACATTATATTATAATATGGCAAACAGCAATCTGAATATTCTGGAGCTGAGCGAACAGGAAATCGTTCGCCGCAACAACCTGCAGCAGCTGCGCGAACTGGGCATCAACCCCTACCCTGCTGCCGAATACCCCACCAACGCATACTCGACCGAGATACTGGAAAGCTTCGTGGACCTGCCCACAATGAAGAACGAGCTGGGCGAGGACGTCCCCACACCCGCCACCCCCGAGAACAGCCGGATGGTTTGCATCGCAGGCCGCATCATGAACAAACGCATTATGGGCAAGGCCTCGTTTGCCGAGCTACTGGATTCGAAGGGACGCATTCAGGTCTATCTGAAGCGCGACGACCTCTCTGAGGGCGAGGACAGCACACTCTACAACGTTGTCTGGAAGAAGCTCCTGGACCTGGGCGACTTCATCGGCGTGAAGGGCTTCGTCTTCCGCACTCAGACGGGCGAGATAAGCGTTCATGCCCTGGAGATGACCGTGCTCTCAAAGAGCCTGCGCCCCCTGCCCGTGGTGAAGGAGAAGGACGGACAGACATTCGATTCGTTCGACGACCCGGAGCTGCGCTACCGCCAGCGCTACGTGGACCTCATCGTTAATCCTGGCGTAAAGGAGACGTTCCTGAAGCGCGCCACCATCATCCGCACCATGCGCCGCATCCTGGACGAAGCAGGATATACCGAGGTGGATACGCCCATCCTGCAGAACATAGCAGGCGGCGCTTCGGCCCGTCCATTCATCACGCACTTCAACGCCCTGAACCAGGACATGTATATGCGCATCGCTACGGAGCTCTACCTGAAGCGCCTCATCGTGGGCGGCTTCGAGGGCGTCTATGAGATGGGCAAGAACTTCCGCAACGAGGGTATGGACAAGACGCACAACCCGGAGTTTACCTGCATGGAACTCTATGTGCAGTACAAGGACTACAACTGGATGATGTCCTTCACGGAGAAGATGCTGGAGGAGATCTGCATCGCCGTGAACGGGAAGCCCGAGGTGGAGATAGACGGACAGGTCATCTCGTTCCGTGCCCCCTTCCGCCGCCTGCCCATCCTGGAGGCTATCCAGGAGAAGACGGGCTTCGACTGCACGGGCAAGAGCGAAGAGGAAATCCGCGCCTTCTGCAAGGAGAAGGGCATGGAGGTGGACGAGACGATGGGAAAGGGCAAGCTGATAGACGAGCTCTTCGGCGAGTTCTGCGAGGGAAGCTTCATTCAGCCCACCTTCATCACCGACTACCCCGTAGAGATGTCGCCCCTGACGAAGATGCACCGCTCAAAGCCCGGCCTGACCGAGCGCTTCGAGCTGATGGTGAACGGCAAGGAGCTGGCCAATGCCTACTCTGAGCTGAACGATCCCCTGGATCAAGAGGAACGCTTCAAGGAACAGATGCGCCTGGCACAGAAGGGCGACGACGAGGCCATGATTATCGACCACGACTTCCTGCGCGCCCTGCAGTACGGCATGCCGCCCACCAGCGGCATCGGCATCGGCATCGACCGCCTCGTCATGCTGATGACGGGCAAGTTCGCCATCGGAGAGGTGATGCTCTTCCCGCAGATGAAGCCCGAGGTAAAGGCACCGCGCGACAAGGACGAGGCATTCCAGGCCCTGGGCATACGCGAAGACATCATTCCCATCCTGCGCAAGGCGGGCTACAATCTGGTAAGCACCCTGCAAGGCGTAGCGCCCGCCAAGCTGCAGCAGCAAATCATAGAGATCGTCAAGAAGTACAAGCTGGACATTGAGAAGCCCGGCCAGGACACCATAGCCGAATGGGTGAAATAGGACGCATAGCCATACTGGGAGGAGGCAGCTGGGCCACAGCCATCGCCAAGATGGTGCTGGAGCACACAGAGGAGATATGGTGGTACCTCCGGCGCGAAGACCGCATCGAGGACTTCCGCCGCCTGGGGCATAACCCTGCCTACCTGACCAGCGTCCACTTCGACGTCAACCGCATCCACTTCTGCAGCGACATCAACGAAGTGGTCGAGGCTTGCCAGACACTCATCTTCGTTACCCCCTCGCCCTACCTGAAGGGACACCTGAAGAAGCTGAAGGTACGACTGCGCGACAAGTTCCTGCTCACGGCCATCAAGGGTATCGTGCCCGACGAGAACATGATCTGCAGCGAATACTTCCACCAGTTCTACAACGTGCCCGAGGAGAACCTGGCCGTGCTGGGCGGACCCAGCCATGCCGAGGAGGTTGCCCTGGGACGACTGACCTACCTGACCGTGGGCTGCGTGGACGAGGAGAAGGCCGGCAATATGGCCCGCTTCTTTGCCAGCGACTACGTGAAGACCAAGACCAGCCGCGACGTTATCGGCATTGAGTACGCCAGCGTGCTGAAGAACGTCTATGCCATAGCCGCAGGCATCTGCCACGGGCTGAAGTACGGCGACAATTTCCAGGCCGTACTCATCAGCAACGCCATTCAGGAGATGGACCGCTTCCTCAGGACCGTCCACCCCCTGGAACGAAGCATCATAGACTCGGTCTATGCGGGCGATCTGCTGGTGACGGGCTACAGCAACTTCAGCCGCAACCGCGTCTTCGGCACGATGATAGGCAACGGATACAGCGTAAAGAGCGCCCAGCTGGAGATGGAGATGATTGCAGAAGGATACTTCGGCACCAAGTGTATGAAGGACATCAACAAGCACCTCCATGTCAACATGCCAATCCTCGATGCCGTCTACAACATCCTCTACGAGCGCATCAGTCCCACCATCGAGATAAAGCTCCTGAGCGACGCATTCAGATAAAGAGACCCCCTGGCCTCCGATAGAAGGGAATGAGACCCCCTAACCCCTTTAGGGGATATAAAATGGTAAATGGTAAATGATTAAATAGTAAATCAACAAGATGTTAAAACTTGATTATTCCAAGGCTCTGCTGAGTGCAGAGCAGATTGCAGCCTTCGCTCCGAAGGCAGTGGAGGCACAGAAGGCTCTCGAGGCCGGAACTTGTGCCGGTAACGATTTCCTTGGCTGGCTTCACCTGCCCAGCAGCATCACGGCCGAGTTCATGACCGAGCTCCAGGCTTGCGTTCAGACGCTCCGCGAGAACTGCGACACGGTTGTGGTAGCCGGCATCGGAGGTTCATATCTGGGCGCCCGCGCCGTCATCGAGGCTCTGGGCAACAGTTTCCAGTGGCTCACCAACAAGGGCGAGAACCCCAACATCCTCTTCGCCGGCAACAACATCGGCGAGGACTATCTCTACGAACTCACCGAGTATCTGCGCGACAAGAAGTTCGGCGTCATCAACATCAGCAAGAGCGGCACGACTACCGAGACGGCGCTGGCCTTCCGCCTGCTTAAGAAACAATGCGAACAGCAGCGCGGCAAGGAGATGGCCCGCAAGGTTATCGTTGCCATCACCGATGCCAAGAAGGGCGCCGCTCGCCTCTGCGCCGACAAGGAAGGCTATACCAGCTTCATCATTCCCGACAATGTGGGCGGCCGCTTCAGCGTGCTCACTCCCGTCGGTCTGCTTCCTATTGCAGTAGCCGGTTTCGATATCGCCAAGCTCGTACAGGGTGCTGCCGATATGGAGAAGGCCGTTGCTGCCGACGTGCCATTCGAGCAGAACATCTGCCTGCAGTACGCAGCCGTCCGCAACGCACTCTATCAGGAGGGCAAGAAGATTGAGATTCTCGTCAACTTCCAGCCGAAGCTCCACTACATGAACGAATGGTGGAAGCAGCTCTACGGCGAGAGCGAGGGCAAGGATCACAAGGGCATCTTCACGGCTGCCGTAGACTTCAGCACCGACCTGCACTCGATGGGCCAGTGGATTCAGGAAGGCGAGCGCAGCATCTTCGAAACCGTCGTCAGCATCGAAGAGCCCGAGCACAAGCTGCTCTTCCCCAGCGACGAGGAGAATCTGGACGGCCTGAACTTCCTGGCCGGCAAGCGCGTGGACGAAGTAAACAAGATGGCCGAGTTGGGCACTCAGCTGGCTCACGTCGACGGCGGCGTGCCCAACATGCGCCTCATCGTGCCCCGCCTGAACGAATACTACATCGGTCAGATCATTTACTTCTTCGAGAAGGCTTGCGGCATCAGCGGCCTCATCCTGGGCGTGAACCCCTTCAACCAGCCCGGCGTGGAAGCCTACAAGAAGAATATGTTCGCCCTCCTCGGCAAACCCGGCTACGAAAAGGAAACCGAGGCGATAAAGAAGAGACTGTAAACCCTGCTACTCCCCCTTCCTTTCCGGAGGGGGAGTACTTGACTTTTCCGAAACGATAATATAAATTAATTGTATTGAGTAACGCCCAAACGAATCAGCCCGACCTCCTCCCCAATAGGGAAAAGCAGGAAGTGGGTCTTCGCGCCGTCCTTTTCGATATGGACGGCGTACTGTTCGACAGTATGCCGAATCATGCTTATGCCTGGAGCCACGCCATGACGCAGTTCGGGCTGGAAATGACAGCCGAGGAAGCCTATCTCAACGAAGGACGGACGGGTAGCGGCACAATCAACATCCTGGCACAGCGCTTCTGGGGAAGGGATGCCACGGAAGAAGAGAAGCAGCGCATATACCGGGCGAAATGCGAAGTGTTCAACAGGCTTCCCGAGGCTAAGCCGATGCCCGGCGCGCTGGAAGCCCTGACCGCCGTTCGCGAAAAGGGACTCAGCATCGTCCTCGTCACGGGAAGCGCCCAGGCCTCGCTCCTTGAACGCCTCGAAACTCACTTTCCCGGATTCTTCCGCGAGGAACTGATGGTAACAGGCTTTGACGTCAAGCACGGCAAACCGCACCCCGAACCCTATCTGATGGGACTCGAGAAAGCAAATTGCCCGGCCTCGCAGGCGATTGTAGTGGAAAATGCGCCGCTGGGCGTCGAAGCAGGTCACGCCGCAGGCATCTTTACTCTGGCCGCTAACACGGGGCCCCTCCCCGACCAGATCCTCCGCGATGCCGGAGCAGACCTGGTACTCCCCGACATGCAAGCCGTAGCCAAATGGTTCCGGTCCATTGCCCCAGCCGTCCTATTCATCTTCGCGTTTTCTCTTGGTTCCCTCCTCACAGCCTTCACCTAATCCCCCTCTTATCATGAGAAAGATACTCTTTTCATTTCTTGTCATAAGCTCATTCCTCTCCTGCATCAACGATGAAAAGGAAGAGACGGAAGAATATGATGTGATACATATCGGGCAAAAGATTCCGGAGTTTGATGTTGTCACCCATGACGGACAGCGCGTCACAACAGATTCCCTGCTGGGACATAAATCCGTAGTGGTGCTCTTCAATACGACTTGCCCCGACTGCCAGCGCGAACTGCCTCGCGTTGACTCCCTCTATCGCACTCACCGGAACGATGCAGATTTCCGCCTCGTCTGCATTGCCCGCGAACAACTAGAGGCTCCCATACAAGCATTTTGGGAAGAGAAAGGACTGCTAATGCCCTACTCCCCGCAACCAGACCGGAAAGTTTACAGTCTTTTCGCGCACTCCATCATTCCTCGTATCTATATTGCTTCGACCGACGGCGTGGTACGATTCATGCATAACGACCAGGACATGCCTCTCTTTCAACTGCTCGACGACGAGGTTGAAAGTCTGCACTGACTTAGCTAATCTGAACTGACAAGAAATGTGCGGCGGGACGGATAAGGCTAATCCTTCAAACCCTCAAGATTCTTCTTCGCCATCTGATTTCCTTCGGCAGCAGCCCGGCGGAAATATGTGAGAGCCTGTTCCTTCTGCCCTGCCTTATAGAGTGCTACACCCAGCGCATTCCATGCACGAGCGTCAGCTTTCACCGTCTCAAGGATCGGGAGAGCCTCAGAGAATTTATTCTCCTTCATAAGAGCCGTAGCACGATTGATCGTCTTAGCAGCTTCGTCGGGAACATAATCGAAATAGATACGCAGATAGCCGGAGTTGCGCTGATCGGCCAGGACGTTCTGCTTCAGGTACTGATAAGTACGTCCGCCGTTCAGCTGCTTGATGCGCTGTTCGCGACGCGCTTCATCCGTTTCGGCGTCGATAATATCCAGGATGTCATCCAATTCCTTCTCGCCGATGCCAGCCAGGATCTCAGGCGTAATGGCAGCGTTGGAGACGGCGGCAGGCGAACCGGGAAGGGCATCCACCTTCTTGCCCGACTTGAGCATGCGCAGGTCGTTGATCTGATCGCGGAACTCAGTCCATGCCTCGCATCCGTTGGCCACCTCGTACATCTCGTCCGGGGTCGGCACGTATTGCTGGATGTAGGCTTTGAGCGCCTGACCGCGGCGTTCGCCCAGTTCACAATTGTGCTTCGTAGAGCCTTCGATGGACGCCATGCCGATAATCTGAATCTTCTTGACGTCGGAGATGCTGTCGGCCAGCACCTGGCGCGTGATGTCGACGATGCGGTCCAGCTCGTCTGCATTGTCGCGGAAGTCGCGGCGAAGAACGGCGCTGTCCAGGGGGAAGAAGACATAGAGCGCGCTGCTTTCCTTGCGGAGGATGCGCGTATTATCGTAGGGCTGGTACTTGCTGATGTGAGCCAGGATGGGATTGTTCTTCTGGAGTTCTCCGGCCTTACCGGTATTATCCTCGACAAACGCGAAGACGGGCTCGTAGGGAGCAGGCGCGGGTTCTGGCTGAACAGGGGGAGTGACAACAGGCACCTCCACCTCGTCGCAGGCATGGGCACGGTTCTTGTTGAAGGACTTGTTGGGTATCAGCCAAGCCAGATTGACTGCAGCCTTGGGCAGGACGAACCACTTATGGCCCGGGCCTATCTTGCCGCCACAATGCTCGCAGTTATACTTGTCGTACCAGGCGTAGCAGAGGTCGGCACCTATCTCGAATTCTATATTCCAGTGTTTATTCTTCCCGATGGGCACGGCATAGCCATAGCTTGCGCCTGCACCGACCAGGTCGCCCTGATAGCGGAAGTCCTTCGTGCCGTAGATGGGAAGGTCCAGACGGGAGGCATTGTAGTGGGAATAAACGACGTTGGCGCTGAGGAAATGGTGGCTGTATGCCTCGCAGAACCAATAGCGGGCCTCGGGCATGACAAGGAGGTGGCGCCAGCGACGCGTCGAATTGGTTCCCGTCTCGAACGGGCTGAAGCCCACGTTGAGCGCTCCCGTCCACTTCTGCGAGAAGCGTGTCTCCACACCGAGATTCGGCGTGAGTGCGGCATCATAGAGCAGATTGTTCTTCAACGACCACTGTGCCCGGCCTGCAATTGGCCACGACAGCAATAATATAACAAAAAGAAATGCTTTCCTTAACATCTTTCGTCCTATTTGGTTAAAAGCTCTGCAAAGATATGACTTTTCGGGATAACTTGAAAACAATACGCCCCTTAAAACTATTAAAATGTGACATTTTAACAATTATTACGGACAATATGGGCTTAATAGCGGGCAATTATGAAACTTTTTGCGGAAAAGCGCGCAGCGATTCAAAATAATTGCTTATCTTTGTGAGCGAAAACAGAAAAAACATGCACGTCATCCGCCACATACATGCAGCTACCCGTCGCGTCCGGATTCTCCCAGACGGCGAACTGAAGCATGCCACTGCTGCTTCTGCTGCGGATGATCTACTAAAATCCCCCCCCCAACATTTTACTTATTTAACACAGAGGACGGCCGCTACGCCGTGCGATGCATGCAGTCCCCCCTGCCCTACGCGGACGGGAGCGGATGCTTTGTGCCGTCGTCCGCATCCCCTTATATATAATATAATGTATAAGGCATAATGTACCGGCGACGAGAACAAACCTATAGTCCATACATTAATTATTCACGTTAGGCACTATCGACATCACTCCCGCCTCGGCTACGAACGAGCTTTTTGTATCACTATGTCCTGATTATGACGATCCTGAAAAGCCCGATCCTTTTAATTACACCCTCACCGCCAGCGACGGGACGGATACATACACCTGCACGGCAACGGGCGTAAAGTTCGTACGGGGCAAGTACTACGACATTACGGTGAAGATGACAAAGCTCTAAGCGCCATCAGCCTCCCCCGCCGCGGGACCTCCCTCCGAGGGCCCTGCGGAGAGGGGCGGGCATGCTCCACGGAGGCCTGCAGGGCATGCAAAGAGCCTTCCGGCTGCCGGATGGGCTTTGCGGGAGATTCGGAAAGACTTCCGGCTGCCGGAAGCGACTTTGCGGAGATTCAGAGAGACTTCGGGCTGCCCGAAGCAAAATAAATTGTCTAACCAATAAAAAAAAGAAGTTATGGCAAAATTCAAAAACCTATTGAAGTACAAGCTGAAGAACTCTCAGCACTTCGATTTCGTCGAGGCCTTCATCGCGGCGTGCCGTGCGAAGGGCTTCACAGCTGCAAAGATAGTCACGCTGCTCGGCTTGCTCGAGACGGCGCTGGGCGATGAGAACGATCTCTTCATGACAGCGCGCGCAAGCCTCAACGTCGCCGAGCGCAAGCGCTGGGACCGCGTCCGCGACGACCGCTACGCCCGCCTGCACCGCCTGGTGAACGTATGGGAGGGCTCGGGCATCGCCGACCTGGACGACGCGGCCACGGCGCTCAAGGCGGTCTTCGAACTGTACAAGCTGAACACGCGGGCGCAGGTGAACGACGAGTCGGGCGTGATGACCAACCTGGCCCAATACCTCTCGACCTAGGCCATGCTGGCGCGCATAGCCACCATAGGCGGCTCGCAGCTCTACCAGGAGATGGTCGAGGCCAACGATGAGGTGAAATCCTTCCGCCTGGCCGAGGGCGCAGAGAAGAGCCAGAAGGTGATGGCCGCGCTGGAGAAGGCCCGCAAGGCGACCGACGAGGCCTACGATAACCTATGCGTAGCCATCGAGGGTGGCGCAGCCTTCGCCGACGACCCCACTCCCTACGAGACATTCATCACCGAATGGAACGGTACGATTCAGATCTATCAGGACGAAATGGACCGAAAAGGAGGGAAAGGCGGCGGTAAAGCTAACGAGAACGGAAACGAAAACGAAAACCCGTGTGGAAACGGGAACCAGGGCGGAAACGCCGGCGCCAACGAAAACGGTAACGGGAACCAAGATCCCGGCGGCGGCGACAATACGGGCGGCGGCCAAAACACGGAGGATCCGGAAAATCCGACCGAGCCGACTAATCCGACCGAGCCGACCAATCCGACCGAGCCGACCGAGCCGACCGAGCCGGGCAACGGCGGCGGCGGCAACGACGATCCCGACAACGGGATGGAATAGGTTTCGCTGAAAGGGGGGATCAGATGGCGGCCGTGTCGCCGGTCTCCTCCACATCCATTACATCATCGGCCTCGATGCTATAACTGGCATCCGGGCCGATGGTCAGTATAAAGGGGGCTGACATGTCGCTCTCGGGATAGCTGACGCAGAGTCCGAACTGGAGGCGTCCCTCGCCGGCGCTGATGAAGCGGAAGCCGTCGATGATGCCGTTGCGCTGGAAATCGCGGGCGAGAAGGGGCCGCAGGTCGCTCTTGGCGAAGCGGCGCTCGAAGAAGGTGGCATTGTCGCGCTCGATGCTCAGCTGGTAGAAGTTGTCCAGGTAGGTGTCGCCCGCCTCGTCCTTCACCTTGGGCAGCGACGCGTCGGCCTCGCGGTGGATGGTGTAGACGAACTGGTGGCTCCCCATGCGTACGGTATCGGAAAAGTTGTACTCGGGCATGCGGTGCTCCTGCGGCACATAGTTCGTCTGAGTCTCTACGATGATATTTGATTTCCTGTCGGAACGGCAGGCTGAAAGTAGGAGGGCGGCGATGCAAGCGGCCGCCAAAAGCCATGACTGATGCTTCATCTGGATGTAATTTTCTGCAAAGATACGGTTTTTTCGGCAAACGGGGGAATCTTCGGGCCAAACTTTCTCCATTATGTAGGGAAAAAAGGCAAATTATGCACCGATTGCGGCTGTTCCCCGTCATATTAACGAAATTAAAGCGGGAATTTCTTTGCTTATCAGCCGCATAATCGTAACTTTGCATCAAAATAGGAAGTGATGAAACGCTTTATATATTTCATTATCGTAATCGGACTGCTGTGGATAGGGTATCTGTACGTCAGCCGCCAGGGCCTGGTCAGTGGATTCATCGGGGGGGAACCGGAAGCCGTCGGGAACAGCGGCGGAGAAGGGACGGCGGCCGCAGCGGGGAATGCGAAGGACGGCAGCGGGGCCGACAACCTGCTCCTGATAAGCCGCATAGCCCGGCAGAGCAGGCTCTACACCGCCGAATACCGCATCCATAAGATCGTCACGCACGAGGACCTGCTCAAGCTGAAGGGCCAGATCTTCGGCATCGACTTCGAGCACCGCTTCAACATCGGGGACCGCAGGATAGCCATCCCCATCGAGGTTACGCTGAAGGCCTACGTGGACTTCTCGACGTTCTCGGCGCGCAACGTGGAGCAGCGGGGCAGCTTCATCCACATCACCCTGCCCGACCCGAAGATAGCGCTGACGGCGTCGAAGGTGGACCATCAGGGCATCAGGCAGTTCACGAGCCTGTGGCGCTCGGCCTACACCGACGAGGAGATGTCGGAGTTCACGCGCCAGGGTGTAGAGAGCGTCCTGGCCGAAGTGCCCGACATGAGGCTGCTGCATACAGCCCGCGACTGCGCCGCACAGACGCTCATCCCGCTGCTGACGAGCCTGGGATACCAGGAGGACCACATCATCATCACCTTCAGGGAAGGCGTCGGGACTGAAAGCATTGAGGGACTGGAAAAGATAAAGGAGATAAGGCATGAAGTACATTAAGTGGGCATTCTGGCTGCTGGCCCTGGCATGCGTCGCACTGGCAGGCTACAACCTCAACAGCTGCCGGCAATACTTGGCAAAGAAGCCTGTGGACATGGAGCTGGGCTTCGAAAACGATATCGGGCAGACGCCGGCCGTGCTGCAAAGCATCGAGCGGCTGGGGCAGTGGGAGTTCCTGAGCATCGACGACGAGGTGATGGTGGACACGACGGACAGCCATCTGCTTTCCCCAGACGACCACCTGGTGCGCATCTATCACGGCACGCTGCGCCTGGGCATAGACTTCAGCCTGTGCGACAGGGGATGGGCCACCGCAAACGGCGACACGGTGTCGCTCCAGCTACCGCCCATCCAGCTGCTCGACCGGAACTTCATCGACGAGGCCCGCACGCGCAGCTTCTACGAGTACGGCACGTGGGATGCCCAGGCCAAGGAGGATCTGTACCGGCGTGCCCGCACCATGATGATTCAGCGCGCCATGACCACGCAGAACATAAAACAAGCGGAAGAAAACGCCCGCCACCAGGTCGAGGCTCTCTTCCGCTCGCTAGGATATAAAAAGGTAAGGATTACAATCGAACGTTCTTCTTTGCGCCCTTAGACTCATTCTGAAGGCGATCCAGGGCCGTAACCACAAAGGTATATGAGTTGCATCCGCCCTGATACTGCAGGGGCAGCATGTTCTCGCTGGTAATGGCGAGGATGTGAGTGGGATCCTCGAGGTCGATGCGCTCACCTTTCATAAAACGATAGACCACATAGCGCGTTGCCACATCCATCTCTGTCTTAGCCTTCGGCGCAGTCCAGCAGAGCACGGGCCCGTCCTCAGTCCAGATGATGGTCGTCTTGCGCGGCTTGCCCGGTGCCTTATAGTCAATCCAGGGCATGATGGGCTGCAGGGCCGGCGTGCTGTGGAACTGCTGACGCAGCACGGTGGCATAGTTGCCGGGATTCTCGACGACCGCCGCAGCGTACCACTGGCAGCTGCCGAAGATGCCGGGCAACGAGCGCTGCAGCTGATACTTATGATACATCTGGTGAACCTGCGGGTTCAACGGGTCGGCGTACTTCACCGTACGGTTCACGTCCTGCCCCACAAAGATAGGACGGTCGCTGGCATTGGCGCTCCACCAACGGATCATCGTTTCGTAGTCGGCTGCCTTGTTGCCGATCTCCCAATACAGCTGGGGAATATTATAATCGACCCATCCCTGGCGCACCCACTCAAGCACGTCGGCATAGAGGTCATCGTAGTTCTGCAGGCCGTTGGTAGCACTGCCGGAGGGATCGCTCGACTGATTGCGATAGATGCCGAACGGACTTACGCCGAACTTCAGCCAGGGCTTCACCTGGCGCAGGCTCTCATGCATCTGCTTGATGAACTGGTTCACGTTCTGGCGACGCCAATCGCCACGGTCCATGCCCTGCCCGTACTGGAAGTAGCTGGCATCGTCGGGGATGGGAACTCCGGCCACGGGATAGGGATAGAAATAATCGTCGATATGGATGCCGTCAACATCATAGCGGCTGGCGATGTCGCAGGCCACCTGGCAAATCCAGACACGGTTCTCGGGACGTCCCGGGTCAAAGAGAATCAGCCCGTCATAGTCGATAAACAACGAGGGGTCGCGGAGATAAGGATGATTCGTGGCCAAAGCCGTCGTGCCCTTTGTCTTGGCACGATAGGGATTGATCCAGGCATGCAGCTCCATGCCGCGGGCGTGGCACTGCTCGATCATCCACTGCAACGGATCCCAGTAAGGATTGGGAGGCAGTCCCTGCTGCCCCGTAAGGTATCGGCTCCAAGGTTCCAGCTGGCTGGCATAAAGCGCATCGCCCTCGGCCCTGACCTGGAAGAAAATGGCATTAATACCATCCTTCTGCAACTCATCCAGCTGGTAGGACAGGGTCTGCTGCATCCGGTCACGACCTACGCCCTGGAATTGTCCGTTAATACACTGAATCCAAGCTCCGCGGAACTCCCTCTTGGGGTTCTGAGCCACAACTGCCACCGACAAGAAAAGTAGCAGGAAAAGAATCTTGTTCCTCATAATTTAACGTATTTGCCTGCAAAAATAGTGACTTTTCCTCTTGTTACAAAACTTTTTTGCGTAAACTTTTATTAAAAAGTGCTCCAGAGTCCTTGAGAGTGCCAACAATTTTGTAATTTTGCAGCCAAATGGAGAAAAAGGACGCCAATATACGACCACGGGTGCTGCTCATCTACACAGGCGGCACCATCGGGATGATACGCAACTCCGAGACCGGAGCGCTGGAGAATTTCGACTTCGCCCACCTGCTGGATCAAGTGCCCGAGCTGCGGCGCTTCGACTATGACATCAGCACATACACCTTCCAGCCGCCCATCGATTCATCTGACATGGGACTGGAACATTGGGCCCGGCTCGTGGGCATCATCGAGAAGAACTACACGCATTACGACGGATTCGTCATCCTGCACGGCACCGACACGATGGCATTCACCGCATCGGCATTGAGCTTCATGCTCGAGAACTTGGGCAAGCCCGTCATCCTGACCGGCAGCCAGCTTCCCATCGGCATGCTGCGCACCGACGGCAAGGAGAACCTCATCTCGGCCATCGAGATTGCCGCTGCCCGAGGCGAGGACGGCGAGCCCATGGTCCCCGAGGTCTGCATCTATTTCAAGGAAAAGCTGATGCGCGGGAACCGCACCACGAAGATCAATAGCGAACAGTTCAACGCATTCCGGTCGTTCAACTACCCCGTGCTGGCCACTGCCGGCATCCAGATTCGCTACAACACCCAGGCCATCCGCCGTCCCGACCCCGCCAGTCCCTTCAGGGCCCACTATCTTGTCGATCCCAACGTCGTGGTGCTCACGCTGTTCCCCGGCATACAACAGAGTCTGGTTCATGCCGTCCTCAACATCCCAGGCCTGAAAGCCGTGGTGCTGCGAACCTTCGGCGCCGGCAACGCCCCGCAGCTGAAATGGCTGAAGGAGGAACTGAAGGCGGCGTCGGAGAGCGGCATCCTGGTGGTGAACATCACGCAGTGCCAGTCGGGAAGCGTACACATGGGACTCTATGAGACCAGCCTGCCGCTGTTAGACGCCGGCGTCGTAAGCGGGTACGACAGCACGCCGGAGTGCGCCATCACCAAGCTGATGTTCCTGCTGGGCCACAAGCTTCCGCTGCCCCGCCTGCGAGAGATGATGAACAGCAATCTGGCGGGAGAAATCACCAAGGATTAGGATACAATGAAGAAAAGCGAGAACATAGAGAATACTTACGAGAGCGAGAGCATCGAGGCGAAAGGCATCAGGGTGAACAACCTGAAGAACGTCTCGCTCGAGATACCGCGCGACAAGCTCATCGTCGTCACGGGCGTCAGCGGCAGCGGCAAGAGCAGTCTAGCCTTCGACACCTTGTTTGCCGAGGGGCAGAGGCGATATGTGGAGAGCCTCAGCTCTTATGCCCGGCAGTTCCTGGGCAGGATGAACAAGCCGGAGTGCGACTACATCAAGGGCATTCCGCCCGCTATCGCCATCGAGCAGAAGGTCACGAGCCGCAACCCCCGCAGCACCGTCGGCACCAGCACTGAAATATACGAGTACCTGCGTCTGCTCTTCGCCCGCGTGGGCCACACGTTCTCGCCGGTCAGCGGAAGAGAGGTGAAGCGGCATACCACGGAGGACGTCGTGGCCTGCATGACCGCTCATGCCGCCGGCGAGCGCTTCCTCGTGCTCAGCCCCGTCAACCTGCCCGACGGCCGCACCATGGCGGAGCAGCTCGACATGTTCCTAAAAAGCGGATTCAGCCGGATTGCATGCTCCCGGGCGGATGGGGAGAGCGTTCCGGAGGTCGTGAGGATCGAGGACTACCTGGAGGAGCTGAAGCAGGGGAAGGAACTGAAGCAGGGGAAGGAGGCGAAGCAGGGGAAGGAGCTGAAGCAGGGGAAGGAGCTGAAGCAGGGGAAGGAGGCGAAGCAGGGGAAGGAGGCGAAGCCGGACACGTCCATAAGGCTCCTCATTGACCGGCTCACCGTATCTGACGCCAAGGATACCATCGCCCGGCTGGTGGACTCTGCCGAGACGGCATTCTACGAGGGCCACGGCGAATGCGAGCTGGTCTTTCTCCCCACCGGCGAGCGCCACAGCTTCAGCACGCGCTTCGAGGCCGACGGCATAACCTTCGAGGAACCGTCGGACAATCTCTTCGCCTTCAACTCGCCCATCGGAGCCTGCCCCGAGTGCGAGGGATTCGGGCGTATCATCGGCATCGACGAGCACCTGGTCATCCCGAACAGCGCCCTGAGCCTCTACGAAGGGGCCGTCGTATGCTGGAGGGGCGAGAAGATGAGCGAATGGAAGGACTGGTTCATACACTTCAACTCCGAACGGGGCTTCCCGATCTTCAAGCCCTACTTCGAGCTGACGCAGGAGGAGAAGGACTGGCTCTGGCACGGCACCTTCCCGCCCGGGCTGCCGGAAGCGAAGAGGAAGCTGGCGAAGGAAGAGAGGGAATGGGGCCTCATCAGCATCGATGCCTTCTTCAATTACCTGCGGGAGAACCAGTACAAGATACAGAACCGCGTCATGTTGTCGCGATACAGGGGGAAGACCATCTGTCCGAAGTGCCACGGCGCGCGACTGAGGCCCGAGGCCGACTACGTGAAGGTGGCCGGCTACACGATCAGCGACCTCGTGCAGAAGCCCATTGTCGAACTCGTGAAGATATTCGGCCACGAGGCGTCCGGGAGCATCCCCGGCGCGTTGAGCGAGCACGAGCAGCTGGTGGCCAACCGCATACTGACGGAAATAGGCAACCGCCTGCAGTTCCTGATGGACGTCGGTCTGGGCTACCTCACCCTGAACCGGCTGAGCAACAGTCTGTCCGGCGGCGAGAGCCAGCGCATCAACCTCGCCACGAGCCTGGGCAGCAGTCTGGTGGGCAGCCTGTACATCCTCGACGAGCCCAGCATCGGGCTGCACAGCCGCGACACGGCGCGCCTCATCAAGGTCCTGCTCCAGCTGCGCGACCTAGGGAACACCGTTATGGTTGTCGAGCACGACGAGGAGATCATGAGGGCGGCCGACTGGATTATCGACATCGGGCCCGAGGCCGGACGCCTGGGCGGGGAGATTGTCTATCAGGGCAAAACCGTACTGACGGCCGGGAAGGACGCGAAGGGCGCAGGGAAGGCCGCGAAGAGCGCAGGGAAGGGCGCGAAGGGCGCCAACGTAAAGAGCGACCTCGCGCGGACATCGCACACCCTGGCCTTCCTGACGGGAGAGGACGTCATACCCGTGCCCGTCTCCAGAAGGCCGTGGAACAACTACATCGAGGTGAAGGGGGCCCGCGCCAACAACCTGAAGGGCATCGACGTGCGCTTCCCGCTCAACGTGATGACCTGCGTCACGGGCGTCAGCGGCAGCGGCAAGAGCAGTCTGGTGCGCGACATCCTCTACAACGCCATGAAGCGCGAGCTCGACGAGATTGCCGAGCGCCCCGGGGAGTTCCTGCGGCTCGAAGGCGACACGAAGGCCGTCCAGGCCATCGAGTTCGTCGACCAGAACCCCATCGGCAAGAGCACGCGCTCGAACCCCGTGACCTACATCAAGGCCTGGGACGAGATACGCAGGCTCTTCGCCCAGCAGCCCCTCGCCAAGCAGATGGGCTACACGGCCGGCCACTTCAGCTTCAACACCGAGGGCGGACGCTGCGAGGAGTGCAAGGGCGAGGGCACCGTCACCGTCGAGATGCAGTTCATGGCCGACCTCGTCCTCGTCTGCGAGAGCTGCCACGGACAGCGGTTCAAGAAAGACATCCTCGACGTACGCTACGAGGGAGTGAACGTCTTCGACGTGCTGAACATGACCGTCAACCAGGCCGTGGAGTTCTTCGGCCGCAACGGACAGAAGCGCATCACCGCACTGCTGAAGCCCCTCCAGGACGTCGGCCTGGGCTACATCAAGCTGGGGCAGAGCAGCAGCACCCTCTCCGGCGGAGAGAACCAGCGCGTCAAGCTGGCCTACTACCTCAGCCTGGAGAAGACACGCCCCACCGTCTTCATCTTCGACGAGCCCACCACGGGCCTCCACTTCCACGACATCAAGAAGCTGCTCGACAGCTTCGCCGCACTCATTGCGCGCGGGCATACCATAATTATTATTGAGCACAACCTGGAGGTCATCAAGTGTGCCGACCACGTCATCGACCTCGGCCCCGAGGGCGGCGACGAGGGCGGAGAGGTCGTGGCATGCGGCACGCCCGAGGACGTGGCCCGCTGCAGGAAGAGCTACACAGGCCGCTACCTGAAGGAGAAGTTAAACAGCAGAACAAACTAAAGCATAGGAAAGATGATATCATTTGCATTGAGTCTCGTGGCCCTCATCGTGGGCTACATGGTTTACAGCCGGGTGGCCGAGCGCGTCTTCGGGCCCGACGACAGAGTGACCCCGGCCGTCTCGCGCGCCGACGGCATCGACTACGTCGTGCTGCCGGGATGGCGTATCTTCATGATCCAGTTCCTCAACATTGCCGGCACCGGACCCATCTTCGGAGCCATCATGGGCATGTGGTTCGGCCCCGCGGCCTACGTCTGGATCGTCCTGGGCTGCATCTTCGGCGGAGCGGTCCACGACTACATGAGCGGCATGCTCTCGCTCCGCCACGGCGGCGAGGGACTGCCCGAGCTGACGGGCCGCTACCTGGGCGGCAAGGCCCGCGGAGCCCTGGTCGTCTTCACGATGATGATGATGATGCTCGTGGGCGCCTTCTTCGTCTATTGCCCCGCCATCATACTGTCCGGCATCTGGGGGAGCAAGATGATGTGGGTCTACATCATCTTCCTCTACTACGTGGCCACGACCATGATGCCCATCGACAAGGTCATCGGGCGCGTCTATCCCGCCTTCGCCCTGTCCATGCTCTTCATGGTGGTGGCCCTGGGCATCGTCCTGTGCATCAAGCACCCCGTCCTGCCAGAGGTGTGGGACGGGCTGGGCAACTGGGGAGCCGCCCGCCTGGGCCTGCGGCAACCGCTCTTCCCCGCGCTGTTCGTCACGATAGCCTGCGGCGCCGTCTCGGGCTTCCATGCCACGCAGTCGCCCATGATGGCGCGCTGCATGAAGAGCGAGCGGCAGGGCCGGGCCATCTTCTACGGCGCCATGATTACCGAGGGCATCGTGGCGCTCGTCTGGGCAACCGTCAGCAGCTACTTCTTCTTCCAGGAGGGATGGCGTCAGGTCTGCCCGCCCGACGTGACAGCCGCCTTCGAGGGACAGACGGCCCTCTCGCTCATCCAGTACTTCGACGCGCCCACGGTGGTCAACATCGTGTGTGCCAGCTGGCTCGGCACGTTCGGCAGCATCCTGGCCCTGCTCGGCATCGTGGCCGCCCCCATCACCACGGGCGGCTCCTCGTTCCGCGCCGCGCGCCTCATCCTCTCCGAGGCGTTCCACCTCAGGCAATCCAGCATGCGCAGCCGCCTGCTCCTCTCCCTGCCCGTCTTCGCAGTGGGCATCGCCCTGCTGGCGTGGCAGATAGGCAATCCATCGGGCTTCGGCACCGTCTGGCAGTACGTGGCATGGGGCACGCAGGTGATGGCCGCCATCACGCTGTGGATGTGCACAGTCTATCTGGCGCGCGAGCGGAAGTTCTACTGGATGACGCTCCTTCCGGCCGTGTTCATGACGATGGTCGTGACGGACTTTTTCCTCGTGTCGCCCACCATCCTGGGGCTGGACTATAAACTCTCGCTCGGCATAGCGGCGATAATTACCCTTGTCTGCATAACAAGATTCATAATATGGAAAGTCCGCCGAGGAGGTTCACTCTAATTTATTTAAAATCATACAAATCTAATCAAATCTAATCAAATATTTGTTTGATTTGTCCAAATTTGAAAGATTTCTGCCCCGAAAGGGGCACTCAAAAAGTCGTTAGGAACTTATCACCACATGGAGTAACTTTATAATGCTTGTGAAACTTGATTTGGAGATTTTCAACTTTTAGCGGACACCAATAAAATTTTTTACAAAAAGAGCATTATCCAGAAGTTCCCCATGGACGGCCTGCGGAGAGAGAATTTTTTTCCTGCCCAGAAAAAAATTTTTCTCTGCCCAGGAAAAAATATTTTCCCAGGCAGGGAGCGTTTCCAACCTTTTTTTGCCAATTTTAGCCATCAGTCATAATTCTTGACAAAATAAGAGACTTTGATTTTCTGAATTTTAGTTCTCGAACACGAATCACTCTAATTATCACGAATAGATATGATATTTCCCCACTCTGATAGCACAGAATACACAGATTTTCATGATGTAACTCTCTCCGAAAGCATTGAGCTTCGTCCATGTGAGAATCCTAGTAAACAAGCTTACAGATATTCTCACCTGACCAAATCACCGCCCTATGGGTTGTGCATCATGACATCAATGAGAAATACCCTACTTATAACAAAAAGAAACGTTTTCTTGGTGAGATTTACTACCTTTGCACCCATAAATCAACGAGTGGCAACGAACACATGCTGAATGTCATAGACCATCAGCACGAGTCCGACGAGGAAGAGAAACGGCTGGATGCCAAGATCGAGGCATTGCGCCAAGCCGTTTCTGATTTGGATGACCACATCACCTCTGCCAAGGAAATGTGCGATGACATGGGCAAGCAAACCAAGTCCATTGAGAACGGCAGTTCCAAGCTTGGCGAGGTCGCAGCTCTCATTTCCGGAATGAAGCAACGAATAGAAAGCATGGTCATTCCTGCGCGGATTACTCCTGAGTCTTTTCAAGAAACCCAGAAGTTTGTCGATAACCAGATTGAGCAGGAAAAGCAGCTATTGGAACGACACCGACTTCTGCAACGCCAGGAGTGGAAAGAACAAAATGAACACCTCAGAGCCATTGTCCGTGACAATAAAGGCGTATGGCTTTCGAACAAGGTCTTCTGGTGGGCCATCGGCATCTTCGAGGTCGCTGTATGTCTCGCCATCTACTTCGGTGGAAATGCTCTGGTATCGCTCTTCAAGTGATGTCTCGCTCTATCGAAAAGCCCAGCTGACCTTATGAATCAGTTGGGCTTTTTCGGATAAATCCGGGATAGACTCGGATAAAGTGGGATAAATTTGTAATCTGCTTATCTGATAAAATCTTTGTGAAAACCTTTATATAGAGAGGTTTAATGAATGTTTGCATGTGAGCCACTAAAGGAAAATCCCAGATAAATCTCAAATAATGTGGGATAAATCTGGGATAACTTTCGGATGAAATAACCTATACACTACACAAATGCCACAACCCGTGAGAGCCACTTCGGGGTCTGCCGCCTTCGGCTGTCCGAGGAAAGTTCATCCTTGTATGTAGTGTACAAATCCCTGTAGGCTGCCTCGAAGATACTCTCCGGCCTTCTTTCGTTGGCATCGGAAAGAGTGCTGCGACGGGGCATCATGCTAATGCCCAGATGGGCAAACTTGCGGGCCTCGGGAAACATGGAGTCCGTTATCTCACGCAGG
>JAILKU010000055.1 GCA_024693505.1 Bacteroidaceae bacterium | reverse complement strand
ATTATGATAAGAAATGAACTCATCACCACGCCCGCCGTAGGTGCGGGAATAAACAGGACATGCTCGCTCATATATTTGAACAGCAAATTCCGGAGGGGGCATGTTCATGAAAACTAAAGTAAAATACAAGATCATCAACGTGTACAAGACGACCGACAAGGACGCTCGCAGAAAGGCGGTCATGACTATAGTCCTGTTTTTCTGGAACGTTTTTTCCGTAATCTACTGCTTGGAGAGCAGTGGGACTTGCGCAATCGTTATCTGCATATTAACCCGCCTGCAGAATGGAAAGAACAGCCAAACCTTGCTGTTCCTTCAAAACAACCGACAAGTACCCCGACAAGTACCCCGACAAGTACCCCGACAAGTATAGCTTACACCGACAATAAAAATATTATTAGGCTGGTAAAGGCTTTGGGTGAGGAGCAACTATCCGTCAAAGTGATGATGGAAAGGATTGGCTTGAAAGATAGGGAAAACTTCCTTGACTACTCTCTTAATCCTTCTATGAACGAGGGCTATATCCGTATGCTATATCCTGATTCGCCCCGTCACCCTCGGCAGAAATACCTGCTGACGGCAAAAGGACTGGCTCTTTACAATAGCATATGCCACGGGGGGGCAGGTGATAATAGAAAGCTGAAATCTGAGGTATGAAGGCTGAAAGTATTACGGATTTACGGACTCACGAAATATAAAAACGGGTAAAAACGTTATAAGAATATATGACTCAAAATACAAACAACATCCCAGAACTTCAATCTCCTTTCGAGCAGTTGAAAGAGGTTGATGCCGATGGCAAGGAATGGTGGAACTCACGCAAACTAGCGAGGGTGATGGGCTATGGCAAGTACTGGAACTTTGAGCGTGTCATATCCAAGGCACAGGCATGGACTTCACAGAAGGGCTATCATCTTGGTGAGCATTTTGTGGAGATAACGGAAATGGCGGAACTGGGCAGTGGTGCTGTCAGAGAGGTGAAGAGCATCCGCCTATCTCGAGCGGCCTGTATGGCTGTGGCGATGAATGCCGACCAAAAGAAAGAGATGGTGAAGGCTGCACAGCAGTATTTCAGTGCGACTATTACTCCCGATGTTGCTGTGAGAAGCATGGAGTCTTCTGTACTTATGTATAGAGGAGGACATGGGAAAGTGGAGGTTCTAGTTATCTTCGATACCAATACATTTTGGCTTTCACAGCAGAGAATGGCTGAGTTGTTTGGAGTGACCCAACAGAACATTAGTTATCACCTATCACAGATAGAGGAATGCGGTGAACTCCATTTGTCCGATGCTTACAAAAAAATTTTGTTACCTTCGGACAAATGGTCTGGTGAGGTGATGATGTATAACCTAGATGTGGTCATTGCCGTGGGTTATCGTGTGAATAGCTACGAAGCCACTCAGTTCCGTATCTGGGCAACACAAGTCTTGAAAGAATACCTTACAAAAGGCTTTGTTTTGGATGATGAACGTCTGAAGGGAAAGAATGTATTCGGGGCTGACTACTTCGATGATTTGCTTGACCGTATTCGTGAGATACGTATCAGCGAGCGACGTTATTATCAGAAGATTACAGACATATATTGCGAGTGTAGTTCCGACTACGACAAGGATGCCGAAGAAACGCAGTTGTTCTTCAAGACTGTGCAGAATATGATGCATTATGCCGTAACCAAACAGACAGCAGCCGAGATTATCTATGACCGCGCAGATGCAGAACGCCCTCACATGGGATTGACAACATGGAAGAATGCACCTGACGGTAGAGTAGTAAAATCGGATGTTACAGTAGCCAAGAACTATCTGAGTGAGAAAGAGGTGGATTCTTTGAACAGATTGAGCAATGCCTTCATTGACATTGCTGAGCAACGTGCTGAAGATCATATCTTGATGACAATGGCAGACTGGTCCGCTCTCCTACAACGCTATATGGATTTGAATAACCGTCCTTTGCTTCCAGATGCTGGCCGTGTGACTCATGAACAAGCGGTAGAAAAGGCTCTATCTGAATATGATAAGTTTCGTGTTATTCAGGATCGTGAAATCATGAGCGACTTTGACCTTCAATTGAAACGATTGTTTGGAAATAAGAAAGATTGATTTTTATAATTCCTAAGTTCACCCATACAACTACCCATACAAGTACCCATACAAGTTCAATCGAAATACAACCATTTTCGGATTATGTCAAAAGCAAATGTAAAGAGAATACTCATGTCCATGCCCAAGGAAGAAATCATTGGCATGGTTCTGGAGATGTATGATGCTCGCAAAGAAGCGAAAGAGTATCTGGAGTTCTATGCAAATCCTGACGAAGTTGGAAAGCTGGAAGAGTATAAGAAGATTATCACGGAAGAATTCTATCCCGCGAAAAGCACCAGAGAGCCGAAGACTCGATTCTCAGTTTGTCGCAAGGCTGTCTCGGACTACAAGAAACTGAAGCCTTCTCCGGACAAGTTGGCTGACTTGATGCTGTGCTATGTCGAGAACGCTTGCCAGTTTACATACGATTATGGTGACATGTGGGAGCAGTATTACTCATCTGTAGAGAATAATTTTGAAAAGACTATAGCATATATTGCCAAGAATAATATGCTGAATCACTTCAAACCGCGTTTAAGACAGTGTATGGAGTGGGCTTCACCCTGCGGATGGGGATTCGCAGATACAATTGGAGATATATACTATGAGTACTTCCCTGAAGATGATTGACTGTTCAACCCTAATCGGTCATTAGACTGTTACGCGCTAATGACCGATTCGGATTCAAGCAAATAAGAGGAGCAACCAGCCGAGTGAATCGGGAGATTCACATTAGTCAATCGGGGCTTTTAATCGAGCCCATAAGGACAGCGCCTTTAGGCATACAATCGTTTACCTAAAGGCACACTATCATTTGGCTAAAGGCAAACGATTAACTGCCTAAAGCCAAATGAAGAGGTCAATTATCATCATAAAGCTAATGACCGATTCGGGTTAAAGGAAATGGAGTGAAGAGAGAGATACTTAAATCTCTGTGTATATATGTATTCTGCCAAAGCGTGACATTTGCAGTTTGGGGGAGTCACCATAGCACCACTTGTCGAGTTGTTTGCGGGCTGAATGATCTGTCAAGCCACTATGAAACGCAAAGCTTGCAACGGTGGCATAGCCATGTTCTTTCAAACACTTTTGCAAAGCTTTTTCCAGATGTTGCTGATTGTCCAGCAATCGACTGGATTGAGGTTTACAGACATAGCGGAAGCCATCGGAGCCAATGGCATACTTCAGATTTTTAACGAAGGATTTGGAGGGTTGGAATTCAATGCCATCCAATTCCACATCGTCAAGATGGATATCATCAGGATTAGTCACTTGACGTTTCAGTTTCAATTTGGGAGAGAACGTTCCGATAGGTGTCTCGAGACGATAACCCATGGCAAACCATTCTGGGGCTCCATCTAACATTGCATCAAACACGCGAGCCATATCGCCTTGACGCAACGAGTATTTGTCATGGAACCACATCTCGAATTCACCGAGCGTTCTCACCAAGCCGCTCTGTGGCTTCACATAGAACAGTTTCTCACCGTTTTCTGTTTTCTTCGGTGACGGATGCGCCTCAAATGGCATTCCTGTTTTCTTCCTTGGCATAACTAATTGCGTTAAAGTTGGTACAAAGATACAATAAAAATGCTTGAAATGCAAGTTTTTCACCATATTTCATTTCTTCTGCAAACAAAAATGGGTGTGACACGAAAGTCACACCCATTTCTTCACTATATCAATTTTTGTTCTTTACTTGACCTCCTCAAAGTCGGCGTCCTGAATATCGGGACCTTGCTGACCGCCGTTCTGAGGACCGGCCTGCTGACCACCCTGGAAGCCTGAACCGCCCTGGAAACCGGCACCGCCCTGAGGACCTGCCTGAGGTCCGGCCTGCTGATACATCTTCTGAGCGGCATTGTTCAGTTCGGCAATGGCTGCATCGATGGCCGGGATGTCCTGAGCCTTGTGGGCAGTCTTCAGTTTCTCAACAGCAGCTTCAACTTCGCCCTTCACGTCGGCAGGCAGTTTGTCGCCATTCTCCTTCAGCATGTTCTCTGTCTGGAAGATCATGCTGTCGGCCTGATTCAGCTTATCCACACGCTCGCGTTCCTTCTTGTCGGCCTCGGCATTCTGCTCTGCCTCTGCCTTCATGCGCTCGATCTCGTCCTTGCTCAGGCCGCTGGAAGCTTCGATGCGGATGGCCTGCTCCTTACCGGTAGCCTTATCCTTGGCACTTACCTTCAGGATACCATTGGCATCGATATCGAAGCTGACTTCAATCTGAGGCACGCCACGACGAGCGGGTGCTATACCCTCGAGGTTGAACTGACCCACGCTCTTGTTCTGACTGGCCATAGGACGCTCGCCCTGCAGGACGTGGATGGTAACTGCCGTCTGGTTGTCGGCTGCGGTAGAGAAGATCTCGCTCTTGTGGCAAGGAATGGTGGTGTTGGCATCAATCAGACGCGTCATTACGCCACCCATCGTCTCGATACCCATAGACAGGGGAGTTACGTCGAGCAGAACGATATCACTCTTATCACCTGCGAGCACGGCACCCTGAATGCTGGCACCAACGGCTACAACCTCGTCGGGATTCACACCCTTGCTGGGTTCCTTACCGAAGAAGTCGGCCACAAGCTTCTGCACTGCGGGGATACGGCTGGAACCGCCCACCAGGATTACCTCGTCGATATCGCTATTGCTGAGACCTGCATCCTGCATAGCCTTTTGACAAGGCACCTTGCAAGCCTGGATTAGCCCGTCGGCCAGCTGCTCGAACTTAGCACGAGTAAGGGTCTTCACCAAGTGTTTGGGCACACCGCCTACTGCAGTAATGTAAGGCAGGTTAATCTCGGTAGTTGTACTGCTGGAGAGTTCTATCTTAGCCTTCTCGGCAGCTTCCTTAAGGCGCTGAAGGGCCATAGGATCCTGCTTCAGGTCAATACCTTCCTCGCTCTTGAACTCGTTAGCCATCCAGTCGATGATGACCTGGTCGAAATCATCACCACCCAGGTGCGTATCACCATTGGTGGAGAGTACTTCGAACACGCCGCTTCCAAATTCCAGGATGGAGATATCGAATGTACCGCCACCCAAGTCGAATACGGCAATCTTCATGTCCTTGTTGGCCTTATCCACACCATAGGCCAGAGCGGCAGCTGTGGGCTCGTTGACGATACGCTTCACATCGAGTCCGGCAATCTGACCTGCCTCCTTGGTTGCCTGACGCTGAGAATCGGAGAAGTATGCGGGCACGGTAATCACGGCCTCGGTAACTTCCTGACCGAGGTAGTCCTCGGCAGTCTTCTTCATCTTCTGCAGGATCATGGCGCTAATTTCCTGAGGCGTGTACATACGGCCATCGATGTCTACACGAGGTGTGTTGTTATCGCCGCGCACTACGGAATAAGGCACGCGGGCAATCTCCTTCTGCACCTGGTCGTAGGTCTCGCCCATAAAGCGCTTGATAGAGAAGATGGTCTTCTTGGGGTTTGTAATGGCCTGACGCTTAGCGGGATCGCCCACCTTACGCTCGCCACCATCTACGAATGCCACAATAGAGGGAGTGGTACGCTTACCCTCGCTGTTGGCAATAACTACAGGCTCGTTGCCCTCGAATACGGATACACAACTGTTTGTGGTTCCTAAGTCAATTCCAATAATCTTTCCCATAATTGTATTTATTTTATTTATTTGTTCGACAATATTTATTGAAAACTCTGCTTTAAATGAAGCAAAGGCTATGCCAAACTCGAAAATGGCAAGATTACTGACAGAGTGGCAGAAAAACAAGAGTGGCAATCTCAAATGACTGCCACTCTCTCATATTTTCTGCTTATTTCTTCTCCGCAATTTATTCTTCGGCAGCAGACTCCGTATGTGCAGGACTACCCTTCATAGCATCCATTATCTTAGCCGTCAACTCATCGCACAACTCAGGGTTGTCCTTGAGTAGTGCCTTCACGGCATCGCGTCCTTGGGCCAGTTTACTGCCACCATAGCTGAACCATGAACCGCTCTTGGTGATGACTCCGTAGTCGATACCAAGGTCCACGATTTCGCCAACGCGGCTAATGCCTTCGCCAAAGGTAATCTCAAACTCAGCCTTCCGGAAAGGAGGAGCCACCTTGTTCTTGACCACCTTCACCTTGGTAAGATGGCCCTGAATGTCATCGCCATCCTTAACAGCCGTGCTGCGACGAATATCCAGGCGGACACTTGCATAGAATTTCAGGGCATTACCACCCGTGGTAGTCTCGGGGTTACCGAACATGACACCTATCTTCTCGCGCAACTGATTGATGAAGATACAGGTCGTATTGGTCTTGCTGACTGTAGCCGTAAGTTTACGCAAGGCCTGACTCATGAGGCGTGCCTGAAGGCCAACTTTGTTGTCACCCATATCACCCTCGATCTCAGCCTTCGGCGTCAGGGCGGCCACGGAGTCGACAACCACGATATCTACTGCAGCACTACGGATTAGCTGATCGGCAATCTCAAGGGCCTGCTCGCCATTATCCGGCTGACTAATGAGAAGGTTGTTGGTATCTACACCCAACTTTTCGGCATAAAAGCGATCGAAGGCATGCTCTGCATCTATGAAGGCTGCTATACCACCTGCCTTCTGAGCCTCGGCAATAGCGTGGATCGCTAACGTAGTCTTACCCGACGATTCAGGACCATAAATTTCGATAATGCGCCCCTTTGGATATCCTCCCACGCCTAAAGCATGGTCCAGACCGATAGAACCGGTGGGGATGACCTCAATATTAGCTACTTTCTCGTCGCCCATCTTCATGATGGAGCCTTTTCCAAAATCCTTCTCAATCTTGGACATAGCTTGTTTCAGGGCTTCCAGTTTAGCAGAACGCTCGTCGATGGGGCCGTTCGTTTCTTTTTCTTTCTTTGCCATCTTTATCTTACCTTTTAAATTATATTCATTATTTCATCAGTTTACACCAGATTAGAGTTCCAAATCCACATCGTGGAGCTCATGCCAGGGCAGCCCCTGCTTATTGAGCTGTTCCATGAAGGGATCGGGGTCGAACTCCTCAACGTTATGCACGCCTGGTTTCTTCCAGATACCTTGCAGGAACATCATGGCGCCAATCATGGCCGGCACGCCTGTGGTATAGCTTACGCCCTGCATGCCCGTTTCTTCATAGGCTGCCTGATGGCTACAATTGTTATATATATAATATGTATGCTCTTTCCCATCTCGTAACCCACGGATACGACAACCGATACTTGTCTGACCGTCATAGTTCTGACCCAAATCCTGAGGATTGGGCAGCACGGCCTTCAGGAACTGCAGAGGCACAATCTTGACCAAAGCATCGCCCGAGCCATCAGCCTTGGGAGCTTTGTACTCCACCTCGTCGATACGTGCCATTCCGATATTCTGAATGACATCGAGATAGGTGAGATATTGCTGGCCAAATGTCATCCAGAAACGTGCCCGCTTAATGGTCGGATAATTGATGACGAGTGACTCTATTTCCTCATGATGGAGCAGATAGCTTTCGCGAGGGCCAATCTCAGGATAGTTCAACGGCTGGTGAATCTCCATCGGTTCCGTCTCAATGTAGCGGCCGTTCTCCCAGTAAAGTCCCTTCTGCGTAATCTCGCGGATATTAATTTCGGGATTAAAGTTTGTGGCAAACGCTTTGTGATGGTTGCCTGCATTGCAATCCACGATATCGAGATATTGCAGTTCGTCGAAATGATGCTTTGCGGCATAAGCCGTGAAGATACTAGTTACGCCCGGATCGAAGCCGCACCCAAGAATGGCGGTAAGTCCAGCCTTCTCGAAACGTTCACGATAGGCCCATTGCCAGCTGTACTCGAAATGAGCCTCATCCTTTGGCTCGTAGTTGGCTGTGTCCAGGTAGTTGCAACCCGTCTGCAGACAAGCCTCCATGATGGTCAGGTCCTGATAGGGCAAGGCCAGGTTCATGACGATGTCCGGCCGATAATCACTTAGCAAAGCCACTAGTTCAGGAACACTATCGGCATCTACGCGTGCCGTCCTTACCTGTGTACCGTATTTCTGGTTCAGGACATTGGCCAGGTCGATACATTTCTTTTCTGTACGGCTGGCTATCATCACCTCGGTAAAGACCTGAGGATTCTGAGCAACCTTGTGGGCAGCCACGGTGGCTACGCCTCCTGCTCCGATAATAAGAACTCTTCCCATTCTGTTTTTATCTTTAATTTAAATAAGTTTTGTGTTGTTTTTGAAATTAATTCAGGGCAAACTTACAAAAAAAAGTCCAAAGCCCCAAGGACTTTGGACTCTTTTTTCGTTATAGCGTGAAAGTTTTGTTTCTCAGCCCCCTCTTATGCTCATTATGGTCAAAAAGAGAGGGTCTTGAAAGTGGCATCCGAAGTTAGAATGGGCCACCGAAACCACCGCCGCCGAAACCACCGCCAGGACCGCCGAAACCGCCACGTCCGCCATTGCCTCGCTGTCCACGCTGCCCTTGCTGATTGCCTTGCTGGCCACGCTGGCCCTGAGGCCGTTGTTGACCGAAGATGCGAATCAGCTGCTGAGGCTTTAACGTCTTGGAGAATTCGGCATAGTACTTCTTCTGGATTTCCAGACGAGCCTTTTGCTGCTCGATCTGCTGAGCCTGACGCGCGAATGCTTCTTGAATACGAGCCGTCACTTCCTCGTCGGTCATTTCACTCAGTTTCTTGCGCTCCTCACCATTGTTCTGGTCACGACGCTGGAACTGGAACTGGCTCATCATCTCATTCTGATACTTGGTGTAAAGCTCCATAAAGGACGTTTTCTCGCTGTCGCTCAGCTTGAGGTCCTTTGCCAGTTCCTCACCCTGACGCTGAATCATCTCAGCACGACGCTGTGCACGCTCCTCGTCACTCATCTGCCCACCCTGGGCCTTCACAGAAGCTACACTCATCAGAGCAATAGCCATCATTAATACAATCTTCTTCATAATTTACTCTTTTTTATGGATTAAACAATCTCCTTTTTTTGTTTCTCTCTGCTTTGTAGACACGGAAAGAAGGAAAAGGTTTAGTCGGCCATGACTTAAAATTCGTTAACGGAAAGATAAAAACTGTCACGAAATGGACAAATTGTCCACAGGAGCGGTGACAGATTGTCCACTTTCGCCACTGGCACAATATTTGCAACATTTAGGGTGTACGCCGATGCGAAAGCAGAGGCCAAGAAAATTGAAAGTTTAACCATTTAACAAAACAAAATTAGGAGGTATTAATTATGTTACCAGTAATGCTTAACAACAGTTGGTTCCCAACAGTGTTTAATGATTTCCTGAACAGTGATTTTATGCCTCGTGCCAACAGTACAGCACCCGCAGTCAATGTCAAGGAGAGTGAAAAAGCCTACACAATGGAAGTGGCCGCTCCCGGCATGAAGAAAGAATATTGCCGCATCAGCCTCGACCAGGAAGGCAACCTGTGTGTAGCCATCGAGAACAAGATGGAGCACAAAGAAGAGGACAAGAAACAGCACTATCTGCGCCGCGAGTTCTCATACAGCAACTACGAGCAGAGCTACGCCCTACCCGATGATGTAAACCGCGAAGGCATCGAAGCCAAGGTAGATAATGGTATCCTTACCATCACCCTGCCTAAGGTTACGAAAGAAGAGAAGCAAAAGAACACTCGTGCTATCGAAATCTCATAATGCGGTAAATCATATATATCGCATTGATTCAACAAAAGAAGAGGGTGTGTCATAATTGGCACACCCTCTTCTTTTGTTAGTATAAGTCTCACTTTACGCCACGTTCCAATTCAAGAAGCCAGCGCTTACGCTCCAAGCCTGCATCATAACCCGTTAAGTCTCCGTTAGCCCCTATAACCCGGTGGCACGGAATAAAAAGCGAAATGGGATTATGCCCGACAGCTCCACCTACAGCCTGAAAAGACCGCGTCCCTAACTGTCTGGCTATCTGACCATAGGTTATCGTCTGGCCGTATGGAATTGTCCTCAGAATATCCCAGACACGTCTGCGGAATGGTGTAGCCGTCAAACGCAATAACGGAACAGGACCTGGCTGCAGACCCGTAAAATATACATCAAGCCAATGGAATGCGTCGCTGAGTACCTTGAAATGCGAAAGCCTGGCATCATCAAGCCATACCACATCTTTACCGGAACTGGTGAGTGTAGCCATAAAATGCTTCTGGCCGTCAAACCACAGGCCTGTTATCGCCTCGCCGTCACAAGACAGCGTTATATCGCCAATAGGACTTCTATAGTGTGCAATATAGTTCATCGGAGGACAAAATTACAATTAAATGAACAAATGACAAAAAGAAACGCGGATTATCTTCTCTTTTGTGATAAAAAGGTGGATCCCCGATTTGAAAAAAAATATCAAACCAGGGATCCGGGAGGGAGGGGAAAGGGTGGCTAGTCGGATTCGAACCGACGACATTCAGAACCACAATCTGACGCTCTAACCAGCTGAACTATAGCCACCATCTATAGCTGCAACCAGGCATTAACCTGAATTGCGGATGCAAAGGTACGGCATTTTTTCCATTCCACCAAACCTTTTGGAATAAAAAAAGCAAAAAGCCCTCCATTTTTTTGAATGAAGAGCTTTATGGTTTAGTCATAATACTCTTTACGAGCCGCAGACAAGGTATTACTCATAAGCATACAGATAGTCATAGGCCCGACTCCTCCAGGTACTGGAGTAATGTAATCGCAAAGCGGTGCGACATGTTCAAAATCGACATCACCCGAAAGACGGAAGCCGCTCTTCCTGGTTGCATCGGGAACGCGAGTGGTACCAACGTCTATAATTGTGGCACCTGGCTTCACCATGTCTGCCGTCACAAAGCCGGGGTGCCCAATTGCTGCAATAATAATGTCAGCTTGCCGGCATTCTTCTTTCAACGTTTTGCTACGGCTATGGCACACAATGACTGTACTGTCGCCATACTGTTTCTGCATCATCAGCTGAGCCATTGGTTTGCCCACGATATTGCTGCGTCCCAGTATCACACATCGGCGACCGCTGGTAGGAATTTCATAACGGCGCAATAATTCCAAAATGCCCTTTGGAGTGGCACTTATATAACAAGGCAGACCGATTGCCATACGCCCCACATTGATGGGATGGAAGCCGTCCACATCCTTGCGATAGTCAATAGCTTCAATAACCTTTTGCTCGCTGATGTGCCGAGGCAGGGGAAGCTGAACGATAAAGCCGTCAACTGTAGCGTCCTCATTCAGTTTTTGCACCTGTTCCAAGAGGAATGCCTCTGTTATGTCATCCTCGAAACGAAGCAACGTACTCTGGAAGCCACAGGCCTCGCACGCAAGTACCTTATTCTTTACATAGGTCTCCGAGCCGCCATCGTGCCCTACCAGTATGGCTGCCAGGTGAGGGCGGCGCCCCCCGCTGCTGACCATCTTTTCAACCTGATCCTTAATTTCTGCTTTTATCTGGGCTGCAGTAGCCTTTCCGTCTATTAATGTCATAAAGTTCAAATGTTTATTGTTCAATGTTGAGCTACGCTCTACACCCTTCGCGACTCGGGAAACTTCAAGCAAG
>JAILKU010000024.1 GCA_024693505.1 Bacteroidaceae bacterium | reverse complement strand
TCCCATTCCGAACAGAGAAGTTAAGCCCGTCCGCGCCGATGGTACTGCACACCCGTGGGAGAGTAGGTCGCCGCCGTTTTTTCCGATAAGAGGAGCCCTCCGGTCATGAGACCGGGGGGCTTTTTCTGTTTGTGATGGGAGTTGATGGGAGTTGATGGGAAGTAATGGGAGTTGATGGGAGGAATGGGAGTTGATGGGAGGTAATGGGAAGAATGGGAGGAATGGATGTGAGAGAAGTGTGAATTGGGAACTGATACGTGTTAATTGCTTTTTTATGCAAGGTAAATATTCTGGTCGTTCATTATGATTTCCTCTTTTGCCCGCATATAATCAATAACCTGACGGAGTTTGTACTGATTGATGCCATTGGTGTTGATATCGTATGCTTTTTGAGGTCCGTCCTTCAATTGACTGATAATATGCTGACGTATAGATTGGAATTCATCTTCATTGATGTGATATGCTTTCTCTCTTTGGCATACATCACAGATACCGCAGTCATGAGTTTGCTTCTCACCAAAGTAGCCTAACAGGAGTTTGCTACGACATGTTGTTTCTAATGTACAGTATTCCTTTATTGCCTTTAGTCGGAATGCATAACTTTGACGCCGGTCTTCATACACCTCTTTTGGTAGTGTTATTTTCTCTTTCTTGATCCGCTTCATTCTGAAGGTAATGAGTGGAATCTTCTTTCTTGGGATATATTGTAATACCCCTTTCTTGTTCATTCCTGTTAATGCATGGTAAACAGTTTCCATATCCAATCCTGTTTCTTTGCATATCAGGCTTTCATCCAGATAAACAAAATTGATAAAGATTCCCCCATAATGGCGGAGCATGGAATTAATTATTGTTTCTTCAAGTCCATTTACGATGCGATATAAATCGTTTCTGGTGGCGCTTATTTTCAGCCTGCTGTCTCCTTCTTCTGCGTCTGTGTATTCAATATAACCCGCCTTATCAAGAATTGATAATGCATTCCGTGCCATTATAGGATGGGAATGAAATATGCGGCAAAATTCCTCTATATTAAATTCCCGCGTGACATTCAACCCATCTCCCACAGCAACTTGCAGATAGTCGCAAACATTTTCATATATTTCTTTTATGGTTTCTTCTTCAGGAAAGTGTTGCGAGAGTCTTCGGTTGAATATCTGCATTTCCTTGCCGTCCATAACTATAATGGCATACGATTTCTCGCCATCGCGTCCAGCTCGGCCCGCTTCCTGAAAATATTCTTCCAATGAATCGGGGATGTCCATATGAATGACTGTCCTAACATCAGGCTTATTGATGCCCATTCCAAATGCATTTGTAGCGACCATGATACGGGTCTCGCCGTGTAACCATTTACTTTGTCTTTCGTCCTTGATTGAGTTTTGAAGTCCGGCGTGGTAGTAGGTTGAGGAGAAACCCTCTTTATTCAGTTGCTCAGATATGTCCTGACAGTTTTGTCTGTTGCGGGTATATATGATGCTGGAACCGGGTATGCTGCTTAGAATACGGCGTATACCATTGTATCTGTGATCTGTCTTGTAAATGAAATAGGCTAAGTTCTTTCGTTCAAAACTCATTCTGAAGACATTCTCCTTCCGGAAGAGTAGCTGTTTCTGGATGTCCTTGGCAACGTCTGGTGTTGCTGTGGCAGTCAGCGCCAGAACGGGTACGTCGGGTAATTCCTTCCTGATTTCAGCTATTTGCAGGTAAGAGGGACGGAAATCATAGCCCCATTGACTGATGCAATGTGCTTCGTCAACTGTGATAAAGCTTATCTTGAAGTGGCGAAGCTTGGTGAGGAATATATCTGAGGACAATCTTTCGGGTGAGACATATAGGAATTTATATCCGCCTAATATGCAATTGTCCAAGGCTACGATGTTTTCTTCCCTGCTTTGTCCAGAGAATAAGGCCGTAGCTTTTATACCCAGATTCCTCAGAGCTCTGACCTGGTCCTTCATCAATGCTATGAGAGGGGTAATAACAATACAGGTTCCGGACATAGATAATGCCGGAACCTGGAATGTTATACTCTTACCACCTCCTGTAGGCATCAGCCCCAGTGTGTCTTTACCACTGCCAATGCTTTCAATTATATCGAGCTGAATGCCCCGGAAGTCATCGTAGCCCCAGTATTGGTGTAGAATCTCTTTATAGTCGTCTGCACCTTTCATTCTTTCTCCGAAGGCTTGATGTCTTCTATCTGTAGCTGCACCTCGCCGCGCTTATGCGAATTTTCTTCAATATAGTAAACGATATCGAAAGAATTTTTCGACTTGATGAATCTGGCCTGCGAACTCTGTCCAAAAGCGATGCCGTTCATGACATTATTGCTCTTGCTGTCTACGAGCTCGAGTTTGATGTGCTCCTGATGACGTCCTACTACCCGGCTTGTGCCAAAGTCGTAAACCCGTTCGGTACAGAACAATGGTTTGGGATTGTCCGGCCCAGAGGGGTTGAAGCGTTTCAAGTCGTTATGAAACTTATGTGTGATTTCCTTAAAGTTTATCTTCGCGTTTATCTCCAGTAGAGAACTCGTCTGTTCTGGCAGTATGTTTTGGTCTACGTATTCTTCAAAGCGCCGCTTAAACTCAGGCACGTTTTCCACCTTCATGCTAAGGCCGGCAGCATAGGTGTGTCCGCCGAAGTTGTCCAGCAAATCCTCGCAACTCTCGATTGCCTTGTAAACATCGAATCCTGCAACTGAGCGGGCAGAGCCTGTGGCCATATCGTCAGTACGTGTCAGTACAACAGCAGGACGCACATAGATCTCTGTCAGACGAGATGCTACAATGCCGATAACACCCTTGTGCCATTCTTCATTATAGATGACAATGGCTTTGTGTTCATGCTTATGGTCGAGCTTCTCCACAATGTGATTGGCTTCCTCGGTCATGACTTTGTCCAGGTCTTTCCTTTGCTCGTTGTATTGATTTATCTGCTCAGCTTCGTTTCGTGCAGCCTTGTAGTTTTTCTCCACGAGCAGCGAGACTGCCACCTTGCCGTTAGTCATTCGCCCTGACGCATTGATGCGTGGGCCTATCTTGAAGATGATGTCACTGATTGTTATTTCCCTATCGGTCAGGCCGCATACATCGATGATTGCCTTCACGCCGATGCTGGGATTTGTGTTTAGCTGCCTCAGCCCATGATACGCCAATATGCGGTTTTCGCCCATGATGGGTACGATGTCCGAGGCGATGCTGATAGCACAAAGATCCAGCAAGGGAATGAGTTGGGAGAACTCTATGCCGTTGTTGATGGCAAAGGCTTGCATGAACTTAAACCCTACGCCGCATCCGGAAAGGTGCATGTAGGGGTAGGTGTTATCCTCGCGCTTTGCGTTCAGGATTGCTACTGCCGGTGGCAGTATCTTGTCGGGAACGTGGTGGTCGCAGATGATGAAGTCTATGCCTTTTTTCTTGGCATAGGCAATTTCATCGATGGCCTTGATGCCGCAGTCGAGTACGATGATTAGTTTTACGCCCGTTTCTGCGGCATAGTCTACTCCTTTGTAAGAGACTCCATAGCCTTCTTCGTTGCGGTCAGGGATATAGTAGTCTATGTTGGAGTAATAGTGCTGGATGAATTTATAGACCAAAGCCACAGCTGTGCATCCGTCCACGTCGTAGTCGCCATAGACGAGAATGCGCTCCTTGCGCCCTAATGCCTCGTTCAGCCGGTTTACGGCGATGTCCATATCCTTAAACAGGAATGGGTCGAGTAGATGTATTAGCTGTGGTCTGAAGAACTTCTTGGCTTCCTCTGGAGTATGAATGTCGCGGTCAACGAGCAGTTTGCCCAAGACCGGGCTTATGCCCAGGGCCTTAGACAGCTCGTTCGCCTGCTCCAGCTGTTCTGGAGAAGGCTGTTCATAACTCCATTTGTTGTTCATTTGGTTCTATGTAAGTCTTATATTCCCAACTTCTTACGGATGTCTGCGGGAATGGCGTTCTTGTTGATGAGGTAATCCATTGTATTGGCTGCAATGAAGGCCTTGGTCATGTACCAGATGCCTTTGTATTCGCCGGTCTCGCCCCATGAGTTCTTTACCATGTAGTATTCTTTGCCGTTCTGGTCTTTGGCTATGCCGTAGATGAGCATTCCGTGGTCGTCGGTCAGTTCCCAGTTGTCGAAGCGTTCCTGACGCATTTCCTGTGTAGGCACGATCTCGGGCACGTTAACGCCCAGCGAGTCGATGATGCTGCGTCTCTTTTCGGGAGAGAGTTTCAGCCAGCGGGCTGCATCGCTGCCGGCCAGGTCTTTGGCTGCCGAGCCGTCGATGGCGTAAGCCAGGCCTTGGCGGGTGAAGCCTTCCTCTGATACATCGCCGCCCCAAGCAACGGTATAGCCCTGCTCAACTGCGTTGTCGATTACCTTCATCATTTCGTCCATCGGCAGGTTGTAGCTCTGCGGGAAGCGCCAGTTGTCCTGAACCTCCACGGCGAAGCTGGTGTAGAAGGGATGGTGTGTGTAGCTGGTGATGCTCACGTAGTCGTCAAGGTTGATGCCCAGGCTCTTCACGAAGGTCTTCGGCGTGTAGGTCTTACCCTCGTAGGTGAACTCCTCGGGGCACTTGCCCAGGTAGGCGTCCAGTATGCCCTGGAAACCTTCCTTCCATTGGTTGCTGATTTTCTTCGCCTTGTTCGTGGCGATGGCATTCACATAGGGTTCCAGCAGGCTGAAGAACTCGTTGAAGTTGTTCAGCGAGTCGCCGTAGAGTGAGCCGGGGAAGGGCATTGTGCCTTCTGGGCACACACCGTGAGTCTTCAGCGTCTGCAGCACGTCTTCGGCCGAACCGCCCTGTGCAAACTGGCAGTCGCCGTGGAAGCGAACTACCTGGATGGCGCGTTCCATGTAAGTCTTGTTGCAGACGAATGACTCGCAGAGGTCGTATTCCTTGCCTGTGGCTTTCAGGATTTCGGCCTCGAAATAGGAGAGGGTAGAGTAGTTCCAGCAAGTACCGCTACGGCTCTGGTCCTTCACGCTTGTGATTTTGTTCTCCTTCACGACGGTGAAGACAGGTTTGTTGTTTTTCTTCTCTTCAGCCTTCTTGGGCTTTGCTGCGCCGGCAGCCATCATGCAGAGAACGGCTGCGGCAAAAAGGATTACTTTCTTCATTGTTATATAATTTTTAAATTTATTTTTCAATTTCGTTAATGTGGTAAGGGATACGCTCCTTGCCCAGGAAGCGGCAGCCGTCGCCGGTGATGAGAATGTCGTCCTCGATGCGGATGCCGCCGAAGTCCTTGTAAGTCTCCAGCAGGTCGAAGTTCAGGAACTCGGCACAATGCCCTGTAGCGCGCCACTCGTCGATGAGAGCGGGTATGAAGTATATGCCCGGCTCGTCGCTCATTACCCATCCCTCCTGCAGCCGTCTTCCGCAGCGCAGGCAGTTGGTGCCGAACTGTTCCAGGTTGGGGCGCACCTCATCGTCGAAGCCTACGTAGATCTGTCCCAGGCCTTCCATGTCGTGAACGTCCATTCCCATCATGTGACCCAGGCCGTGAGGCATGAACATGGCATGTGCTCCGGCGCGTACGGCTTCTTCCGTGTCGCCCTTCATCAGGCCCAGTTCCTTCAGCCGGTCGGTCATCATGCGGCAGACGTCCATGTGTACGTCGAGCCACTTCACGCCGGGCTTAGCAACCTGCAACGTATAGTCGTGGCAGTCTTCCACAATGCTGTACAGTTCGCGCTGGCGTTGGGTGAAGCGTCCGCTGATGGGCGTGGTGCGCGTATGGTCGCTGCAGTAGTTCTCGTTCGTCTCGGCTCCTGCATCGCAGAGCAGCAGGCGTCCTGCCTCCAGGGGGCGCGGGCTGGGATTGCCGTGCATAATCTCGCCGTGCATCGTCACGATGGGCGGGAACGAAACCATGCAGCCCCGGCTGCTGGCAATACCGCTGATGACGCCGCCGATGTACTGTTCCGTGACGCCCGGCTTGCAGAGCCGCTGCGCCGTGGTATGCATCTCGTAGCCGATGGAGCAGGCGCGTTCAATCTCCTCGATCTCCTCGGCCGACTTTACGGCACGCTGGTTAATGACGGCCATGATGAGTTCCAGCGAAGCTGCTTCGCGCTGCTTCGCGGGGTGGATGCCCGTCAGGTCCATGAGCTGAATCATCAGGTCGTGCCGGTAGGGGGGCAGGAAGTGGATGCGACGGCCCTGGCTCCTGGCTTTCTGAACCAGGAGGGCCAGCTGGCTCATCGGCCCGCTGTTGGCCACACCGCTTTGGGCTGCCATATCGGCAACGCTGTCAACCTGGCCGAACCATACGATGTCTTCAATGTCGATATCGTCGCCCAGCAGGTATTCCTTCCCTTCGTCAAGGTCTATCACGCCTGCCAGTCCTTCGCGGTGCTGGCCGAAGTAGTAGAGGAACGTACTATCCTGACGGAACTTGTAAGTATTCGACGGATAGTTCGCCGGCGACTCGTTGTTTCCGAACAGTATTATGAGGCCCGACTTCACGCTCTCGCGAAGTATTTGACGGCGCCTAATATATGTCAATTTATCAAAAAGCATACCTAATTTATTATAATTTGCTGCAAAGATAGCAAAAATAATCGAAAAAGTCTCAATTTTATGCCGTTTTTTTGCTTTCAGCCCAATAAAAATATTTCTCTTCCTTTGGAAGAAATTCCTGTTACCCGGGTATATTTTATGTTCAAAGTCCTGGAACGTACGTTCAAGGGGCTGAAACATACGTTCAAGGGGCTGAAACATACGTTCCAGGTCTTGGAACATAAAATACTCCGAGGTGATGGAACATTTTGTCCTAAGGCTGGGATTTTTTTCCTCTGGATATAGAAAAAACGCAGGTACTTTGTGAGTATCTGCGTTTGCGGTTTGAATCTCTTGATTTATTTGGGTTGTGCCGAAGAATCTTCAACGCTGCGCTCATCGTCCATCTTCTGGAAATCCTTCATTCGCAGCACGAAGCTGTGTGTCAGATACTTATCCAGCACGACGGGATTGACTGACAGCTCCTGCGGCGTGCCGTGGAAGAGAATCTGACCTTCGAACAGCAGATAGGCGCGATCGGTAATACAAAGCGTTTCCTCTACGTTATGGTCGGTTATGAGTACCCCTATATTGCGCTGCTTCAGCTTCCATACGATATACTGAATGTCCTCTACGGCAATAGGGTCGACGCCTGCAAACGGTTCGTCGAGCATGATGAACTTCGGTTCGATGGCCAGGCAGCGGGCAATCTCCGTTCTTCGGCGCTCGCCGCCCGAAAGCTGGTCGCCCAGGTTTTTACGGACTTTCTGCAGGCGGAACTCGCTGATGAGTGATTCCAGTTTCCAGCGGCGGTATTCCTTGGGTGTGCCCTCGAAGTAATCCGGCTTCGGCCTCATTTCCAATACGCTGGATATGTTGTCCTCGACGCTCATCTTGCGAAAAACGCTTGCCTCTTGTGCCAGATAGCCGATGCCGCGCCTGGCGCGCTGATAGACGGGCAGTTTCGTTATTTCTTCTCCGCCCAGGTAAATATGTCCCGCATTAGGAATCACCAGGCCCGTCGTCATATAGAAAGATGTAGTCTTTCCGGCTCCGTTTGGCCCGAGCAGGCCTACGATTTCGCCTTGGTGTACTTTAAACGAGACGTTGTTTACAACGGTTCTCTTTCCGTATATCTTCACCAGCCCCTCGCTGCTCAGTTCCAGCGGAGTGGGGGATTGGTTCGGCTCTTGGTTCATCTGGTCCTCTTGGACATTTTTTTCGATGATCTCCTCCATATCTTATTCATTTTGTCTGCAAAAATACGAAAAAAGGTAAAAACATCCATTAAATCAAGCTTTTTTTGCAGGAAAATTTGTAAATTTGCACTCCGAAAAGTGATATAGATATGTTTATTATAGAAGGACTGGCCTCCTTTGGGCGATATTTGGAATTGATGGGGCGCACTTTTAGCGTGCCCGAGCGGTGGCGTATGTTCATGAAACAATATGTCAAGGAAATGATTCAACTTGGGGTTGATTCAATTGGTATTGTCTTGCTTATTTCATTTTTCATCGGAGCTGTCATCTGTATTCAGATTAAACTGAATATACAGAGCCCCTGGATGCCCACCTTTACCACCGGATACACGACCCGCGAGATTATGCTTCTGGAGTTTAGCAGCAGTATTATGTGTCTGATCCTGTCAGGAAAAGTCGGTAGTAACATCGCCTCCGAAATAGGAACTATGCGCGTTACGCAGCAGATTGATGCCTTGGAAATAATGGGCGTCAACTCGGCCTCTTTCCTTATCCTGCCCAAGATAATGGGGATGGTGTCGATGATTCCCTTTCTCGTCATCTTCAGCATTGCAACGGGTTTCATCGGTGCCTACGCTACTGCGCTACTGGGCGTCATAACGGTCGATGACCTGACGGTGGGCCTGCAGCACGCCTTCAACCAGTGGTACGTCTGGATGTCCATCATCAAGAGTCTTTTCTTCGCCTTTATCATTGCCAGCGTAAGCTCGTACTATGGCTATACCGTCGAAGGCGGCTCGTTCGATGTGGGTAAGGCCAGCACGAATGCTGTTGTGCGCAGCAGTATGCTCATCCTCTTTGCCGACCTCTTCCTCACTCCTTTACTGTCATGATAGAACTGAAGCATTTATATAAGTCGTTCGAGGACAAGGACGTGCTCTGCGACATCAACGCCGTCTTTGAAAAGGGGAAGACCAACCTCATCATCGGCCAGAGCGGTAGCGGTAAAACAGTGCTGATAAAGAACATCGTAGGGCTCTTCCAACCCACAAGCGGGCAGATTCTATATGACGGACGAGACTTTGTGAAGATGTCCAAGCGCGAGCGAGTGATGATACGCCGCGAGATGGGTATGATCTTCCAAAGCGCCGCCCTCTTCGACTCGATGTCCGTGCTGGAGAACGTTATGTTCCCTCTCGACATGTTTTCAGACAAGAATGAAGCCGACCGCATCCGGCGCGCCAAGTTCTGTCTGGAGCGAGTAAACCTGCAGGGCGCCGAGGATAAATTCCCAGGAGAGATAAGCGGCGGTATGCAGAAGCGCGTTGCCATCGCCCGGGCCATCGCCCTCAATCCCCAATACCTTTTCTGTGACGAACCGAACTCCGGGCTCGACCCTAAGACAAGCCTAGTCATCGACGACCTTATTCACGACATCACTCAGGAGTATCAGATGACTACTATCATCAATACTCACGATATGAACTCCGTGATGGGCATTGGCGAGAACATTCTTTTCATCTGCGACGGGCACAAGGAATGGCAGGGTTCAAAGGACCAGATTATGACAAGTACGAATGAGAAACTGAACTCCTTTATTTTTGCCAGCGACCTGTTCCGAAAAGTCAAGGAGGCTCAGGATCTGGAACAATAAAACGTTAAACGGGGGACGCTTCTCAGCGTCCCCCGTTCAAACCTTTAGGTATTAGTTTTTGTTTAAGGTAAAAAGATTGTTTTCAGGATAACGAGTGCAAAGTTATTGTATTTTTTATTCTCCTACAAATATTCCCAGATGTTATTTAACATATTTTTATAAAAAAGGGTGAAAAACAGCATTTTTAACCAAATTTTTGATGAAATTTGGCCATATTCTGGATGGGATGTTGTATAATTTCGCCCAAAATTAGACCTTCTGCCTCAATTGACTCGCTCAATTCTCTTTTAAACGTATGTGCAATGCTTCCAACAAAATTTACAGGCATTTCCCTATGGCCGTAATGGCACACATTTCGTGTTATAAATTGGCGAAAAGAGCTTACAAGCATATCATGAATCTGAGGTATCTCATGATGATGTTGAATAAATGGCACTAACGACGCTAAGAATAGGTTGGGGCGAGGCTTGCGATATACTTTATCAATTATTTCTGGAATTGTGAGGTGGAAGAAATCCAAAAAATCCTCCAATAAACCAGACGGCATATCACCCTTGATTAAATTACCAATTAATGTACGTCCCAAAACGGCTCCACTTCCTTCGTCACCCAGAATAAAGCCAAGTGGGGATATATTATTAATAATGTTTTTACCGTCGTATAATCCACTATTTGAACCAGTTCCTAGAATGCATACTATGCCAGGATCCTTTCCGCACAAAGCTCGAGCAGCACCTAGCAAATCACTTTCGGCCGTGATTTCCGCATTCGGAAAAATGTCTTTTAGGATCTTTATCAGTTCCGATCTGTAGGGATCCATACACCCAGCTCCGTAGAAGTGCACTTTCGAAACTTCGCAAGCCGATGGAATACATGGAATTAATTCGTCCATCAATACGTTTGTAATGATGGACGATGAATCACGTACTGGGTTTATGCCAGTGGTATGGAATTCGCTATTGCCGTACTCTTCGTCAAGGAGGAGCCAATCAGTCTTGGTAGAACCGCTGTCGGCGACAAGAGTATACATGTTATTGTGCAGGTGCCTCAGCAGGAGTTTCAGCTGGTGTTTCAGCAGCAGGTGTCTCAGTAGCAGAGGGCTGAGTCATGCCAGGCAAGTTGTTGGGATTCGTAGCTTTCTGCTCTGTTGCCTGCTGCATGATTACAGAATCATTGGCAGAACGGCCAGGAAGGAATGCTACACTAATCACACTGAGCACAATCATAGCTGCAGCCAGTGTCCATGTGGCTTTTTCAACAAAATTGGTGGTTTTAGGCGCACCTAAGATTTGATTGTTGTTTGAATAATCGGCAGCTAAGCCTCCGCCTTTAGACTCTTGAACAAGTACAATAAGGCACATAAGGATGGAGGCCAGAACCACAAGAATTACAATTGATGTGTACATTTTTTTATAATTTTTAATTGTTATTTATTCCTGTTATTGATAATTATTTTCTCTAAAAATCGAATTTGGTCTGCAAAGTAACGACTTTTTTTTGGATATATCAAGGATAAACGCTCAATAATTTCAATAGCTTTCTCAAATTTACCTTGTTTTATGTAAATTTGGGCCAAAGTTTCAGTCAAAATCTCATTATTAGTCGTTTTTTGCTCTTCTTCGGGTGGTAATTCATCTGAATTCGTGTCTTTATCATCTTTAATGACAAAACGTGTATTTTTTTTCTTTAAGAAGTCATCAATTACTTCAAGCCCTTCAGTCTCTTCTGCTACAAGTTCTTCCTCGTCTGGATTGTTCTGCATAAGATAGCTCATATAATCCTGAGTGGCATCGATAGCTATTCGCTTCGAGGGAGAAGGTGTTTGTGGCGAGTTGTTTAGGAACGTTTCAATAAGTTCTTCGGTCTTATCTTTCTTTTGCTCCTCATCATCTGAATCGTGTTTCCGGCGTTCCTCGTCGGCCAGATAGTTTTTTCGCTCTATCTGATTGAAAAGTGACGTTCGATTCGGAATGAGTGATGCAGACTTTCGTAATTCTTTGTCAAACGCAGGAGAATGTTGTTTATATAAAGCCTGAAGCAAAAGAATTCGTGCAGTATGAAAGAATGGATATTTATGAACAAGTTCCTGTAAGTAGGAAATTGATTGATTATCCATCGTTTCCGGTCTGCGAATATAGTCTGTCAGATGTCGCTGCATTTGTGCTATAGTTTTTTCATTATTCCTAAATAGGATCGTATTACCAGTTTGCCACAGTTGCATTGAAAATTTGGTCAGTGATATCTTTTACCATTTGGGTCACCAATTCTTCCTGAACGGCAGTAAGTTGCTGGCTGGCATCGTACTCGGAGGTAGCGGTGAACTGTCGCTCAAAATCCTCATCGTGCTTCTTGTTATTCACAAATCTCACATTAACAGTCATTTTTAGCTGAACCTGGTTACTGTATCCATTGCTGGAAACACCTTTATTGAATTGATCAAAGCCAGTTATTTCTCCTGCAAGCTGTAAGTCACCATTTTTCTTAACTTGGCGTAATTTCGTCTGACTGGCAAATATATCGGTCAACTTGTTTTGGAAGATACTCTGCATTGGGGTCCAGACGTAGGCACTACGGATAGGGAAATTATCAATCTGAATTGTCTTCGTCTTCTCGTAATCTATACTGGCACCATTAAACTTATAGCTTGGGAAATAACATGCTGATAAAGTCACTAAGCAGAGTGACAGCATAAAAACAACCTGATATGTTTTCCTATTCTTCAATACCATAGTCTTTAATTTTCCGATAGAGTGTACGCTCGCTAATGCCAAGTTCTTCTGCAGCAGCTTTTCTGCGATAGTGGTTTCGCTGGAGTGCCTTTATAATGTTTTTCTTCTCCATGTCGAACAGATTCAAGCTTTCGGCCTCAATTATTTCTTCAGCGGTCGGTATTTCCTCGTCAACCCTGTTTCTTGAGGAGTCCATTGTCGTAATGGTTCTTGCGGAAACTGGTAATGTAGCATGAGATTGTGGTGTGGCATTCTTTATCTGAGTCGGAACAGAGGGCACGTTGATGTTTGCTGAGACATCAGTACCTGCAATCTTCTTCAATTCATTTACCTCGTTTCGCAGTTCAATTACGGCATGTGCCAACCATTTTATTTCGTTTTCATAATCATGTTGTTCAGAATTTGAACTTCTGGTATTTAGCTTAGCCAATCCTGTTTCCATGTCGGAGTTTGGCACAATATTGTATTTCGCCAGAGTTTGAGGCGTAATCTGTCTCTCTTGCGATAAAATGCTCAGTTGTTCTGTAATATTACGCAATTGGCGTATATTGCCTGGCCATTTGTAGCTTGAAACTACTTCTTCTGCTTCAGGTGTCAGACGGACGGGTTCAGGAATGTTAAACTTTGCAGCTGTATCTAGTGCAAATTTCTTGAAGAGTAGCACTGCGTCGCCTTTTCGTTCGCGCAATGGTGGCATTTTTATGTTGATGGTACACAGGCGATAATAGAGGTCTTCACGGAAATGCCCCTCTCGTATCGCGTTAGGTATATCAACATTCGTTGCTGCCACAATGCGAGCATTCGTATGGCGTGGTTCATTGCTGCCTACGCGAATGTATTCTCCCGTTTCCAATACTCGTAGGAGTCGAGCTTGCGTGCTAAGTGGAAGTTCGCCTACTTCATCTAGAAAAAGGGTTCCTCCGTCTGCTGCACCGAAATAACCTTCGTGTTCTCCGATAGCACTGGTGAAAGCTCCTTTCTCATGACCGAATAGTTCACTGTCGATGGTTCCTTCGGGAATACTACCGCAATTGATGGCGATGTATCGTTTGTTTTTTCGCAGGCTATTATCATGGATAATGCGCGGAATGATTTCCTTACCGACACCGCTTTCGCCCTGTATGAGTACAGACAAGTCGGTACGAGCAACTAGGATGGCAGTCCTAATTGCTTCGTCAAGCGCTTCGTCACGTCCGACTATTCCATAGCGGAGTTTAAGTTGCTGTATATCCACACTATTTTTCATTTTGCGTTGCAAAGTTAAGTCTTTTTTCCGGATTATCGTATGCTTTGCCTATGCTTTTTTATCTTAAATTAGGTCATTCTGGTTTTGGAGGACGCTTGTTCTCGTCTCTCCTGCTGTCCTCTCGCTTATCATGAAATAGTTTGGGCAGTGGATTTTTATGTGCCTCTTCATATCGAAGCCTGTTCCTGTGGACGTCAAGGGCTGTGTAAATAGCGTTGCAGAAAGATGAGATAGGAGCCTCTCCACGCCCGGCAATGTCCAAACTTGCGTCCTGGAGTGGTACTGTCTTGATTGTATTTTCTCCTGTTTGTAGCGCTATGCAGTATTCTGAGCCGCTCAGGTGTAGAGGCGCGGCACATTGGTCATAGTACATGGCCAGGATTCCATCGTAATATGTATAGGCCCTGGATGCAAAGAACTGTTCTGCGGTAAAGGGCCCGATTGCACAGATTTGTTCATCTGCAATCTTTTGTATGAGTGGTTCCAGTATTTCCTTTTCTTCATTGCCCGGTTCTGGGTTCAGTGCAAGAATTGCTATTCGAGGGCGGGTCAGGCTGAAGTCGCGTTTGAGGCATCGGTCGAACATGCGCAACTTCTTCATTACATTCTCTTCTGTGACAAAAGGAGCAACTTGATTAAGGGGAATCTGATCTGTCAAGACAGCCACTTTCATAAACTCGTTAATAAGCACGGTGAGTTCGGAGGATTGTTCCATCTTGTCTCCAGGTGCACCTACAAGTGCATTTATCAAGCCCTTTTCCGCGTCACGCAACCCGGCTTCTCGGCTGCAAACCAGGGCTTTGTCTGCTTCTTCTGTCTGCTGACCTAAGTCGACTTTTACTTCTTCTTTAAAGCATTCGATGATGTTGAGCTTCTCCTTTATCGCCTCACCGGCATTTTGGATTGTGCTGAAATTTGTACTCAGTTCCATCGCCTTGCGGTGATATGTTGCAAGTTTGGGACTTCCATAAACGACTGGTGTGCACAATTCCAACATCGTCGGGTTTTCAAATGCCTTGAGAATCACTTCATAGCTCACTCCGTTTGTGTAGCCGTGTGTGATTCCTATTTTTAATTGTTCCATACAGATTTGTTATTTTGATTTGTTTTGTTGATTATCTTTTCCTTCGTTTTCATTTACCTCTTCGTCTACACCCGTTTCCAACTCCATGAGATATTGCTCTTCTGGTAGTTGCATCGTGTAAAGCGAACCTTCCAGTCTGCGCATTAGTCCGCGTTTCATCTTTTCTGGCGCATAAACAAAGCCTTCTACTACCACGACGCGATTCGTTTCAGCATCCACGCGGCTGTGACTTACGAAAGGACCTCCCATTCCATCATTACGCATGAACCAAAGTCCACGGGTTTCCATAGCGTATCTTCCGTGAACTGCGATAGGTTTGATGACGGTGCACAGTGTATCGGTTTGCATGTACATTCCTTCCTTCTCGCCTGGCAGATTTATCTCCATGACTGAATCGCGCTTGTGGAGAATATATTCTTTATTGAAGGTTTCTGGGCCTTCGTATTCGTAACTATACATACAAATGTTCTCCATACCGCTTGCTGTATTGTTGCTCGTCCAGAAGAAATTGTCTCCTTTCTTGTAGCTCTTCAGTTCATCGGGCGCATAGAGTTTACAGTTGAATACACTCCAAGCAAGATCCATTGTCACCTTGGAATATTTCTTCTCAAGTCGGCGAATTAGCCGGTTCATTTCCGTACGAGTGAGGAAATCGACCACTTCCTGGCGGTTCTTGATACAGAACTCCCGCAGTGATTCTTCGGAGGGCGAGTTTATTGTCAGATAAATCTGTTCCATGGCGAATTTATTGCGCATGAATCGCATTCGAGTCTGAGAGAATTTGGTGGGGTCTATATTTACCTGGATGATATTGCGGAATATCTGCATCGCCTGACTAAAATGTTTGGGCTCAGTGTGAGATATGCGGAAAGACCGCTCGCTCTGTGGCAATCCTGGCACGTCTGTGTCCAATATGTCGAAGAGCGCGCGCCCGGCAGGGGCCTCCCACAGTTTGTTGTCCATTACGACGAGTACTTCATACGGTCGTCCGCTGGCGGTAGGGAAGATTAGTTCCCTGTGGCAACTTTGTAGCATGATACTAACCAAGATTGCCGTCAGAGTGGCGAATGATTTGCCGAGTTTTTTTCTTTTTTCCATGAATATGTTCCTCCTTGTTGTATATAATACATTATTATATATATATGCCTATGTGATGGCATTTCCTCCTTTCTTCGTGTTAAGGAGTCCGCAGGCAGCCATAATGTCTTCCCCTCGACTGGCACGGATCGTCGCAGTAAGCCCGTGATGGCTTAGATAGTCGCGAAAGGCTACCATCTTGTCGTGAGAGGCGCCGCGATAGGGCGTGTCGGGAATCTGATGAAAGGGGATGAGGTTGACGCGGCAGGCGGTTTGTCCAAGCATTCTTACGAGTTCGCGGGCATGAGCAGGCGTATCGTTCAGTCCTTCGAAGACGATGTACTCAAAGCTGAGCCTGCGCTGATGGCTCCAGTCGTAGGTGTTGAGCATTGCCATGATCTCTTTGACAGAACATTTGTTTTCGACTGGCATCATTTGGAGACGTTGCTCGGGGAAGGGATTGTGCAAGCTTATTGCCAGGTGGCACTGACTCTCTCTGATGAATCTTTCGAGGGGTTGGCGAAGTCCAACGCTGGAGACGGTAATTCGCCTCGGGCTCCAGCCGTAGGCATAGTCGGCAGTAAGGAGATTAGTCGCTTTCAGTACGGTGTCTACGTTGTCCATTGGCTCTCCCTGCCCCATGAAGACGATGTTGGTCAGTTGATCGCGCTCGGGCAACGATTCTATCTGGTTTATGATGTCTGTTACTGTGAGATTACCCTGGAATCCTTGGCGCCCAGTCATGCAAAAACGGCAACCCATGCGACATCCCACCTGGCAGCTGACGCATAGTGTGGCTCGCTCATCGTCCGGGATAAAGACTGCCTCTACGCTTTGGCCACTAAGGGTGGGGAAGAGGTATTTCACCGTGCCGTCCTGGCTATGTTGGGCGAGTATGGGGAGCTGGGTGCCTATGGTGTGGCGTTCCTTTAGCGCTGCACGATGGCGAAGGGAGAGATTGCTCATTTGGCTGAAGTCCCTGACGTGATGAACGTAGATCCACTCTGCAAGCTGGCGTGCTGCATAGCGGGGCATGCTCAGACTTTTCACGGTAGCCTCCAATTCGGCCATCGTCATGCCCAGCAGCGGCGTCTTTTCCGCTTCTGACAGTTTTTCTGTTGACTGTTGTTCCTGATGCTTGTCTTTGTTCGTCACCTTTTTGTCGTTTTTGAGGTTCTGTCCTCTAAATTCACTGCAAAATTACATTATTATTTACAGAAATCTGCCACTTTTGGCGATTGTAATGCACATTTTAAGGATTATTCACATTCCAAAGGCTTTGTTTCTGATTTATTTATCTTAACTTTGCAGCATACTTATATAGAATTAATCAATTATAATATGCAAATGAAAAGATTTATAACCGTAGCCTTTACGGCAATGACTCTGGCTGCATCTGCTCAGAGTCTGAGTTCTGTAACCAAGTGGCATTGGGAAGAAGGAACGATAGTTACCGACATTCCCGAACGTCCGGCCGGGCAGGAGCATGCTTTGGGCATGACAGCCCCGAAACTTTCGACTGTCCGCGTGGGATTCGTCGGACTTGGCATGAGAGGACCTGGTGCAGTGGAGAGATTTACCCACATTCCAGGTGTACAGATTGTTGCTTTGTGCGATTATGAGGAAGGTCGTGCGCAGGCATGCCAGAAATACCTCAGGAACGCCGGACTTGCACCGGCAGACATTTACAGTGGCGAGAAGGGATACGAGGAACTCTGCCAGCGGGCCGACATCGACCTCGTTTATATCGCTACCGACTGGATGCACCACTTCCCCGTGGCGAAATGTGCTTTGGAGAACGGCAAGCATACCGCTGTCGAAGTGCCGAGTTGTATGAATCTCGACCAGTGCTGGGAGCTCATCAACTTATCTGAGAAGACGCGCAAGCATTGCATGATTCTTGAGAACTGTTGCTATGACTGGTACGAGATGACTGCCCTTAACATGGCTCAGCAGGGCGTCTTCGGCGAGGTAATACGCGGAGAAGGGGCATATATACACAATCTGCAGCCCTTCTGGGACGCTTATTGGAAGAATCCCGACGGTTCCGATGCCGAAAAGCTCGGATGGAGACTGAAGTATAACCGTGAAAACCGCGGAGACGTCTATGCCACTCACGGGTTGGGCCCTGTTGCTATGGCAATGAATATTCATCGCGGTGACCGATTCACAACGCTTGTGGCGATGGACACTAAGAGCGCCGTAGGTCGCCAACTCGTCAAGGACCGCACAGGAAAGGACGCGCCAGACTTCCGTAACGGCGACCATACGACGACGCTTATGCGCACGAAGGAGGGACACGTCGTCGAGATACAGCACGATGTGATGACTTACTCCCCCTATAATCGTTTATATAAGCTCTTTGGCACGCAGGGCTACGCCACCAAGTACCCGGAGCCCAAATACGCCCTCGAGGGCAAGGCTGTCAAGGCTACGGGAATGCCGCAGGTTGATAAGCTCGACACGCACGACTTCATGAGCCCCGAACAGCAGAAGGAACTGGAGAAGAAATACCAGCACCCAATCCTCCAGAAGTACGGACAGATGGCTAAGGAAGTTGGCGGACACGGCGGTATGGACTTCATCATGGATGCCCGTCTCGTATATTGTCTGCAGAACGGACTGCCACTCGATATGGACGTCTATGACCTGGCCGAATGGTGCTCGCTGGCCGAGCTTGGTGCTATATCCATGGACCACAATTGCTGCGCAGTCGAATTTCCCGACTTTACACGCGGACATTGGAACGATCAGAAGGGATTTCAGTTCGCTTATGCAGCTCCCGAGGAGGAAGCTGCTGCAGAGGCCGCCGCTAAAGCCAGTACAGAAGCCCAAAAGGCGTTAGTCGTTAAGAAGAAGCTCTGGGAGAAATACGACAAGGCCCTGGAGAAAGCCGCTCAGAAAGCAGCCGCAGCCGCCAAGAAGGCCGCAAAAAGGAAATAGAGCACATGCTTCAATCTTATAACAAAAGCCCTTTCCCAATTCTGAGAAAGGGCTTTTGTCGTATTCATTTTGACCGATATGGAGGAATTCTTTCCTGCCTTTAACCTCTAAACATCAGACTCCCCCCCATAATCATAATCTCCCTACCTGTACTCTTCCTTCTCGAATCGGTACTCCAGGCGGGTTTCGCCCGTTGAGGCGCTGACGTAGCGATATAGGATGGTCAGTCCCTCGTCCTTGTAGCTCTTCATTTGTATACTGGAACGAATCTCCTTTAAGATTTTGTCCCGAAAGAGAGATTTTACCTGCTCGGTATAGATTGCGGGGTCATCGAGCTCTCCTTCTACGGTATAGTTGTATGCGAAGACGCGATTCCGGGTGTCGTAGGTAGTGCTGTCCATGCGCGTACTTTTGTCAACGTATCGCGGACATTGTTTTTGTGTGTATTCCCTGGCTTCGCGGGCTATTTGCTCGTCCCGGCTCATTCTGTTGCACGAAATGCAAGCAAGCAGCAGTACTGCCAAAAGGGTGGGGATGTTGGTCTTTTTCATTGTTATGAAGATTGATTGTTTTTATGCAAAATTACAAAATTCCTGGAATGAAGAAATGATTTATATCAAAAAAAAGAAGGTTTTTTTACATAATCGTCAGCGAAAGCGGTACTTTATGGCATAAATGTTCTACCTTTGCCGCCGTTTTGATGTTAGTTTAACTTTTAGGTGTTAAAATTATGAACGAAAAGATTGGAACATTGGCAGGTGCCGTTTGGACGGCCCTGAATGAGAATGGAGTAATGACTGTAAAGGACTTGAAGAAGGCCACTAAGGCTAAGACCGAGAAGGATCTGTATATGGCTATTGGTTGGTTGCTCCGCGAAGACAAACTGAATGTCGAAGAGGACGAAAAGAACGTTTCTCTGTCGTTAAAGTAAGAAAATAGCCTGCCTCGCCTATTACGACGAACGGCAGGCTATTCTTTATTTCACGGGAGTGCATCTGTTTTGCACTCCCGTGTTTTTTATTCCTTCTTTACAACCCAGATGGATGCTTCGTAGAGAATATATAGCGGAATGAAAACAATCATCAGGGTGAAGGGGTCGCCGCTGGGCGTAATGATGGCTGCTGTAACTAACAGCACAACTACGGCATGACGTTTGTATTCACGCAGGAAACTCTTCGTAATCAGCCCGAAGCAGCTTAGAAGCCATGCCAGGAGGGGCATTTCGAAAACCAGGCCCATAACGATGATGAGCATGGAGAAATTGCCGATGTAATTGGAGAGATTAATCTGGTTGGTTATGGTGGGGCTAAGGTTGTACTCCGTCAGGAAACGGAAGGTGAAGGGGAATACAAGCATGTAGCCTATGGCGCAACCGATAAAGAACATCAGCGTGCCGCCCAGGAATGCAGGGCGCAGATGGCGTATCTCGTTCTCGAAGAGTGCGGGCCGGATGAACCGCCACAACTCGTAGATAATATAAGGAAACGTCACAATGGCCGCCATGTAGAATGAGGTCTTAATGTGTATCATGAATGGCCCGGTCACCTCAATGTTGATAATCTCGACATTGAAGTTGGGGTCAAACGAAATCAGTCCGTGACTGAGTTTGGTAAGCCACTTGTAGACGAAGAAGTCGCTCGAGGTGGCTCCCATGACAAAGCTGTCGAAGATATGGGGCATTGCCCAAAACCACAAGCAGAAAGCAACCAGCATGACACAGGCGGTGCGGAATAGTGCCCAACGCAAGACTTCGAGGTGGTCCCAGAAAGACATACCGTCTTCTTCATCATCTTCTTGGTCATCATCATTGCTCCGCCCGTCACCTCCTTGCTGGGACGATGTGGCTTGAGTGCTCTTTGTCTCAGGCTGTTCAACGTCTTGTCTTACGTCTTCCGCCTGACTCGGAACGCCAGTTTCTTCCGTCTCTGATACGTCTTCTACAGCACCCTGGTTCTCGTCGTTACTCGTTAGCAACGTCTCGGAGATATTGTTCGACAATTTTGCCTTAGCCTTTGCTTTCTGGTTTTTCCTTGCAATCTTTTTCTTCTTTACTGCCATATCAAATAGCTTTGTTCCTAAAAAACGGGGAGTTATTTTTTTTTATACCCGGGTCTTGTTCTTGCGGAACCCGGGTTTCGCAAGAACAAGACCCGGGTGTTTGCATAAATTATGGGCTGCAGGTTTTAGCCTGCAACCCATAATGGATTTGTCGTTTTCGGTCAATCGTCGTACGATGGTTTAACGAAGTCTGCATTCAAGAGGTAGTCGGCACTCTGCTTCATACCTTCCAGAATGGTGGGTGCATTGCAACCCTCGAGTTCCACAATCGGATACTTTGTTCCGGCTGTTTCGAAGTTGTTGAAGATTGCATCGAAGCCAACCATACCGCTCTGGCCCAGTTCCCTGTCATCCTTGATGTGGAGCAGCAAGAAGCGACCGGGGTACTTCTTGAAGTAATTCACAGGACCTACACCGGCACGAACTGCCCAATATACATCCATCTCGAAGAATACCTTATCGGCATCGGTATGCTCAACCATATAGTCATACCATACCTTGTCCTCTACCTTGCCGAACTCGTGGGAGTGGTTGTGGTAGCCGAACTTAAGACCGGCTGCATTAGCCATCTCGCCGACTTTGTTCATGTATTTGCAGATAACGTCGGCTTCTGCCAGGTTTCTGGGGTAGTTAACACCAGGATTGACGATATACTTCATACCGGCGCGCTTGTGGCAGTCGATGCACTGTTCCCACCATTTCAGAGCTTCAGGGAATTCGCCGCTCTGGAGTTCTTCGTCGTTCAGGTTGTGACCGACATGGCTCGAGAGAACTTCCATACCTGCAGCTTCGATGTCAGCCTTAAACTGCTCGGGCTCAACGCCGTAGAGTTTGCCGTCGCCATAGTTTGCAGCCTCGATAGCTGTGTAACCCATATCGGCCAAGGCCTTCAGCGTGGCCTCGTGATTCTCGGCGTACTTGCCGGGGTCACCGATGAGCTCGCGAACACTGTACATCTGGAAGGCCATATCCTTCTTCACCGGTTCAGCGGGCTTGGGGGTGCAGGATGTCATACACATGGCCATTGCAGCAACGGCCATAAGACTGATGTTTGAAAATACTTTCTTCATGTTACTTTTCATTTTCTGTTTTTACATGTTTACTTCAGAACTTTTACGCGGATGTTACGGTACCAAACCTCATCGCCATGGTCCTGCATGCCGAAATAGCCGGCTTCCTTGCCGCAGTCCTTCATGATCTCGTAGGCAAGAGGCCAGTTCTTCTGGCTGAACTTGGAGGTCTGAACCAGGTCAACCCAAGACTTGTCAGCCAAAGTGTAGCTCAGCACCTTTACGCCGTTCTGGAAGTGTGTCACCTTGCCGTTCTTCACGATAATCTTCACCTTGTTCCACTGACCTGCGGGATTGGCGTTCTGAGGCTTTGCTACAATCATGTCGTAGAGGCTGGTGCTTTGACGGATACCGAGGGTCGCGCCGAGTTTTGCATCGGGATGGCGCTCGTTGTCAAGAACCTGGCACTCGGGACAGCTGATGTAGATGGGCTGGTAGTTGAGCTTGCCGCGGTTGTCGATGGTTTGAGTGATGGTCACATTGCCGGCCTTCGTCTCTTCGGTCTTAGGCTCGTCATTGTTGATGGTAGCGGTTTCCTTGCCTAAGTAGAAAATGCCGGAGTTACCACCTTCACAGATTTTCCATTCGATCTCGAATTCGAAATTCTTGAATTTGTGTGCGAAGATGATGTCGCCGCCTTCGCCTTGACCACGTCCGTTGAAATGCAGGGCACCGTCCTTGATGTTCCACTTGCTGGGAATGTGGTCTTTGCAGTAGCCGCGCCAACCGTTCATGCTGGAGCCGTCGAAGAGGACATAGTAGCCGTCCTTGTCGACTTTCAGCGTGCTGAGGTCAACCTGCGGATTCTCGATAACGACGTACTGAGGCTGAGCCTGTACGCCAGCCGCAGCAGCCAGTGCTGCTGCGGCAAGGAGATTTCTTAGTTTCATTTTCGTTGGAACTATGTTGTCGTTTATACAGGCATATCGGGCAGTTTGTAGCCGTCACGATACTTGGGCTTAACCAGTTCGGCAGCGAACTCACGAGCATTGACGGGCTCGGTGTAGGTCTTGTTGAACGAGGGGTGACCATCCTTGATGGTGAAGCCGTCCTTGATCATGCTGCGTACGGTAGCCTTCTCGGGGATGTTGGTGAACTTCATGTTCGCACCGTCCCACTCCAGAACTTGGTTCAGACCCTGCAGTCGAATTGCGCAAACGCCCATGGCAACCATCTCGTTGAAAGGACCGGCCTCGCTGAAGTCGGATGCTGTCTTAACGCGAGTTGCGGGATCTTCGAGACATGCACGAACCCAGTCGCGATGGTGACCCAGCGTTACGCGGCGGCAAACCTTCGGGGCATTGGGCACACGACCGCTCAGCAGATAGGGGCTCTCGCCGTAGCAACCTACAATCAGAGTGTCCTTGGTACCATAGAAGATAGCACCACCACCGCTGATATTCAGGCTCTTACCTGCGGGCAGAGCTTCGGGACGATAAGGAATCAGACCACCGTCGCACCATGTAACGGTAACCTCGGGCATAGCAACCTTCGGCAGGTTCTCACGAGCGGGGAAGGTGTACTTAACCTGCTGTGCATTGGGGCAGGACTCAGCCATTAGAGGAGTAGAAGAACCCTGAATCTTAGTGGGATAACCCAGCTTCAGAGCCTTGAATACGGGGTGCAGGATGTGGCAAGCCATATCGCCGAGAGCACCAGTACCGAAGTCCCACCATCCGCGGAAGTTCCAAGGTGTGTAGATGGGGTTGTAGTCGCGCATGGGAGCCGGGCCAATCCAAGCATCCCAGTTCAGTGTGTCGGGCACGGGCACAACCTCAGCGGGGTGTTCCAGACCCTGCGGCCAGATAGGACGGTCTGTGAAGGCATCAACATGAGTTACCTCACCAATCTCACCGTTCCAGATCCACTCACAAACGAGGTTCACACCCTCGCCGCTTGCACCCTGGTTACCCATCTGGGTAGCAACACCAGCCTTCTCGGCCAACTTGGTGAGCAGACGAGATTCGTACACGGTACGGGTCAGAGGCTTCTCGCAGTAAACATGCTTGCCGGCAGCCAGAGCCTCGGCGCAAATGATAGCATGAGTATGGTCGGCAGTTCCGCAGATTACGGCATCAGCCTGATCCAGCAACTCTGCATACATTGTCTTGTAGTCATGATACAGCTTGCAGTTGGGGTAGAGTTTCTTGTACTCGTCCAGCACGCCCTTGGCATACTTCCAGTCGGTGTCGGCCAGTCCGATGAACTCAACATCGTCATACAGAGCATCGCCGTTGCGGCATACGCCGTTGATGTCGGAATGACCACGACCACCAATACCTACACCCAGAATCTTCAGCTTGGTCTTCTTGGGAGCAGTTTTCTTAGACTTGGCTGCCAATACGTCTGTGGGAGCCATTGCAAAAGCAGCTGTTGCTGCGGTTCCTGCCTTGAGGAACGATCTTCTTGACATTTTTTCCATAGTAAAAAAGAAAATGTTGTTTAGTTTATAAATAATTGTTATTTCTCGTCTTTCTTCTCAGGTTCGGATGTGATCTCTTTTTCAATCTCATTCATACCATCTTTGAAACTCTTAACGCCTTTGCCAATACCCTTCATCAGTTCGGGAATCTTCTTTCCACCAAAGAGCAGGAGTACAATGAGCGCAATGATAATAATCTCACCAGTGCCCAAATTGCCGATAAACATTAAATGTTGTGTCATGTTCTTAATCTTTTTATTTATGTTAATTGTTACGTTTTCTATTCTCTACGGGCCAAGCATGAATCATGCGTTTACTTTTGTCGGTCATTTTGCCACTTTTTGGCCCTAATTGCATTATTTCTTTGCCTCTTTTAACTTAAAACCGTGTAAAGTTATAAAAAATAAATAGAATGGACAAAACTATTTGCGATTGTTTTCCGTTTTTTAACACTTATAAACAATTTGGGCGGCACTTAAAGCCAATTTACGCTTTTAGCACCGCCCAAAATAGGTTGGGAAATGGTCTAATACATATTTATTTTACACCTTTTGTCCAGAAGTCTTCCTCAGCCTTCTGCTTAGCGATGTATTCGTCATATGCAGCTTTGGCCTTAGCGGCAGCGGCCTGGTTGGCCTGAACCTTCTGGATACTCTCTTTCAAACGGTTTGCTGTACCGCTGACGGTGATGTCGGCATCAGCAGCTTTGGTACAATAGGCAATTGCATCGTTCCACTGGCCCAGCTGGGTATAGACATTGGCCTGCTTCAGGTATGCCTTTCCTGCCAGGTCGGCATTGTAGCCGATGGCGCGTTCTGCATAGGTCAGGGCACCAGTGAAGCTCTTGTTCTTAATCAGACCGTTGGCAATGTTCAGGCAGATGGCGCCGCGCTTGGCATCGCTGGGGCAGAGTTCCAGGGCTTTGTTGTAGTATTCGAGCATCTTCTCTGGTGTGCCGTCTTTCTGCTCCTTCTGAGCCAGACCGATGGCACTTGTGAAGGTGGGCTCGATGGCGTAGGCGGCTTCGGCATACTGGTAATAGATATCGCTGTCGTCGCAGTCGTTCTGAGCCATCAGGGTCAATGCACTATTCAGCTTGTTGATGTCGTTCTTGTAGCTGTCGAGCTTCTTCGTGTAGATGTTGATGATCTGCTCGCGATCGGCAGCACCGCTCTTTGCAAAGGTCTGTTCGATGAATGCCAGGGGGCCGTCGTATTTTTCAACCAGTTTTTTAGCCTTCTCGGCATCGCCCTCTGCCTGGGCTTCCTTGGCCAGCTGCAACATCTTCTCGCAGGCATCCTTCGAGTCCAAATAGTCCTGCAGGTATTGCTCGCGCATCACGTTCGGTCCGGCCTTATACATGGCATCGCTCACCAGGAAGAAATTCTGAAGCACACTGCCTTCAATCTCACGGCCGCCCTTCTCATTAATCATTTTGATGGCGTTGCTGAAGTTGGCATAGGCCTTATTCAGGGTGTATCCAGAATTGTTTACGATGGGCGCTGTCCAGTTGTAGTAGTCAGCCTTAACGGAGAGCACGTCACCCAGGGTTGACTTGGTGTTCGCGAACGAATTCAGAGCATCAAGGTTCTTTTGTCTGGCTTCAAAGAGCTCCATGAGTTCGTTGAAGTAAGTCAGTTTCTTTGCATCGTCTTTTTCGCCCTGAATAAGATAGTAGAACATTACAGGCCCCTGAGTGTAGATGCCATTAACAGCAAAGGGCGCATATTTCTTCAGCCAATTATAATTGATATATGCTTCTGGCCAGTTTTGGTTACTAATGCTCTGCTGGAACATGGAAATATAGCCGCGCCCGATCTTGATACTATCCTCATTGTTGTTGTTGGAATAGCCGATACGTTCGTCTACAGTTGTTCCTTCGAAGTTCTGTGCCATTGCAACGCCACCTAGCGCTGACAATGCAATCACCAATGTGAGTTTTCTTAATTTCATCTTCGTAGATTTGTTTGTTTTTATTCTTGTTTTATTATATTTCGTGTGCAAAATTACAAAAAATATGTCAATCTGCAACTATTTCTTCGTCTTAAACACCAATAATTCACATTTATTAATAACTGTCAAGGTGTTCAACCTCTGGTTGCCCCATTCTTTCAGCATATTCTTTACATATTCTGTTCGATTCGGCAACCTCTTTGCTCATTCTAATCGAGCACAAGGCAATGATGGGGTTCTGAAACCACTGCTTATAAGTGGCATGTTTGCAATTAATGCATTTAACCATTTCTTGTGTTGAAGCCATATTTTTGTGACGTTTTATGTTATTTCTACGGCAAAGGTATACCTTTTATTTGAATTGTGAAAGATAAAATCCCTAAATATGAGGAAAAATCCCTATTGGTTTGTTTCTCCATCTCAGTTATTTGTTGTAATTTTGCGCCTGCAAAAAATAACTCAGGTAATGGATTGGAATCTTTTTCTTATGATAGGCGGTGTGATTGTGGGCACTGCCCTGCTGCTCTGGGGAGCCGACCGTTTTACTGACGGTGCTTGCGGCATAGCTCGCAAGTGGCATGTTAGCGAACTGATAATAGGTCTTACGATAGTGTCTATGGGCACAAGCCTTCCCGAGTTTGTTGTCAGCCTGTTCAGTTCCCTGCGAGGCAGTGCGGATATGAGTGTGGGCAATATCCTGGGCAGTAATGCATTCAACACGCTGGTTATCGTTGGGGCATCTTGCCTCATGATGAAGGTCGTATCCGACCGCGGCATTCTCTTTCGCGATATACCATTCTGCCTACTTGTCTCTCTTGTATTGGCTTTTCTGGGTATGCAGGGCGTTATTTCCCGATGGGGAGCTCTTCTGCTTTGCTTTCTGTTCACCATTTTTATGGCCTACAACCTCTATCTTGCAAAGTCGAATAAGGCGGAGTTTGCTGCTGATGCTGAGGTGATGAGCATAGGCCGCATCCTATTCCTTATTATAATAGGTATAGGCACACTTGTGGGCGGCGGTCAGCTACTGGTTAATTCTGCCACCAGCCTGGCCCGTAGTTTCGGTGTTAGCGAGAGTGTTATCGGCTTGACCATCCTGGCCGGAGGTACCAGTTTGCCCGAACTGGCCACCAGCGTGATGGCAGCAAGGAAGGGTAGTCAGGGTGTAGCCCTTGGGAATGTTATTGGCAGCAACGTTTTCAACATCGCCTTCGTGCTGGGCATCTGTAGCCTTGTACGTCCTATGCAGATTACCGACATTACCCTTGTCGATTGGTCAGTAATGCTCGGCAGTGTGCTGCTGCTTTGGGTCTTTGCCTACACAGGCCGGCGCATCACGAAGCTTGAAGGCTCGTTCTTGCTGCTCTGCTATGCAGTCTACCTCTCATTCCTTCTTCTTCATTAGGAAAACCGAAGGTATTTTTACCAGTTTTTTCCCATTCACACGCTTTATTACATTGTGGCCTGTGAATTCCATTCTCCAAACAGAATCGTTCTGTTGAGTAATCTGGATGGCTTGTGTCTCACTCCCCAGGTCATTTGAAACACGCAGGCTAACATTTTTGTCACTATCTATTTTGAAGGATGTAATGCTCCACACACCATAGATATTTCCACCCAAGTAGCCATTCATAGGACCAAACATTTCCATTCCAGGAACTTCAATGTCTTCCTTGTAAAGGTTCATTACGAGGTCTATTTTTTCTTCGGGACAGGTGAGAATCATTTTCCAAGGTCCTTGGGCAAGTGCTGAAATCGCAACCGTGAAGAGACTTGCTGTCAGTAAATGTTTATACATGAGTTTCGCCAATTATTTATTGTTTTGGTTGCAAAGATACGTAAAACTCCGATATTGACAAATGTTTCAATCTCTTTTTTATATAATGAATAGAATTTTATCTTCATTTTGTGATAGGCAGCAGGGGCTGTTTCTCCTAACCATTGAATAAAATAAAAGAAGACCGCTATCCCTGACATGGCTTAAGGGATGGCGGTCTTTGTGAAATTCATGGTTAGACGATTCCTTTTACAACTTAATAAAAAACAGACTATAATTCACTAATTATTATTAACTCGAAAGCAAAATTAACCTTTTTGTGAGTTAAAAATCTTCGATATTTGATTTAAAATCTTTGTTCTTTGATATAAAATGAACTTTTTTTCTTTGTTTTTGGACAAAAAATGTTGTTTAGCATAACATTTTAGCCCTGAATTATTGTATTTTTGTATCGATAAATACACTTAGTGCATTATTTTTATTAAAATGAAGCAGTTGCAGGACAATGATACAAGATTTACCTATTTGGTGGCTGACGAACGAGACCGTCAATGGGGACTTTGTGTGAATACTGTTGGATATGAGACTCTCAGTCCATACATGAAATACCCACATCCAGGACACCCTGAAGGTTATGCGTTTGATATTAATAAAGGAAGGGTCATTGGTGAATATCAACTTAAATATATTGTCAGTGGGACAGGAATATTAAAGACGGCTTCCCATTCTGAAATCAAACTTAGGGGAGGAGACTTGTTTCTCATTATGCCTGGTGAGTGGCACACCTATTGGCCTGTTGAACACACTGGATGGGAGAGTTACTGGATCGGATTTGAAGGTGACATTATAAATCATTGGATTACTAATGACTTTCTTTCTAGCGACAATCCAGTGGCACATGTAGGATATAAAGATCAGGTAAATGCTCTCTTTCAGCACGCTTTGGATATTGCTTTTGCAGAGGAGCGTGGCCATCAACAAATGCTTGGTGGAATTGCTGAGATGCTTTGCTCTGAGTTTTATTATTCTCAACAAAGTTCCCAAAACAAGTTGTTTGAGAATAAGGACTATAGCGTTAATATTGTAAGTGAGGGACGTCGGCTGATACGTAACCGACTGGAGGAAGATATCAGCATTCAGGAAATTGCTCAAGAACTTCGGGTAAGCTATTCTTCCTTCCGTAAATATTTTAAACGTCATACAGGCTATTCGCCTTCGTATTATCAGCAGTTTCTCCGGCTCCAGATGGCAAAAGAATTGCTTCAGAACACGAATGCCTCAGTTGCAGACGTGGCTTATCGTTTCCAGTTTGTTTCTCCCGACTATTTTTCTTATCGTTTCAAGGAGGTGCTTGGCGTTAGTCCATCCACTTTTAAGCGAAAGCGTAATGTTTAGCGATATAAAAGAACCCTGCGGTTGGTCTTATTCGTGCCATTTCCGCAGGGTTCTTTTTTATGGGGTAACTCTTTCTGAGCGTGTCCCCTTACTTATCTCGATTCATACGACCTTTATTCTCCGCCGCCGCCCAGGGCCTGATAGAGGTCAATGGTGCTTTGGATAATGTTGAAGTCGTTGCTGACCTGTCCCATCTGAGCTTGCAGAAGGCCGCTTTGAGCAGTTAGGATCTGCAGGTAGGTGGAGTTGCTCTCGCGGTAGAGCTTTTCATTGGCATCTACGGCATCCTCGTAGCTCTTTACCTGGTTCTGAAGGAGTTTCTGCTTGGCCTTTGCCGTATTGATGGCAGCCATAGCGTTGTTCACCTCGACACCGGCCTCGATGAGCTTCTGCTGGAACCCGATGGTAGCCACTTCCATCTCGGCCTGGCTGTTCTTGTATGCAGCGCGTATCTTACCGTTCTGGAAGATGGGCTGAGCCAGTGTGGCTACTGCAGCCAGTACAAAGCCGCCGGGGTTCACGATGCCGGCGCCGGTGATGCTGTTGGCAAAGGCTCCGTTGGCCGAGAGGGTGAGGTTGGGGTAGAAGGCGGCCTTGGCGATGTTCTTGTTGTAGAAGGCGCTGGCCAGCGCCAGTTCAGCTTGCTTCACGTCGGGGCGGCGGCTCAGGATGCTGATGGGCAGTCCGGTGGTGCAGGCAGCTGGTGTCTGGAATGTGCTGAACTTGGCACGTGAGATGTGCTGAGGTGTCTGACCGAGAATCGTGCAGAGAGCGTTTTCCACCTGGCGGATGTTGTTCTCAATCTCAACGCTGCTGGTGCAGATGCTCCAGTAGTTGGCCTCTGTGCTTGCTACGGCAGCCTTGTTGCTCATGCCGGCTTCCATCAGGTGCTTGGTCATCTCCAGAGTCTGCTTCCATTTCTCGGTGGTCTCAGTGGCAATCTCCAGCTGGCGGTCCAGCATGGAGAGGGTGTAGTAGAGACTTGCTACGTTGGCAATCAGTGCTGTCTGGACGGCCTGGCGCACGGTCTTCATGTTCTCTACGGCCACCTCACTGCCCTTCTTCGAGTTGCGCAGTTGCCCGAAGCAGTCTATCTGCCAGTTCAGGGACAATGGGAAGGTGTATGTCTTGTTTGCTCCGCCTCCCATCACACCCTTGTACTCGTCTCGGTTATAGGGGTCAACGGCTCCGCTGATGGTTCCGCTTGGTGCAAAGGCCAGGCTGGGGAAGAAGGCGAGCCGGGCAGCCTTAAGGTTGTTCTGAGCTTCCTGGATGCGCAGGTCGGCCTGCCTCATGCTGCTGTTCTGTTCCAGGGCTTTCTGGATGAGAGCCTGCAGGGTGGGGTCGGTGAATACCTGCCGCCATCCCATGTCGCCCAGTCCCTGCTCACTGCCGCTTTGGGCATCTCCGTATATACCCTCGGCCGAGATGGTTGAAGGGCGCTCATAGTTCTTATATACTCCGCAACTGCTCAGCAGTGCTGCAGTCAGGGTGATGGTGATGATCTTAATCTTTTTCATATATCAAATATGCTTATTAGTCGTTGGATTGGTTATCGGCTTTCTCACGCTGGCTGCGTTCCAGCTCTTTCATGAACTGCTGGTCGGCCTCTTCCTTCATGGCAGGGCGAATCTTTTCCTGCAGCCATTCGAAGAAGATGAAGAAGACGGGCACGGTGAAGAGGATGGCGAACGTACCCACTATCATGCCGCCCACAACGCCCACACCGATGGTGCGGTTACCGTTGGCTCCGGCACCAGTGCTGAAGAGCAGGGGCATCATACCCAGCACGCAGGTCAGCACGGTCATCAGGATAGGACGCAGACGGGCCTCGGCTGCAGCGTATGCAGCTTCTACGATGCCCATGCCCTTGCGACGGCGCTCCAGTGCGAACTCGGTGATCAGGATGGCAGTCTTGGCCAGCAGACCGATAAGCATAATCACACCTGTCTGCAGGTAAATGTTGTTCTCAATCTGTCCGATGGGCGGGAACACACTGTATATCTGGTTCCAGAGCCATGCGAAGCCGAAGCTGCCCATCAGGCCGGCAGGTACGGAGAGGATGACGGCGAAGGGCACCATGAAGCTCTCGTAGAGACAGCTCAGGATGAGGAAGATAAGGATGACGCAGACGGCGTAGATGAGTATCGTCTGGTTGGAACCCATCTGCTGGAACTCCTCGCGGCTGATGCTGCCGTATTCGTAGGATATGAAGTCGGGCAGAGTCTGCTGCTTCACTTCATCCACGGCGCGCATTACATCGGTCGATGTGAATCCTGGAGCAGGGGATGCCATGATGGAAATCTCGCTGAACAGGTTGAATCGTGTGTCATTCTCGGGACCCAGTATGGGCGTGAGCTTTACGAACTGCGAGATGGGAGCCATCGATGCGCCGTTGCGGACATACATATTAGATAGGTCTGCCTCGCTGGTGCGGAACTTGGGGTCGGTCTGGAGCATAACGCGATAAACCTTACCGAACTGGTTGAAGTTCGAGACGTAGCTGCCGCCGCAGTAGCTTCCCAGGGTGCTCAGCACGGTTTGGGGCGATAGTCCTGCCAGCTTGCACTGTGCTGCATCCACCTTTACCTGATACTGGGGATATGTGCGGGCATAGCTCGTCATGGCCATCTGCACCTCGGGCCTCTCGTTCAGGGCACCCAGGAACTGCTGAGTGAGCTTCAGGAACTCACCCTTGTCACCGTCCGACTTGTCCTGCAGGTGAAGGTCCACGTTCGATCCCATGCCGTAACCGGGAATCATACCCGGCTCGAAGACGAATATCTGAGCTTCGGGAATCTCGCGTGCCAGCTGGCCCATGAGCATGTATTTCTTGATGGAGGAGGTATGTATGTAGCCCGAGCCGGGAATCCAGTTGCCCGAGCGCTTGCTCCAGTGCTTCAGCCTGAGGATGACCATGGCATTGGCAGCACCCTGGCCGCTCATCATGCCGTAGCCGCTCACGCGGGAGAAGTCGGCAATGTCCTCGTCATTCTTGATGATTTCCTGCACCTTGTCGAGCACCTTCTCGGTGAAGCCCAGGTTACTTCCAGGCGGGCAGGTCACGTTCACCATCAGCACACCCTGGTCCTCCTGAGGCACCAGTCCCTTGGGCAGGACATGCATGGCCAGGACGAGCAGTACGACGGCACCTATCACGCTTCCCCAGGCCAGCCAGCGATGGTTCACCACGCCGCGCAGGGCATGCGTGTATTTACCCATGACGGCACCGAAAGAGGCGTTGTAGGCCGCCTTCACGCGACCGTTGAAGCTCTTGGCGCTCTTCTTGCCGTCGCTGGGGCGCATCATCATGGCGCACAGGGCGGGGCAGACCACAAGGGCACTGACGCAGGAGATACCCACGGCCGTAGCCATCGTGATACCGAACTGGGTGTAGAACATACCGCTCGTGCCGCTCATCATCGTAACGGGGATGAACACGGCCATGAAGACGAAGGTACAGGAGATAACGGCCATCGTTACGTCGCTCATGGCATCCTTCGTGGCCTGATAGGCGCTCTTGTAGCCCGCGTCGAACTTAGCCTGGACGGCTTCCACCACCACGATGGCATCGTCCACCACCGTACCGATGGCCAGCACCAGGGCGAAGAGCGTAAGCAGGTTTAGTGTGAAGCCTGCCACCTGCAGTGCAGCGAACGTACCCACCAGCGAGATGATGATGCTGATAGAGGGGATGAGCGTAGCCTTGAAGTCCTGCAGGAAGAAGTAAACCACCAGGATCACCAGGATGATGGCGATGATGAGCGTCTCCTCCACGTTGGCGATGGACTCCAGCAGGAAGTCGTTCGAGGACATCATCTGAACGAAGTGCAGACCCTTTGGCAGGTCCTTCTCCAGTTCCTTCAGCTTGGCACTGAAGCGGTCGTTCGTCTCCTTGGCGTTGGCACCGGCCAGCTGGAAGGCCATGAACTGCACGGCGGGCTTGCCGTTCACCTTGCCGCTGTAGCCGTAGTCGGCCTGTCCCAGCTCTATGTCGGCCACGTCCTTCAGGCGCAGTATGCTGCCGTCCGTCTTGGCTGTGATGACGATGTTCTGGAACTCCTCCACGGTCTTCAGACGTCCTGTGTAGGTCATGTTGTACTGATACAGGTTGTCGATGCCCTCGCCGTGTCCGCCTTCAGTCGGTTTCTCGCCCAGCTTGCCGATGGCGGCCTCCAGGTTCTGCTCGCCCAGGCAGCCGGTGATGTCCGATGGCAGCAGGCCGTACTGGGCCATTGCCTCGGGCCGCATCCAGATGCGCAGTGAATAGGAGGCACCCAGTGCGAACACCTCACCCACACCCTGAATACGCTTCAGCTGCGGCGTTACGTTGATGGCCATGTAATTGGCCATGAAGTTCTGGTCATACTCGGGCACGTCGCTTGCCAGGGCATTGATCTGCAGGAACGAGGTCTGGCGCTTGAAGGTGGTCACACCGATCATCGTCACCTCCTGGGGCAGCAGGCCCTGGGCCATCGAGACGCGGTTCTGCACGTTCACGGCAGCCATGTCGGGGTTGGTGCCCTGATTGAAGAATACCGTGATGGTGGCCGAACCGTTGTTGGTGGATGTAGAGGTCATGTACATCATGTTCTCCACACCGTTGATGCTCTCCTCCAGGGGCTGGATGACGGCCTTCGTCACGGCCTCGGCACTGGCGCCGGGGTAGGTGGCGCTTACCACTACCGTTGGGGGGGCTATGTCGGGGAACTGTTCAATGGGCAGGTTGAAGTATGAAATGCCGCCCAGCATCAGGATGATGATGGCGATAGACATGGCCATCACTGGGCGTTTGATGAATATATTTCCTTTCATAATGCTATGTATTCAAAAGGTTTAAGAGGTTCAAGAGTTCAAATGTTCAAGGGGGCAAAGACCTGTCATTTCACGTTCTTCACCACCTGGTCTTCCTTTACCATGGTGGCGCCCTCGGCCACTATCTCGGTGCCTTCCTCCAGTCCGCTGGTCACGATGTACTGCTTGCCGTCGTTCTGGGGCATGATGGCAATCACCTGTCCGTGGGCAGCGCCGTCCTTGTCAACAGCATATACGCGGAACTTGTCCTGCATCTGCACGGCAGCCGTGGTGGGGATGGTCAGCACGTCCTTCATTATAGTGGGGATAATCACCTTGCCCGTGCTTCCCGAGTGCAGGATGTGGTTGGGATTGTCGAAGACGGCCCTCAGCTGTACGCTGCCCGTCTGCTGGTCCACCACGCCGCTGGCCGACTCTACGCGGCCCTTCAGCTCATACATCGAGCCGTCCACCAGCTGCAGGCTTACCTCGGGCATGGCGGCTACGGCATCCTCGGCCGAACCGCTCTGGCGCGTCATGGCCAGGAACTGCGATTCGTTCATGCTGAAATAGACCCACATCTGGTTGTTGTCGCTCACCGTAGTCAGCGACTTGGGCATCGAGGGACCTACCAGCGCGCCCTGGCGATAGGGCAGGGTACCCACCACGCCGTCGGCCGGGCTCTTCACTACGGTGTACGACAGCGAGTTGCGGGCGTTCACCACCTGTGCCTCGGCCTGAGCCACACTGGCCTTTGCGGTCAGCAGGCTGTTATGAGCCGTCTGCATGTCGAACTCGCTCACCACCTCCTGGTCGAAGAGCTTCTTGCGGCTCTCGTAGTTGAGGGCAGAGGTGGCTTCCTGGGCCTGCGCAGCCTTCAGGGCTGCCTCGGCCGTGTTCAGGGCTGCCTGATAGGGCACCTGGTCGATGATGAACATCGTCTGTCCCTTCTTGACGGCCTGACCCTCGGTAACCAGTATGCGCTGCAGGGTGCCGCCAACCTGCGGATAGACCTCTACGTCCTGGCGTCCGCGAATCGTGGCGTTGTAGCTGTTGGAGAGCTCCACGTCGCTCTTCCCTACCTTTGTTGTCTTAAACTCTACGATAGATGCCTGCTGGCTCTTCTCGCCTCCGCACGAGCAGAGCATAGTCATTGCCACCAGCGCCGTGCTGAGAGCAATGTTCAGATTCTTTTTCATTAATTTACGCATTGTCTATTTATGTTTTTTCTTGTTATTCCTTTTACCTTGATATTAAATCGGGCGCAAAAGTACAAAAAAAAATCCATTTACGGATATTTCAGGCCATAAAAAACCTTAATATTATTAATAATGTGTGTTTCTTTCGACTAATAGAACAATTTCCATTTCATAAAGAATGTGTTTGCCGACCCGGGTCGGAATTTGTTTACACCCGCCTTCCTTTTTTACGGGAGGCGGGTTTAGCAAAATTCCGGGTATAATGAAGCCATTGCCACCAGCGATTAATGGCAGGTATGACAATGGGCTCGTACCATTCATCTCTACGGCTTTACGGATAAATTCCAACTGAACTATATTTGTCCCAAAATACTGAGTTCGTTGTAGCTTTTAGTCGGATTCGTGGACGGTAGATGGCAAATTCTCCTACTTCCTCTCCTTAATTCTTCTGTCGGCCGAACTGACGGCGGAGGTCAGAGGGCGTAAGGCCGTGATGCTGATGGAAAACCTTGATGAAGTAGGAGACGGAGTCGAAGCCCAGGCGGTAGGCTATCTCCTTGCTCGAAAGGCTTGTGTTGAGTAGATAGTCCTTGGCCTGCTCCATTTTCAGCCGCAGGAAGTACTGGGTGGGCGAGAAACCCGTATAGTCCTTGAATACCTTGCGGAACTTGCTGTAGCCCATCCCTATCTCTGCTGCCACTTCCTCCATGAGCATGATACGGTTCAGGTTCTGCCGCATGATCTTCATAGAGAGGTTGATGTGGTCGGTATCGGGATTGTCCAGATAGGGCTGCTGTAGGCTCTTGGCATAGACGGTGCTGATGATGAGCCCTACGTACCCTGCCAGCTGCTGCTGATAGGCGGGCAGCTGCTTCTCGGCCACGTCGTATGCCTGCTCGAAGGCCATGATGAGCTTGTTGCTCACTCCCACTTTCCGTATGGGGTCGGCGGGGCTGAATCCGTATTTCTCGAGCAGTTGCTTGGCCAGATCGCCAGTGAAGCCTATCCAGGTCTCGGTCCATCCGGTTGCGGGGTCGGGCGAATAGGTGTGCCATTCGTTAGGAAATAAGACGACTACGTCGCCGGCATTGATGCGTGTGGTGGGCTGATGGGTTGAGGAAAACCATCCCTGGCCTTTTATTATATATAAAATGTGTATGTCCTGCAGAATGCGCCCGCCCTCGGGCTGAAAGTCGTGGTCCTCGGGATGCCCCTTAGGAGGGTATGGACTGCCGGGCACGACGTCCTGCAGCCCCACGGTCTTCGTAACGAGCCCCCACTGGAAGTCCGTATCCTTAGCGATCAGATATTTGATGGTTGCCATAAGCCTAATTACTATACATTTTGGCACAAAGATATAACTATTTGAGAAAATATCAAAATGTTATATCGAAAAAACAAATTATTTCTTTTTTTTTGATTCAAACAAGCTTAATTTGCAGCCGAAATCGACAAAAGAGAATCAGTTTGGTATAATAACACCTCAATATAATAATGGTCAAGAAACTACAATAACAAACTCTGAAAACGATATGTCTGTTAAATTCACATTATTCAAGAAGAAGAGTCCGAAGACTCAGAGTATGCAGTGGTACGCAGCCCCTAAGAGCAGCTACCCTACTGCCGACGACACCACTCCGAGTGAATCATCCCGGGTGGGCGCTATCAGCGACATCGAGACTGAGGCCACGCTGCGCCAGGTGGGGCAGTACATCCCGCACGAACTCATCAAGGGCAACACGGTGAAGGTTCCCGGATTGGGCACTTTCCGGCTCAGTTTCCACAGCAAAGGCGTTGATGACATTGCCTTGTTCGACGCCGAGAAGATGATCAGCGGCATTCACGTTGTGTTCTTGCCAGAGAAAGCCCTGAAGAACACGCTGGCCACGCAGCTAAACCTTGTCAATGCCGGTGTGAAGGAGGGCAATGTAACCTATCCCTCCGTGACCGATTACTTGAGGGCCATGAACAAGACTGCTGCAGAAAGCACTCAGTCCGGCAGCGACCGCAATAACCCCGACAGCATCAAGTAGCCGCTAATTGGGTACAAAGAGAGTATTACCAGAAGAGAAAAAGATAAAGAATAATAACGTTTAACAACAAAAAACTACAATTATGATGAGAAAACTATTCTCTCCTTTCTTGCTCGCGACACTGATGTGCTTCGTCGGGCAGACGGCCTCCGCGCTGGAGAAAGACGCCACCGGAGCCTATGTTATCAACAACCTGAGCGACCTGTGGGACTTCACCATGATTATCCGCAACGGGCAGCAGGCCAGCGCCAAGCTGACTGCCGACATCGACATGAGCGAAGTGGATAACTGGCTTCCCATAGGTTGGCATAACCACGAGACCAGCCAAGTCTATTGCGGCACCTTCGATGGCCAGGGCCACGTAATCCGCAATTTCCACTTCACCCCGGCAGCCGACCAGGACTGCGAGGTGGGATTCTTCGGCCAAGTAGGCAGCTCCACCATCAAAAACCTCGGCTTCGAGAATGCCAGGGTAAGCAGTGCCGCCGGTCTGAACGTAGGCGTGCTGGCAGGATCGGTGCGCAACACCACCATCGAGAACTGCTATGTGATAGGCGAGCTCAGCATCCAGACCGAGAGCGAACAGCAAGGTGCCATTGCAGGCTTCATCGACCAGAGCAGCACCATCAAGAGTAGCTACACCACACATTCCGTGCTGGCCACCTGGGAAGAAGAGGCCCAGCCCAAGCTGGTGAAAGCCTTCAATAACGAAGGAATCCAGTCCATCGCCCCCACCGGCGAACTCTGCTTTCTTCTGAACGGCGACCAGACCGCCATCCTCTTCCGCCAGACACTCGGCCAGGACCCCTTCCCCGTCTTCGGAGAAAACCACAGCCAGGTCTATGCCACTGGGCAGTTCAGCTGCGACGGCACGTTGCAGGGCACGGCCACATACAGCAACACCCCCTCGGCCAACCCCATTCCGCCACACGATTATGACGATGAGGGATACTGCCAGAACTGCGGCATTTCGAACGGTTTCATCGAACCTGAGCGCGACGGCTACTATCACATCACCACGCCCGAGGAACTGCGCTACGTAAGCCGCGAAGTAGTGAACAGGGGTAACACCGGAGTGAAAATTCGACTCATGAACGACCTCGACCTGAGCGGTATCTGGAACTTCCCGCCCATCGGCATCTTCGACTGGCCAAACGGTACGCAGCTCCCCTTCGTCGGAGAATTCGATGGTGGCGGGCATATTATCTACAACCTCTCCATCGAAAACTCCGACAATGAGCAGGAGACCGGTCTCTTCGGTCGTGTCAGTCCTGGCGGAAACATACACGACTTCGGAGTCGTAAACTGTAACATCAACGCATACGCCCGCGCCGGAGCCATAGCCGGCGAGATTCATGCCTGCCAGGTAAAGAACGTATTTTCGGCAGGGGAACTCAACATCACCACTCAGAACAACCAGTGCTGCGGAATAGCCGGAGAGGCTTACCAGTCCACATTCATCAACTGCTATACTACCTTCGACGGTCCGCTGGCTAATGCCACATCGGCACAGATCAACTGCTACGAGGGCATCAACGCCTACGAGATGGCACCGATAGGTAAGCTCTGCTGGCTGCTGAACGGAAGTGACTTCCACAACGCCACCTGGTTCCAAAGCCTGGGCAGCGACGAATTTCCCGTCCTGGACAGCACTCACGGCATCGTCTATCCCACGGGTGAAGAAGAGTTTGCCAGCGCCACCACTCTGGAAGAGCAGGCCCAGATGGTGAACAGCCTCATTGATGTGGAGATAGAGACCTACGGGAACATGGTAGCCACCAAGTCTCTCATCGACAACTACATCAAGAAACTCAACGCCCAGAGGAACACCTCGCTCGAAACATTCATCGCCGCCTACGACGGCATGACAGGCATACGCAACGCCATCAACGAATCGACACAGGCATACGCCGCCTATACCGCACAGGCCCAAAGCTCACTGGCCATCTTCCTGGCCGGCGGATTCGAAGGCGACGAAGTGGAGCTGCTCATGACCTACCTGCAGGAGGAAGTGAAACCCGACGACAACTTCGAGAACGGTTCCTATCCTTACATTATTAATAATATGTCGCTCTTCGCCGACGAGCTCACCGACGAGGCAGCCTTCCTCGCCGAAATGGTCGATGAAGCCGTTACCAAGGGCTATGGTACTGGCTCCGACATCACCATGAAGCTCCAGAATCCCGACTTCGCGTCCGGACTGGGAGGATGGAAAACTCAGGGCAGCGTGGCCGCCACCGGAGGGGACGGCGATATACATGCCATCGCACTGAATGCCAAAATGTCTGTGGCACAGACTCTCAACGACATGAAACCGGGCCTGTATGAGTTCCGCATAGGAGCCTACACCGACATAGACGGATGGACACAGGCTGGCCGCTACAACTATGCCGACGGCTTCGTTCATGGAGGCGACCTGCTGAACCATGTGAAGTCCCAAGGCTCCGACCTCATCCCGGCAGAGGTCTATGAAGCCATGAGCGACGACGAAAAGGCCCAGTTCGTAGCCATCGGGGACGAGAATGAATTTGGAAGCATCCTTGGATACAAGCCTTCTACCGTACCGGGTGTCGCCATCGGATTCCGCAAGGGATACTGGCAGAACCGCATACTGGTGAAGGTTGATGACGAACTGAACGTGGGCATTAGCTTTGAAGGTCCGGCAGGAAGGCGGAATATCATGTTCTTCGGCGACGCACACCTCCGCTATCTGGGTTCCATGGAAAGCGACTACAGCAGCGAGGCCCTCGATAAGACACTTGCAGACATGACCACAACAGCCAACCATATCGTCTATGACTACGTGTCCGACTACTATGCCAACAATGCTACAGACGCACCAAACTTCACAAAGACGCTGGTTGACGAGCTGAAGGCCGCTCTGGCCGATGTCGAGAATGCTAAGGACAACGAGACAAAATACCAGCTCGTACAGACCTTCGGCGACATCTTTCAGCGCATTTGGGAAAGCAAGAAGACATACACCAAGCTGGCCCAGCTCAACGAGAGCGTGATGAAGACCTGCGAGGAGATGATGAAAAGCGACGTGGAAGCGTTTAACGCTTATGTCAGCAACGTCTATGAGCCTATCCTCGAGATGTTTGAGAAGGGAGAAGCCACAAACGAAGAGGTTGCCGCCAAGATAGACGAACTGGAGCACAATGATCTCTACATGATGCAGCAGGGTATCGAGCCGACATTGGCCGAGGACGGCTTCTATGAGATAGCAGAGACCAATAACCTGTTGTGGCTCTCGCGTCAGACCAACAGCGGTAATAACCGCATCAAGGCCCGACTGGTCAACGACATCGACTTGAGCTCCATCACGAACTTTCCGCCCATCGGCATCTTCGACTGGCCCAGCGGACCGCAAGTCGTATATCAGGGTGAATTCGACGGACAGGGACACATCATCTACAACCTCAACATCGACAATTCAGACAACGAGCAGGAGACCGGGCTCTTCGGCCGAGCACAGTCCGCCTACCTGCACGACTTCGGCGTAGTCAATGCCAATGTCACCGCCTACGCCCGTTCCGGTGTCATAGCCGGTGAGATGGTTTACTGCACCGTCGATAACGTCTTTTCGACAGGAGCGATTAAAATCAACACCCAAAATGACCAGTGCAGCGGCATCTCGGGCGAGGGCTACTCTTCTGTCTTCAACAACTGCTACAGCACGTTCGACGCGCCACTCACCTATGAAGCCGCACAGCTGAACAACTGCTACACCGGAGCCGATGCCCTCGGAATGGCCGCTACTGGCGAACTCTGCTTCCGCCTGAACGGCGACCAGAAGAACATCGTGTGGTACCAGACCCTTGGACAGGATGAATATCCCGTCCCGGATCCCACTCACGCCCAAGTGTATCAGAAAGGCGAATGTGACTGCGGCGGCAATATCATTGGAGAAGTAGAATACACCAATGAAAAGCAGACTGGCGAACTGCCTGCCCATCAGTATGATGAAACAGGACTCTGCATTGTCTGCGGCGATGACCTGGGCAAGGCTGAATTTGATGCCGACGGTTATATTGTAATCAGCAACCCCTTCCATTTGCGTTATTTCTCCAACTACGTCAATAGCGGCAACCTCTCTGCCAAGGCCCGCCTGACAGAGGATATCGACATGAGCGTGATAGACAATTTCACCATGATTGGCAGCTACGACTGGGACAACGAAGGTGCGGCCAGGAACTTCAACGGAGAGATAGATGGTCAGGGACATGTGATCAGGAACCTCACTGTCAACGTAAAAGGACGTGTGGAGGCTGGTTTCATCAGCCGGGCAGTGGGCGCAACGTTCCGAGACCTGGGATTCGAGAACTTCACCATCAACTGCGACCCGGCAATCGGTGTGCGAGCCGGTGTGCTGGCAGGGGAGCTTCACCTTTGCAACATCATCAACTGCTGGAGCTGTGGCGAGATAAGCATCAACACACCGCACGTTCAGAAGGGCGGGTTCGGCGGAGAGGCCGCCTCGTCAAACTTCACTGGCTGTTGGACAACATACGGAGCCATCGGACAACTGGCATCTTCTGTCGTGAACACTTTCTGGGGCGATGACGTGGCTGCCATGCACCAGAGCGGCGAGCTCTGCTACAAGCTGAACGGCGGCAAGGTAACGGCTACCGAATGGCGCCAGAACCTGGGCGAGGATCCTTATCCCGTGTTGAACAAGACGCACAAAGTGGTGTTCCTGGGTGAGGACGGAATCTATACGAACGGCAACTCCAACCTGCCCAGGCAGAAGGGTACTATCGACGATCCCTTCATTGTCGCAGAGTCCAATGACCTTGTCATCCTGCCTGACTATCTGAACGAAGGGGAGATGAACTACGTCCGCCTGGCTACCGACCTCGATATGAGCAATCTTTCTGAATGGGAGCCCCTCTGCAACGAGACCGATTATTCGTTCGACTTCGACGGACAAGGACATGTCATCCGCAACCTCACTTGCAGTGGTGCCTCGGCAAACAACAGCTTCTTCGGTAACTTCCACGGCAACCTGCGCAACGTGGGCTTTGAGAACATGACCGTATCAGACGGCGGCTCCACAGGTATGATTGCCGCTACGGTAGGAAGCGAAGAAGAGGAAACGTGTATTGAGCATGTTTATGTGGACGGACAGCTCACAAGCGGAGCTACCTTTGGCGGCGGTATGTTCGGCAAGGTAACCGGACCCACCACCATCAGGAACAGCTATGCACATGTTGTCATAAACAGTTCTTCCACCTATACCGGCGGTATCATCGGACAGGTGGCAGGACAGCTCTGCATGGAGAACGTCTATGCAGCTGGACAGGCCTCGAAGGGCGGCGGTATTGTCGGAGGCGGACAGACGAGCGACACACCCGCCTCGCAATACGTCAACGTGGCTGTCTGGAGCAACGACTACGGTATCTTTGGGCATACCAGCCGTAAGGACACCAAGAACGGCATCCTCTTCTATGACAGCACGAACTTTGGTGAGATGCAACAGGCCGTGGTGGATTGGGACAACAGCGTCTGGTACTGCGACATGGCAGAGGGCAGTTATCCCGTGCTCATCGGACTGGCCGATGCGCCGTACAGCGTAGCTGCAGTCCGTGTGAACGCTCCAGAGAATGTGATCTACGACCTCATGGGCCGTCGTATCAGCGGCAAGCCTACAAAGGGTTTATATATCATCGGGGGCAAAAAGGTGCTTGTTAAGTAGTTTTTCTCTCATTTTCAAATGAATCCCCGGGCCGGATTGCCCGGTCTGGGGATTTTTTACTATCTTTGCGGTCGAGAAAGAAGAAAATTCGACCCTATGAAGACAAAAAGCATGTCTGCCTATTCCCGCTGTCTCCAGTTACCGCTTTGCCGGAGAGTGTGGACGTTGAAATGCGGAATCTCCCTGCTGATGGTCCTTCTCTGCTCCCTGCTTCCAGCCGGGGCACAGCCGGACAGAGTGTTCGGGGATGCTAGCTGGATCTCGACCCGGATGGATGACGGAAAGCCCAATCAGTGGGTCTGCTTCAGGAAGAGAATCGTGTGCAGGTCCGTGGACCCGTCTTCAAAGATGCATATTGCCGCCGACTCGAAGTACTGGCTCTGGGTGAACGGAAGGCTGATGGTCTTCGAGGGCGGCCGGAAGCCGATGAAACAACAATTTAAGAAATCTGATTTATGAAGAATTATCTCTTTTTTCTGCTTGCAGTGCTGGCTTTGACGTCGTGCGAAAAAGGTGTGGCACAGACGTCTGTGGAGCACGGAGGATGGGTGAAGTATGAGGGCAATCCCGTGCTGGGAGGCCCCGAACTGGGCACGTGCTTCGATGCCAATGTGATTCCCGACGGCCAGTCGCCACTGAACATGTACTTCTCCTGGCGCCCGAAGAAGGCAATT
>JAILKU010000021.1 GCA_024693505.1 Bacteroidaceae bacterium | reverse complement strand
CTTCATCTTGTACTTGCTCTTCTGGGCAATGGAATCCACGTAGGCTGAGTCGTAGTAAACAGAGTCTAACTGTCCTGAGCGGGAAATGTTATAGTACCAGTCGGGCACCATGACCATGTAGATGTCATATTTACCGCTCATCACCTCAGCATTGGGCACGTAGGCTTCGTTGAAGTTACCATAGAGCCTGAGCTGACCCTGTAGGTTCACGCCGGAACCTTCGGGAGCGATGCGGTAGTAGTTGTTCTTACTTACGCGGCCATACTTCTCAGCAATATAAGAGTATGTGTTGTTGCTGAAGGTAACGGTCTGACCCGTACCTCTCCAGAAACCATTCACGCCGTGGTTGTAGAACATGTAACTACCGCCAACCTCAACCTCGACATCGGGGAAATAGTATTCCTTCGGGAAGGCCCACTGGTTAACCAGGTAGGCATAACCGTTACTCATCTCCTTCAGCTCGCCGTTGAACAGGCTTGTCTGATTCCAAGTGGGCGTAGAGCGCAGGGTGTCATAGCGAGTATTCAACAGGTATTCAGCCTCCTGGCCTTTCGTCTGGATGAAGTGCTCGATGGTCCAAGGGGTACCCGTCTGCACACCGCCAATCTTGGGCTGCTTGTGGATGTTGAACAAGCCCGGGGTGGTGATGTCCATCTTGAGGCTCATATCCTGCAAGGAATCGGGGTTCAGGTCGGTGAAGAAAACGGTTGAAGCCTTCTGCTGCTGCTCCTGCTTGTTCATATCCTCGTAGGTGCTGGCATACTGGTAGTGGGGCTTCAGCTTCTCGATGGTGGCATTCCATGCGGCATCGGTGAGCATGAGCATCACGAACGTGGAGTCCTCGCCCATGAAGTTGTCTGAATAACCCTTCCAGGCCATCAGCCACTTGTCGGCGTCCACATTGGGCAGATAGTTGTAGTTACTCAGCAGGCTTCTGGTGAAGTACACACTATCTACGTAGGTGGGACGTCCGTTCACATCGGGAATACCCTCGATACTGGCAGACTCTGAGAAGTATGTGGTGTCGCGGCTTATCACGTAGGCACCCATCTCTTTCAGTTCGCCACTATACTTCAAGTACTCGTAGAAGTTGTAGCGGAAGGGTGTGGTGCCCTTGATGATGTGCAGTGTACCATTCACGGCAGGGATGTTAATCTTGCTGCTGTTGATGGCAATGCCTTCCATCGTCATGGCCTTCTTGTCGAAGATGAGGTTCTTGCCGTTGATCATCTTAACGCTATCAACCTTGTCGTCGGAGATGGCATAGCGCCACATAGCAATGTGGTTACCCATAAACTGCTGTTGCACGTTGTAACCGTTGGTCTGGCACATCTGGAGCCATTTCTGATACTCTGCATCGGGGAAATCGCTGTCCTCGGGAGCCCATACGGTGGTGACCATGCCACTGTTCAGCATGTCGGCATACGTATAAGTCTCTACGGGGTGCGTGTCGTCCTTATAGTACTTGGCATGCTTAGCAATTGTGGCGAATTTCGTCATATTGGGATTCGTGCTGATAACTTCCCAGAGGGTCTGGGTTGCAGCCGTGTTACCACTCTCGTTGATGTAGTGGTCATCCCAGGAATCGGTGCACCCTGGCACCGCCATGATGACGGCACCAATGGTGAGCAGACCGATATACTTATTAAATATATTCTTAACCATAGCTTTGTTGTATTATCTGTCGTACTTAGACTTGTTCCAAACGGGATTCTGTATAATCTTGCCATCGCCGGCCTTTACCTCCATGTAATAGACGGGGCAGTAGAGGCCATAGCGGTTCTTGATACGGTTCTTCAGTGTAGTCCAGAGGTTGCTGTAGGTGTTCTTCATGAACGTTTCAGCCATCAGCTCCACACCACGCTGTCCGTTGGTGACGGGGTTCTCCTCGGTGGCCTCACGCTCGTCGAGGGGATCGGAGGCACGGTAGGCATAGCGCTCAGCCCAGCGTACCAGGTCGAACCAGCGCTTACCCTCGCCCAGCAACTCAATCTGGCGTTCGTTGAGTACCATGCGTACGGCACCCTCGTTTGCCAGGCCGGATACGCCCGTTACGTTGGCTGCATTGCCGACATTGGAGCCGGAAGCGGTGACGTCGGTGGTGGGTACGTCGGAAGCCACATTGTAGTTGCAGTATGAGCGGCGGTGGATGGCGTTGCAAATCTGCTGTGCCAACTTGTTGTTGTCGCTGCCGCCAAGGGAGGCCAGTGCCTCAGCCTTCATCAGCATGACATCCGTCATACGGTAGATAATCCAGTTGCGGAATTTGGCATCAGATCCCTCAATTCTCACGCTCAGGTCTTTGCTTGTGCCGTCGGTCAGACGAATCTGTGATAAGGTGTACTTGATGTTGTAGTAACCGGCCAGGGCCGTGTTGGAACCACCGGTGTTACCCGTTACGATGCGGTTCTGTGCAGAGAGCCATACGCGGCTGTCGAACTTAGCAGCATCAGAGCCGATATCGCCATTGTAAATCTTACCAATGGCTTCGGGGCTTACACTGAGGTGCGTGCCGGCATTGTTACCCCATAGGGAATTCAGCGTGCCATTCTCCCACTGGTTGCTTGATGCTTGCAACTCCAGGATGCCCTCATTGCTGTTACCATCAATGAAGATAGCCCGGTGGGCTTCCAATTGAGGAATGGTTCCAGCGGTAACACCCTCGAAGTCGTTCTTGTACATGTTGCAGTTGGCCAGACCATAGTTCTCAGTTTCAGTCGCGAGGACCCTGTTGTAACCGCTTCCTATGTTCTGATTATCCATATTCTCTGCATTCTGTGCAGCCAGTACGCTCAGCGACAGGTCGGCATAGTCGATAGCCTTCTGATAGTCATCGCGAACAGAGTGAGCAACCAAGCCCGTATCAACGCGCACGGTATCCGTGGCGTTCAGACCCTGGCGGCTGCGGCCCTGATGGAGGGCAGCACGCCACAAGTACATGTCGGACAGCATGGCGTAGATGGCGCTGTTCGTTATCAGACCCTTCGTGTCTGATTGTGAAGAGAATCGGTTGCGGGCCTGGCCCTTTACGCGTTCGCAGTCCAGGATGATGGAGTCCAGGATGTCCAGCTGGTTGGTCTGTCCGAAGGTCTCAATCTGCGTGTCGTTGTTAATCACCTTGGTGGTGTAGGGCACGTCCTTGAAGGCCCGGATCAGATAGAAGTAGTTCAGCGCGCGCAGGGCAACGATCTCAGCCCTCATCTGCTGCCATTCGGCAGTGGTGAACTGCTTGTCCTTCTCCAGGATTTCCTCGCCATGAGCAAGTACCTTGTTACAGAAGTTGATTGTGGTGTAAACAGGGCTCCAGTCGAAGATGCTCATACTGGAGTCGGGCATGGCCTTCATAATCTCATTGTAGAGGTCGCGACTCCCTTGGTCACCGTCCTCGGTGGGATTCAGGATATAGGAGTCAGAGCGGAGGTCGCCCCATACCGCCAGTTTATTCACGGTGCTTGCCATCTGCTTGTAGGCCGCATAACGCACACCCTCGAGGTCGTTCTTGTCTTCCCAGAATTGTTCCTCCACAATACGGTCCTGAGGATAGACTTCAAGCCAGTCCTCACAGGACGTGGTGCTCAGGGCCACCAGGCCCAGCAAGCATGCATATTGATATAATTTGTTCTTTTTCATTGTCGTTCAGTTTTAGAATCCAAGATTTACACTGCAAGTGAATGACTTTGTACGGGGCGTACGGCTGTTGTCGACGCAGACAGCGAAGCCCTGAGGAGATACGTCGGGATCGACACCCGTGTACTTGGTCCAGCACCAGAGGTTGTTCAGAGAAGCGAACAGCTTGAGGTTGCGTACGCCAAACTTCTTCAGCTTCTTGGGATCGAACTCATAGCTCAGCTGGATGTACTGGAGACGCAGGTAGTTACCATCCTCCACGTAGCGGTCGCTGGGCAGGGAGTTGTAGCTGCGGAAGCCCTGTACGTTACTAAGAGCGCGCGGGATGACGGTCTCATCGCCGTTCTTGCGCCAGCGCCATGTCGTAGCAAAACTCTGGTTCTCGTTGTTACGCATGCTCTCGTAGGTCATACGGGCCATGTTCACAATCTGGTTACCCATACGGAAGTTGAAGCCGGCATTCAGCGTGAAGCGCTCGTAGTAGAGCTGCAAACCGAAACCACCGTTGCACTTGGGGTTGGAGTTGCCCAGGTAAACCATATCGTAGCGGTCAATCTGACCATCGTGGTTTACATCCTCGTAGATGGCATCACCACCCTGGAACTGGTAGCGGGTACCCTCGTTGTAGCAATAGTACATGGGCAGGGGCACACCCTTGGCATCGGTGAGCATATTGCCGTCTGCATCGTATGCGATGGGGCAGGAGAAGTCCTCACCGCGGCGCAGGGCTGCAGCAGAGGTGTTGATGGGGTTGCCCTGAGCATCTTTACCCGTCTCGCCAACCTCGGCATAGCCGTATGCATTGATTGACGCGGGTGTGTAGCCGTTGTGGTCGTAGTCATAGCGGTAAACGCCCTTGTAGCGCAGACCGTAGATGGAACCCAGGGCGTTGCCTATCTGCACACGCTTGTTGTACTCCAGGTTCACGGGCTGATAGTCATCACTACCGTTCAAGGCCTCCAGCACGAGGGGATTCATCTCCTCTACCTCGTTGAAGTTCTGGGCGATGTTACCACGCAGCTTCATGGAGAACTTGCCTACCTTGGCAAACTTACCGGTGCTACCGTTCAACTCCCAACCCTTGTTGCGCAGGGTACCTACGTTAGCCCAGCTGAGGTAGGTGAAACCGTTGGCGCTGGGGATGCGCAAGTCTTTCATCAACAGGTCGGTGGTCTTCTTGTTATAGATTTCAAACTCGAAGTTCAGCAGGTCTTCCAGGAAGTTCAGGTTGAAACCGAGGTTCCACTGCCGTGTCTTCTCCCAGCGAAGCTCTGTCAGTGACAGGTTCTCGGGACGGATGACGGTGTGGTTGGTGAAGAGGCCGTTGTTGGAGTACTTGTTGTACTGGTTGCTGCCGCTACCGCCGGTGTTACCGGTGAAACCCCATGTGGGACGGAAGGAGAGCATGCTGATAATCTTACGGCTCCACTGCATCCAGTTCTCGTCGATGATGTTCCAACGTGCACCGAAGGAGGGGAAGGTGCCGTACTTGTGGCCCTTACCGAAGCTGGTGCTACCGTCGGTACGTACAGAGGCGTCCAGAGAGTACTTACTCTTGTAGGAGTAGTGGAACTGCTCGAAGAAGCTGTGGCTGCGCCATTCGCCGTTGGAGGCGCCGGCATCGCGGAGCATGGCCACCACGGTGGGGTCGGTAATGCCGTTGGGCACGTTCCACAGACCCAGCGTCTGCTGGCTGCTCTGACCGGTGTTCATCTCGAAACGGGCCAGGGCCATCACGCTGTGGTCGCGGTTCTTGAAGGCGGAGTAGTAAACCAAGTCGTGACGCGTAGAGAACTGCATGGACTTGTACTCGAAATTGCTCACGTCGTTACGCTCGTTAGTCCACCAACTATCTCCCCTTTTAAATTGTGTGTGGTTGTCGCCACCCCATACCCACGGCATGGTCTTGAGCTCACTGGGGGTATATTCGTCGCGGCTAGTGTTGAAGATATCCAGCTGCACATCGCCCTTATAGTTCAAGCGGTGGTGGTCATCGTCAACGCCGAGGAACTTATACTCGATATTGAACTGCGGGGTCAGGTTGTACTGCTTCTCCTTGTTCCACGCGTGCTTTGCAATGGCAACGGGGTTGCCGTTGAAGAACATGTCGTTGAGGCGATAGGAGGTCATGGTACCGTCGTTGGTCAGCTGACTGCCGCTGTTCCAGTCGTAGGCCAGAGGCAGCATGTTGAAGTAGTTGCCCGTGCGGTTACCCTGTGCATCGAACTCGTCGATACTCATGTTAGGCATGGCCTTGTAGGCGCGTGCCAGGATGTCGTTGCCGTAGTTCTTGTTGTTGTCGGTGAACGTCAGGTTCAGGTTGCTCTGGAACTTGATGCGGTCGCTCACCCAGTAGTCCAGTGCGGTGGCCGTGGTGAAACGGTCGAGCTTCTGGCCGATGATAGAACCGGTGCTCTTGTCATAACCGGCACTGATACGGAAGGTAGCTTTCTCACCACCACCGGAGAGAGTTACGTAGTACTTGTGCTCCTTACCAAACTGCTTCACAGCGTCAACCCAGTCGGTGTTGTGGCTGAAGTGGTTGTAGATGTAGGGGAGCTCCATGTTGTAGTCCAGTTCGGGAAGGCTCGTGGGCACCTGATAGGGGTTGTAGTAAGCCTCCTTCAGCATCATGGTGTAACCGTCACCGTTCAGCATCTTGTAGCCGTCGGGCTGCCAAGTACCGCTGAACTTGTAGGAGAAGGTCACGTTGGTGGGACCACGGTGACCACGACGCAGCTTGATTTCGATAACACCGTTAGAACCCTTGATACCCCACTTGGCAGCGGTGGCGGCATCCTTCAGCACGGTGATGCTCTCGATGTCCTCGGGGTTCACGTTCAGCAGCGTAGAGAACTGCTCCTCGTTATCCATCGTCTCGAAGTTGACGTCCTGTGCATCCTCGGGCAATTCGAAGATGTGGTCGTTCACGACGATCAGAGGCTGTGCGTTACCGTTAATGGTGCTGGTACCACGCAGACGCATGGTCGTACCGGAACCCAGGTTACCGGAGTTGGGCACGATGTCCAGACCGGGAATCTGACCCTGCAGGGCCTGGTCAACAGACTCGAAGGCAAGACCCTCGACCTCGCTCATGTCGAACTTGGATACGGCACCGGCAAGCTCTCGGGCAGGGATGTCCAGACCTGTTGTGGGAGCCTTCTTCTTTGCAACGACATCCACCTGCTTAATGGCTCTTGTGGCGTCCTCAAGGGTAATCTTGTACACGTTCTTGCCACCCAGCTTCTGAGTGAATGTCTTATAACCGATATAGGAGATGACCAACGTGTTGTTGGGATCCTTAATATTCATGGTGAAGTTACCATTCATATCCGTCTGCGTCTGGCTGACGATACGGTTATTCTTATCTCTTTCCACGACGTTAGCACCCATGATGACGTCGATATCATCAGATACGGTACCAGAGATACGTCGTTGCTGTGCGCTAACGGGCAGTGCCACAAGGGCAATAACCCAGAGCAATAAAAGCTTAACTATTTTATTCATGGTCGGAATATTTATTCGTTAAAGTTGTGTAACTCACCGTATCTCTCAATATACTTCTTTGCTTCCGCAGTGGTGGCCCATGTGGAATCATGACGTCCGTTCACCAGCGGCTTGTGGTTCAGCACACCATCGATGCTGTGGATTACACAAGCACTGGAGGCATCTAGAGTAACACGGCTCATCAGGTTGGTGGGCTTGGTGTTACAAGAGATGTCACGCGCGAGTACATTCTTTTCTCCTACAGTAGGATACTTGTGGGGCTGTCCGGAGGCGTCACGAGTCTCGTCCCAAACCTTGAGGACGGTTTCGCCGCCTTCCTTCACACGCTCAACGAGGAGCTTGCAGAACAGACCGGTCTCCTTGTCGTAACTACCGGTAACCATCTCATTAGCAGGCAGCTCGCTCTTGTCAGCGAATACTGAATTATCAGCGAAGTGGTAGCGGATGAAATTGGTCAGATAGGTAATCTTAGCTGCGATGCGGATGCTATCTGCAGCGGTTGCCAGAGAATCGGTGGGCATGTACATGCTGTCGGTCTCGCTCCATTCCATCTTCACGTGGCTGCGGTAGTCTTCCTCGATGTCCTGCCATGTGGGCAGACCGTTGGCGATAGCCTCTTCGATAGCCTCGTTGGTGGGGATGAATGCGGTGTAGCGATAATTGTTGAAGAACTGGATGTTGTAGTCCAGACCCTTATCGTCGAAGAAGATACGGAACTTCTTCATGGCAGCATTCTGCTCAGTGGTCTGCCAGTTGTCGTCCACCAGACCGCAACCTCTGATGAGGTCTTCGTCAATCTGAGTCAGTTCAAAGAACTTGGCGTATGGATCATCGGCATACCATTCTTCGTCGGTGTCAAAATAGTTGTAACCTTCAACAAACTCGTTTTCGGATACCCACTTCATACCGGTGAGGAAACTGTAGACACTGCGGTATGTGGGCACCAGGGGAGCGTCGAGGATATAGGTCTGACCATTCTTCAAACCTTCGTAGGGACGCTTCACGTTACAGATTGCAACACCCGGGTTTACGTTGTCCAGACCCTGGCGCTGATTCTCGAGCTGCAAGCCACCCATAGCCTGGATGACGGTGCCGTTTGCATCACGGACCACCTTGATAGGCGCACCATTCTTTGACAGGAAATATTCATCCTCGCCATGGATGGGGTTCGTACCGTCGTGCACGATGGTGTGGCTCTCCAAAATATCCTTCAGACGGTTGGTCACCTCGGATTCCTGCATGGAGGAGTTGGAACCGGCCAGCTTGTTACCAATGGTACCGGTGACGGCCGAATACCTATAACAGGTGGTATTGGGCAGCGTGCTGTTGAATGTAAATGCAACGGCGCGGCGGCTGGTAGAGCTGATGAAGGAGGTGGGGTCGTAGTAGTATGCCATAGCGCTGTCGCTGGGCAGGAAGAATGTGAACTCACTCTGCATGGCCTTCAGGTATGCGTAGTAGTTCAGACTCATCTTGTTCTCATCGTAGATGGCCCACTTGATAATCTTGTTGGTTCTACTGATGTAGGCAGGAGATGTTACAGAGGTGAAGTCGGCAGGTCCATATACATCATTCATAATATATACGGCACCGTTGCTTGCCAGGAAGCAAGTGTCGATCTTGTCAATATCCTCGGCATAGAAGAGCTGCTCCTGAGCATCGTCGCGAAGCTTTGTCATCTTGCTGGGCACTGAACCCACGAAGCTGCGCATCATAATCAGGTTGATCAGACTCTGCAGGGTTCCCAGGGGAATCATGTCGATGTTCTTGAACAGGTCGTCCTCGTTCTCGTAGGTCATGTTGATGTCACCATAGGTTTCAACCAGCTGGAGACCACCACCGCGGGTGAAGTAGTTCCACATGGCCTCGTCGTTGGGCACGAACATGGCAGCCATATCCTTCTCGGGATCCACCTCGTCGTAGAAGCCGTTCCATGCGGGGTCGAACTTCAGTGAGGGCACGATATCCGTCTTACCGGAGGGATCCTGCTGGTTCACCAAGTAGGGTGCATAGGTCTGCAGCGTACCGTTGGGACCAGGCTCGAGGTCAAGCTTGCGATGACCGAAGCTGTTGTCGGAGAAGTATCTCTTCACGAAGATAGAGTCTTCGAACTCGGGATGCAGGATTTTATACGCGCGTGTGATAGTACCACTATAATAAGGTGCGCAGTAACGGTCGAGCATGTGGCTGAAAATCTTCGTACGTCCGTTAGTGCGGATAACCTCGGCCATACTTGCCAGGGGTACCAGTGGCTTCTCTGTGATGTTGACATATCCGTTCTCGCAGACAGCGTCCTTGTCGATCAGCTTAGAGTCGTAGATGTGTACGTCGCTGGTTACACGGGGACGTCCCATGAAGTAGGAGAAGTCATTATCGTTCACGGTATTCTTTGCCATGTGCTCGCTGGTGAAGTGGAGCATCATAGACAAAGTGGAGTCTACAACCATGTAAATGCCATTGCCGCCGTTTTCTTCACGGAAACGCTGCCAATAGTCTTTCTCGTTGGGGTTGTAGGTGTAGGGAATCTCATCAGATTTCAGGTGAGAGATGGAGTCGGTTGTCTCCACGTCGGTGAAACGACGCATGTACTCACCACGGATAGGCCTATTGGAACCCGAGCCCTCGCTGCTGGCCAGGTTCTCCATCACAATGGCGTTGTTCAACATGCTGGTGTGGATCAACAGTTTTTTCTGCGATACACTCAGCTTGTCATAACTGGTGGCGTAGTGCCACGGATTACTCTCTGGCAACGTTGCGTTGTACTTGAAGAATGCGTCCCAAGCATCGTCATCGGCCACGAAGACGGTCTTGGAACCAGTACGGCTCAAGACGTCAGTCAGTGGACGGACGTTTCCGGGGTTCACAGCCTTGTCACCAAGCAACCTTAGATACGTGTTGAACGTCACATGCTTGCCGTTCAACGTCGCTCCTTCTTGCAAGCTCTCGTAGATGCTCGAATTCAGCCAAGTCGGTTTCTCATCGTCCAACAAGTACTCATCGTGGCATGCATACATCGCTCCGCAAGCTGCCAACAGACACACCATTCGTGATGAATGTCTGCTCCATTTGCTAAAACGGTTTCTCATACGCTTTTTTAATTGTTATTTTAGTTTAAATTGTTTAAATATCTTAAGGTTTTTGTACGTTTTTGCACACTTAACAAAGCAAATTTACGTTTTTTTTATAAAACAGACCATCATTCCTTTTGAATTTATTTCATATTTTAAGGTTAATTAACAATTCGTCCCTCAAAATTGGACTTAAATGGTCTTTGGTCGGGTACAAACTGTGCTTAGGACGACAAATATTACTATTTTGTTTTCCTCTTTTCGAGTTGCTCTGCAATCTGCCAATATATGAATGCTTTTTCCTCATCGCCTTTTCTGGAATAAGCATCTCCGAGCAGTTTGTGCGACCTTGCATTTTCGGGTTTGATACGGCAGGCATGGTCCAAGTCGTTGACGGCTTCGTCAAGAAGACTCATCTCGAGGAAAATGCGGCCTCGGTTGAAGACGGCCTTGAAGGAAGCGGGGGAGAGGCGGACGGCCTGGTTGAGATCGTGCAGCGCCTGGTCATACCGGCGGAGGTCGAGTTGTGTGATGCCGCGTCGGATCCATGCGTCCAGGCAGGTGGGGTCCAAATCAATGGCCTTTGTGTAGTTGGCAATGGCGGCTTCCGGTGTGTGGGCCTGGGTGATGCATTCGTTGCCCAACTGGCAATACTCATGCGCCAAAGCCCTCAGTTTCCGGTCCTGTTTGTCCAGACGGTCTTTCATGGTATCGCGTTCCTCGCGTAGCCGGCGATAAACACCCAACTTGCGCCGGATGAGTCGTTTGACGACAGGTTTCTCAATGTCATAACGCGCATGGATGGCTACGAAGAAGTGGTCGAGGCATGCTTCCATATCGCCGCGGTCGAACGCACGGGCACATTCGCTGTACTCCCTGTCCGCCTTGGCAATCAGCAGGGCACGCTGAAGGTCGGTGTCGTTATTGAACTGTCCGGCGAACTTTACCACCTCGGGATTGACGAAGACATCGGAGCGGGTGACGGGCTTTTTCAGGATCAGGCCGTCGAGCGACGTGCAGCGGCTGAGGGCTACGTATGCCTGGCCGCCGGCAAAGGTGCCTCCGGTGAAGTCGATCGTGACGTGGTTGAAGGTCAGGCCCTGGCTCTTGTGGATGGTGATAGCCCATGCCAGGCGGATGGGGAACTGCGTGAACGTACCCAGTTCTTCCTCCTCGATCTTCTTCTCCTTCTCATTATAGGTGTAGCGCACATTGCTCCAGCGTTCTGGTATAACCACCACCTCGCTGCCTTCCTCCGTGATGATGCGCAGGGACTCTTCCTCGAGGTCGATGTCGGATATGGTGCCCAGGGTGCCGTTGACCCATCGCTTGTCTGCGTCGTTCTTTACAAAAATGACCTGGGCGCCTTTCTTGACCTCCAGTTGTAACAGGGTGGGCAAGGACGTCTCGGGGAAGTCTCCCTGTATCTGTCCCGTCATGGTGATGACTTCTCCGGGCAGTTTCTCCAGCTTGTCTTGGTTGATGTAGTCCACATTGTCCCTTCTAGTCGCCAGTACGATGTTGAGAGAACCTTCCGTGGGGGATGTCTCAGCCAGGTAGCGTGTGTTCAAAAGTTTTAACTCCAGGTCTGTAATCTCATTACACCTGATATGGTCTAAAGCGGCAATGAATCCGGCATCCTTTTGACGGTAAACTTTCTTGAGTTCTATGCTTACCAGGTTCATCTCATGAAAGACGCGGGCTGAGAAGAAATAGGCGTTGGGGTAGAAGCGGCTCAGAATGTCCCTCTCGTCGCTTTTCACCACGGGTTCCAGCTGATAGACATCGCCAATGAAGAGCATCTGCTTTCCGCCAAACGGCTCTCGCATATTATGACAATACACTCTGAGGAGGCGGTCGATAAAGTCGATGATATCTGCCCTGACCATGGATATCTCGTCGATGATAATCAGCTCTACCTCATTGAGCAGTTTTATGTGACTTTTTTTGTACTTTAGGAACTCCCGGAGCCTATGTTGGGAAAACCTGGGGTCGTCAGGCAAAAGAGGATGGAAAGGCAGCTTGAAAAAACTGTGAAGCGTGCTGCCTCCGGCATTGATGGCTGCAATGCCCGTGGGTGCAAGGATGACATGCTTCTTCTTCACCTCGCTGCAGACGTAGCGCAGGAATGTGCTCTTTCCCGTTCCGGCCTTTCCAGTCAGGAAAAGAGACTGATGGGTGAAGCGTACCACAGCCAGAGCATTCTGAAACTCGGTAGAGGAAGTATCTATGTCTGAGTGTCGCGTCATGAGGCGGGTGTTGAGAGCGTGTCGATAAATGTCATTATCCCTTTTTCGTCATCGGGATGAAACCAGTGAATCTCAGGGTCGCGTTGAAACCAGGTCATCTGCTTCTTGGCGTAAACCCGTGTGTTTTTCTTTATCCTCTCTACCGCCATATCCAAGGGCCATTCTCCGTCGAGGTAATGAAACAGTTCCTTGTAGCCAACAGTGTTCAGGGCATTCTCATGCCGAAAGGGGAGCAATCTCCTGGCTTCGTCCAGGAAACCTTCGTTCATCATCCGGTCCACGCGCCGGTTGATTCGGTCGAACAGTTCCTCGCGTTCCCTCCTGAGCCCAATCTTCACAATTCGGAACGGTCTGCTCTTGTACGTCTTGGAGCGGAATGAGGAGTAGGGCTGTCCAGAGGTGTAAATGATTTCGAGCGCATGAACCACCCTCTTGTGGTTCTTGCGGTCAACGATGTCATAATAGAGGGGATCTTTTTCTTTCAGCTCAACCAGCAAGGGTTCCAGGCCGTCTTCTTCCAGGCGTTTCCTCATCTTCCTCCTGACATCCGGGTCGATGGTGGGAATGTCGTCGATGCCGTGGCATACGGCATCAATGTACATCATGCTGCCACCGGAAAGAAGCACGTTGGAGTACGTCGGAGCCAGGGTTTCCATTAGCGTTATGACGTCAGCCTCGTAGCGGGCGGCGCTGTAATACTCGTGCAGTTCAAGCTGGCCTACAAAGTAATGGGTAATGTTGCCCATTTCCTGTGCTGTGGGTGTTGCCGTACCGATTTGCATGCCCTTGTACAGCTGTCTGCTGTCGCAGTTGATAATGGGGCACCCCAGATGCCTTGCTATCTTCAGGGAAAGCTCGGTCTTGCCCACTGCTGTAGGTCCCAACAGCACGAAGAGTGTCATGGTCAGTCGTTTATCTCGAAGCCTTCCATGTCGAGTTCTGTCTCGTCGAAACCGTCATCGCCATAGAAGTCTTCGTCGAAATCGCCGCGATAGGAGTTCTGTTCTTCCTCCGCCTTCGTCTTTACGACCAGTCGTTGTGCCGGCGGCATCCCATGTCTGCGGCTGACGGTGGGTTTCCGCTGTGGCTTGCCAAACATATTCTCGGTAAGCTCCATGAGGAAGAACCGTTTCCCTTCCGGGTCGAAGATATAGGCCAGGCGCTGGCCTTCCTCCTCCAGGAAACTGCCGAGCGGTGTATCCTCCATGAGATAGAGGTCTTCGTCGATGGCGACGTGTTGGTCGTCGGTCTGCCGGATATGGTTCTTCACACGCCATTCCTCATCGCAAATGAGGAAACTGTGATTGTGGCGGTCCTGATAGTCGCATGCATCCTGGATGAGATTGTGCAGATCCAGGAAGGTGGCGTCTGCATCTATCTTCAGCTCCAGGACAAAATCTTCAATCTCCTGACTGAAAAGGGTTAGTCTCTGTGTCATATATTATCTTATAAAGCCACGTTTGCTGGAACGTATGAAGTCGAGGATGTACTGAATCTCCGGGCTCATGGGAATCTCCTGCTCCACACGCGTCAAGAGGTCGACCAGCTTTCCTGTGCCTTGCATGATAATCTGGTAGGCCTGATGGATGTTGTTGATGATTTCCTGCGAGAAGTTACGGCGCCGCAGTCCCACTATGTTCAGTCCGCAGAAGGCGGCGGGGTCGCGAGCGATAAGACTGAAGGGCGGTACGTCCTGGCTGGTGCGGGTGCCGCCTCCCACCATCGTATAGCCACCGATGCGGCAAAACTGATGGATGAGAACGCTGGCACTGAGGATGGCATTGTCATCCACGACGACCTCGCCGGCCAGCTTCGTGCTGTTGCCGATGATGCATCCATTGCCGATAAGTACGTCGTGAGCAACGTGCATGCCTTCCATCAGCAGGTTGTTGCTACCCACTACCGTCTTGCCTTTTGCCGCAGTGCCCCGGTTGATGGTTACATTCTCTCGTATCTTATTGTTGTCTCCAATCTCTGCGGTTGTATCTTCACCTTTGAACTTCAGGTCTTGGGGAATGGCGCTGATGACGGCACCCGGGAAGAAGATGTTCCCATTGCCGATGCGTGCGCCGTACAAGACCGTCACGCTGTTCATCAACGTGTTGTTATCACCGATGACCACACCTCTGTCAATATAGCAGAAGGGACCAATCTCGCAGTTCTCTCCAATGACGGCCTCGGGATGGATGTAGGCCAGGGGGCTAATCTTACTCATTTGTATCTCTATGTCGTTTTTGTGAGTCTTTATGCTTTTTCTTTTGCTTCGTGTTTCGTGACTTGTGCCGTGAAGGTGGCTTCCATGACGCAGTTCTCACCGACAAAAGCATAGCCTTGCATGCTGCCAATGCCATGCGAAATAGGTTCCAGGATCTCCACCTTGAAGAGAAGCGTGTCGCCAGGTACCACTTTATGACGGAACTTCACATTGTCAATCTTTACGAAATAGGTGCTCCACAGCTTGGGGTCCTCCACGTCTTTCAGAACCAGGATACCACCGGTCTGTGCCATAGCCTCAATCAGTAGGACGCCGGGAACAATAGGCTCCAGGGGGAAGTGTCCCTGGAAGAAGGGTTCGTTGCTGGTGATGTTCTTGACGGCCACAATCGTGTTCTCCTTCAGTTCGATGACTTTATCGACAAGCTGCAATGGATAGCGATGGGGGAGGAGTTCGCGGATGCGGTTTATGTCCATGATGGGCTTCTTGTTAGGATCGTAGTGCGGTGCCTGCACTTCGTGCTTGCGTATCTCCTTCCTCATCATGCGGGCGAACTTGTTGTTGATGGTGTGGCCTGGGCGGGTGGCGATGATGCGGCCTTTGATGGGCCTTCCGATCAGGGCCATGTCTCCGATGATATCAAGGAGCTTGTGCCTGGCGGGTTCGTTTTCCCATACCAGCGGCTTGTGCTGCATATATCCCAGCTCATTGGCATCGTGTTTCTCTACGCCGGTCAGCTGACATAGCTTGTCCAGGTTCTCCTGGCTCGTCTGTCTTTCGTATATGACAATGGCATTGTCTAGGTCGCCTCCCTTGATGAGGCCTGCCATCAGCAAGGGCTCTATCTCGCGTACGAAAACAAAGGTCCGGGCAGCAGCAATCTCCGTGGCAAACTTATCCATATTGTCCAGCGTGGCAAACTGGCTATTCAGCACCTTGCTGTCGAATGATATCATGCTTGTGATGGAAAAGTCCTCGTCGGGTAGCAGCGTAATGCAAGCCCCTGTCTTTTCATCGCTGAATTCCATCTTGCGGGTAATGACATAATAGTCTTTGGGGGCCTTCTGTTCCATGAGCCCGACACGATGAATTTCTTTTACATATAACTCGGCGCTGCCGTCCAAAATCGGGAACTCTGGCCCGTCCACTTGGATGAATACGTTGTCCACGCCTAAAGCATAGAGTGCAGCCATGGCATGTTCGACCGTGCTGCACCTTGCTTCCCCCTTTCCGAGTACGGTGCCGCGCTGGGTGTCTATCACATTCTCTGCAATGGCTTCAATCACGGGATGGTTGGGCAGGTCGGTGCGCTGAATCTTGTAGCCGTGGTTCTCGGGGGCAGGGTTGAACGTGACGGTCAGATGCAGTCCTGTGTGCAGTCCCTTCCCGCTTAGGGAAAAGCTTTCCTTGAGTGTATTTTGCTTTAACATATTATCTATTTGTTTCCTTTTAATTCCTCAATCTGTGCCTGCAGCTCAGCCACCTGCTTCGTCAGTTTGTTCACGGTGGTCCACATGTCTGGCAGGTTCTTGAACACAACGCTGGAGCGCCAGAAGTTCTTGTAGTCGATGGCCGGGTATCCCATAACGGCTGCGCCTTCTTTCTTTACGCTGTTGGCAATGCCCGACTGTGCACCGGCCATGGTGCGGTCGGCAACGGTGCAGTGACCCGCCACACCCACTTGGCCTCCCAGCATACACCATTCGCCAACCTTGGTACTGCCGGCGATACCTACCTGTGCCGACATTACGGTGTTCTGTCCGATCTCGCAGTTGTGGGCCACCTGTACCAGGTTGTCCAGCTTCACGCCCTTGCGGACATTCGTGCTGCCCATCGTGCTGCGGTCTATGCAGGTGTTGGCGCCTACCTCCACATCGTCCTCGATGGTGACGATGCCTATCTGGGGAATCTTCTCGTATCCGTTTTCGGTGGGAGCGAATCCGAAGCCGTCTGCACCGATAACACTGCCGGCATGCAGGATGCAGCGCTTGCCCACCTTGCAGTCGTGATAGACAACCGAGTTGCTGTACATAATGGTGTTATCGCCAATGACGGCATTTGCGCCTACCGTGGCGTGCGGGTGAAGCTGAGCGCCGTCACCAATGACGGCATTATCGCCTACGGCACTGAAGGGGGCCATGAAGACGTCTTTGCCAATCTTCGCCGTCGGGGCTACGTATGCCAGCGGATCGATACCGCTGCGCTTGGGTTTCATGCTCTCGTAGGCAGACAGCAGCTTGGCTATCGTCTCGTAGGCGTTATCCACGCGGATGAGGGTGGCTTCGGTCTTGCCTTCCATCTGGAAGTCGCGGTTCACCAGTACGATGCTACTCTTCGTCTCGTACAGGTAATGTGCATATTTGGGATTGGCCAGAAAGCTGATGCAGCCCGGCCTGCCTTCTTCTATCTTTGCAAAGTCGTTGACAGTGGTCTTCGGGTCGCCTTCGACGGTGCCCTGAACCATGTTCGCTATCATTTCTGCGGTAAACTCTAATTTCATTATTCGATGGGGTTGATGGGGGTGAATAGGATATAATTATATGATGTGGGCCTTTTTTAATTCGGCAGCCATCTGCTGCTGAACCTCGCGTGCCTTCTCTCCGGCTACGCGGGCGAAGTCTTCCGTACTGTCTGCGTAGATGATGGCGCGGCTGCTGTTCACGATGAGGCCGCACTGCCCGGTCATGCCGTAGCGGCATACCTCCTCCAGGCTTCCGCCCTGGGCACCGATGCCCGGAACAAGTAGGAAGTGGTTGGGCACGATGCGTCGTATCTCCTCGAAGGCCTGTCCCTGCGTGGCACCTACGACGTACATCATCTGTTCCTCGGTCGCCCACTGCTGGCTCTTACCGAGGACGTGCTTGTAGAACGGCGTGCCGTCTGCCGTCTGAAGGCGCTGGAAGTCCTGACTGCCCTTGTTGCTGGTGAGGGCCAGCAGGATGACCCACTTGCCGTCGTAGCCCAGGAAGGGACTGACACTGTCCTCACCCATATAGGGTGCTACGGTGACGGCGTCGATGTTCAGCTCTTCAAAGAATGTGCGGGCATACATCGCACTGGTGTTGCCGATGTCTCCTCGCTTGGCGTCCGCTATGATGAACTGGTCGGGATAGTTCTCGCGCAGATACCTTACGGTCTTCTCCAGGGCAATCCATCCTTTTACGCCTGTACTCTCGTAGAAGGCCAGGTTCGGCTTATAAGCGATGCAATAGGGCGCAGTAGCGTCAATAATAGCCTTATTGAAGGCAAAGACGGAGTCTTCATCTTTTAGTAGAAATGTAGGAATTTTCTTTACATCTGTATCCAATCCTACGCATAGGAATGAACACTTTTTGCGTATGTTTTCAAATAGCTGTTCTCTGGTCATAGTTCACTCTCTTTTAGTCGTTCGGCATTCTCGGCCACGATGAGGTGGTCGATGCAGTCCTGTATGTTGCCGTCCATGAAGGCGTTCAAGTTGTAGATGGTGTAACCGATGCGATGGTCGGTGATACGGCCCTGCGGGTAGTTGTAGGTGCGGATCTTGGCACTTCGGTCACCGGTCGAAACCATCGTCTTGCGCTTGCTGGCAATATCGTCGATGTATTTCTGATGCTCCTTATCATATATAAATGTACGCAAGCGCGCGAGGGCACGTTCCTTGTTCTTGGGCTGGTCGCGCGTCTCGGTACACTCCACCAGGATCTCTTCCTCGATGCCCGTATTCGGGTTACGCCACATATAGCGGGCCCTTACACCGGATTCCACCTTGTTTACGTTCTGTCCGCCGGCACCGCTGCTGCGGAACGTGTCCCACTTGATGGCACCCTCGTTGATTTCCACGTCGAACTCCTCAGCCTCGGGCAGTACGGCCACCGTGGCGGCACTGGTATGGACGCGTCCCTGCGTCTCGGTGACGGGAACGCGCTGTACGCGGTGTACACCGCTCTCATACTTCAGTATGCCGTAAACGCCTTCGCCCGTCACACTGAAGATGATCTCCTTGTAGCCGCCCGCAGCCCCTTCGCTGTAGCTGCTCACCGCCATCTTCCAGCCCTTCATCTCGATGTACTTGCTGTACATTCGGAAGAGGTCTCCGGCAAACAGAGCAGCCTCGTCGCCGCCTGTGCCGCCGCGTATTTCCATGATGACGTTCTTGTCATCCTCGGGGTCAGCGGGTACCAGCAGCAGTTTTATCTCCTCCTCTAGTTCGGGGATGCGCTGCTCACTCTCGGCCAGTTCCTGCCGCAGCATGTCCTTTGTCTCGGGGTCGTCTTCCAGGGACAGCATCTCCTTGGCGTCCTCTACGTTCTGCAGACAGCCCACATAGGCCTTTCGGGCTTCCATGATGCGTCCCAGGTCCTTGTATTCCTTGGTCAGCTTCACGTAGCGTTTCTGGTCGCCAATGACGTGCGGGTCGGTAATCAACGTGGAGACCTCCTGATAGCGGGCCTCCAGGCCGTCGAGCTTGTCTAATAGACTGTTATTTCCTGCCATGTCCGTGCCTGCGCTTATAGGTGTGATAGAACTGCCGCCATGCGAAGAACATGATGACGAGGAGAACGATACTCAGTATATATATCATATTACGGTTGATTTACTTGAAGTTTCTGGAAACGAAGGGCAGGCAGAGGCGCAGGGCGTTGTGCCAGTATTCCCATGTATGGCCTCCGTCGCGAACGCGCAGCTGTGCGTTGAAGCGTTTCTGGCGCATCTTTTTGTACAGTTCGATGTTCTGGTCGAAGAGGAAGTCGTCGTCGCCGCAGTCGATGAACCATGCCAGACTGCGAAGGGCATTCAGCTCGTTCTCGTCAGCCTTCTCTACCTTTGCTATCGGGTTGTGCCTTGCCACGGCAGCGGTCACCAGGGCCACCTTGTCGTCGGGCGCGGCATCCTTGCGTTCCTCAGCTGTCAGCCAGGCACTCATGGCATAGCATGCCGCAAACATGTCGGGATGTCCCATCGCATAGCCCACACTGCCGCCGCCGCCCATCGACAGGCCTGCTACAGCACGCTGCTCGCGACTGCCGCCTGCTCTGTATTTCTTTTCGACGGCGGGAAGGAGCTCCTGATAGAAGTGGTCCTCGAAGGGCCAGCCGGGCATGTTGAAATATCCGTTCCACACATTCTTTGTGTCGGGCCCGCCTGCGCAGGGCATCACGATGACCATCTGCTTCGCTTCGCCTGTCGCCATCAGCTCGTCGGCCACGCGGTCCATCTGACCCTTGTCCAGCCATCCGCGCTCGTCGTCGGTGAAGCCGTGCAGCAGATACAGCACGGGATAGTGGAGGTCAGTGTTCTGCTGAAAGCCGGCAGGCAGATAGACCATGTAGTACCTGCATACGCCACCGAGCACCTGGCTCTGTATGGAGTCGCGGATGACGACGGCATTGGCCGTCGCAGCAGACATCAGGACTGCAAGCATGCAGCAGAGTCTCAGTATGTTCTTTCTCATAATCCTTTTATAATTAGTAGTTGAATGTTCCGTGTTCGCCCTTGATGGTCAGGCTGCGGGGACCTTCTTCGATGTGTCCCACCACCTGCGCCTCAATGTTGAATGCCTTGCTGATGTCGATGACGCGCCCTGCCTCTTCGGGACGGACATAGACCTCCAGGCGATGCCCCATGTTGAAGACCTTGTACATCTCAGCCCAGTCCGTACCGCTCTGCTCCTGGATGGCCCTGAATAGCGGGGGCGTGGGGAACAGGTTGTCCTTTACGACGCGGCAGTTCTCGCCTACGAAGTGCAGCACCTTGGTCTGTGCGCCGCCTGTGCAGTGCACCATGCCGTGAATGAGGGGTCGCATCTCGTCAAGCATGTGCTTTACGACGGGTGCATAGGTACGGGTGGGGGAGAGCACCAGCTGTCCGGCGCAGACGGGACTGCCCTCTACGGGATCGGTCAGCCTGTAGCTTCCGCTATAGACAAGTTCCTCGGGCACGGCGTGGTCGTAGCTCTCGGGATACTTCTGCGCCAAGTATTTGGCAAAGACGTCGTGGCGGGCGCTGGTCAGTCCGTTGCTGCCCATGCCGCCGTTGTAATGCTTCTCGTAGGTGGCCTGCCCGCAGCTGCTCAGTCCTACGATGACGTCGCCAGGCCGTATATTGGCGTTGTCGATGACGTCACTGCGCCGCATACGGCAGGTAACGGTCGAGTCCACGATGATGGTGCGCACCAGGTCGCCCACGTCGGCTGTCTCGCCGCCGGTGGCGTAGATGCCGATGCCCATGTCCCTCATCTCCTGCAGCAGCTCGTCCGTGCCGTTGATGATGGCACTGATGACCTCGCCCGGAATGAGCATCTTGTTGCGCCCGATGGTGCTGCTGACCAGTATGTTATCCACCGCACCCACGCAGAGCAGGTCGTCGGTGTTCATGATGAGAGCATCCTGCGCAATACCCTTCCATACACTCAGGTCGCCCGTCTCGCGCCAGTACATGTAGGCCAGGCTCGACTTCGTGCCGGCGCCGTCGGCATGCATGATGTTACAGTAGTCCGGGTCGCCGCCCAGGATGTCGGGGATAATCTTGCAGAAGGCCTGCGGGAAGATACCCTTGTCTATATTCTTTATGGCGTTGTGGACGTCCTCCTTGGCCGCGCTCACGCCGCGCATCATATAGCGTTGATTGCTCATCTTTTCTATGTGTGGTTTTTAAATTCGCGTGCAAAGATAATGCAATTATCTTGGATTAGCAAATTTCTTTTCCATCGCAGTCCGTTTTTTCAGCTTTTTTATGTATTTTTGCAGCAGAAATAACGACCGTTAGGAAATGGAAGAGCAATTTCGGGCAAATAGCAGGGATGCCGAATTGGCTGTCATCGATGCCAATACACTCTGTTGCGTGGGCTTGAAGTCCATGCTTCAGGACCTTGTGCCCGATGCCGTGGTGCGCACCTTTTCCTCTTTCTCGGACCTGATGCGCGACACGCCCTTCGGATACGTCCACTACTTCGTGTCGTTCAGCATCTATTTCCAGCAGGTGGACTTCTTTCAGAAATTAGGACATCGCGTCGTGCTTCTGGTGCAGAATGCCGAGCAGGCACAGCGCGTCCATCTGCCCGCCCTGGATGTCAGCCTGCCCGAGGCACAGCTCATTCAGCAGGTGATGCGCCTCAGGCAGATGGGCGGACGGCACGGCGAGGGTCGTGCACAGGAGTCGTTCCACGGCCCCGACTACGGTACGAGGCGCTTGCCGCGCAACCCGCAGTCGCAACCCGAACTGTCGGCACGCGAGGTGGAGGTGCTCTCGTTGATGGTGCGCGGACTTATCAATAAGGAGATTGCAGAACGACTGAACATCAGCCTGACAACCGTCATCACGCACCGTAAGAATATTCAGGACAAAACGGGCATCAAATCGCTCAGCGGACTGACGGTATATGCCATCCTGAACGGCTATGTAAGAGTTGAGGACATATAGGAACGTAATTAGGATTTCCTGTGATTTCCCAGGATGCCCTGGGATCTCCTGGGATTCCCTGTAAAATAGCTACTATGAGAAATATGAAAAGCTTTGTTCTAGCGGGTTGCGTGGCAGCCCTTGTGATGACGGTTTCCTGCGGAGGAGGGATAAATCCTGCGCGGGTAGTGACTAACCCCATCGATGTCGATTATGCCTTTACGCGCGAGCATCAGGAAGGAGGGCGCGAGGCGGCTGATCCCGTGGTGGTGCTGTTTGGCGACCGCTACTACCTGTTCCCCTCCAAGTCATACGGTTACTGGAGTTCCGAGGATATGCAGCACTGGACGTTCCATACCAACGACCTAATGCCGTTCCATTTCTATGCGCCTACGGTGATGGCCTATCGCGGCGAACTGTACTGGGCCGTCTCTTTCCATAATAAGATATACAAGACGTCCACGCCCGAGGACGGCAATTCGTGGATCGTGGCCTCCGACTCCTTCATGCCCTATCGCGACGAGCCCGACCGCTGGGTTGTAGATCCCTATCTCTTTGCCGATGATGACGAGCGGGTCTATCTCTACTGGGGCTGTTCACAGGGGGATCCTATCATGGGCGTAGAGTTGGATCCCGATAACGGCTTCAGGGCGAAGTCGGATCCTGTGGTCCTGATTCCCCATAACGAGAAGGTTTATGGCTGGGAGTGCCGCGGCGACAAGAACGAGACGGAGGAACCCAGCAGCAACGAGGGCTCGGCCATGCTGAAGCACGACGGCCGCTACTACCTGCAGTATGCAGGGCCCGGCACGGAGTTCGACAGTTACGGCGACGGACTCTACCTGGGCGACAACCCCCTCGGTCCCTTCGAACACTATGCAGGGTCTCCCTTCAGCGTCAAGCCCGGCGGATGGATGACGGGTGCCGGGCATGGCGATACCTTCCAGGACAAGTACGGCAACTGGTGGCACGTCTCCTCGACGGTCATCAGCCAGCGTTTCCTCTTCGAGCGCAGGATTGGCTTCTATCCCGTCGTCTTCACGAAGGACGGCGGTATGCAGGCCCTGACGGATTTCTCTGACTATCCCTACGAGCTTCCCGACCGGAAAGTAGACTGGACCAGGGAGTCGCCCTGGACGGGATGGATGGATCTGACTATAGGGAAAAAGGCGACGGCATCGTCCGAGAAAAACGGACATCCTGCCTCCTTCGCGGCTGATAATACCGTCAAGACCTGGTGGAGCGCTAAGACCGGCAACGAGGGTGAGTGGCTGACCGTCGATCTGGAACGTCCCTGCAACGTCCATGCCATTCAGGTGAACTTTGCCGACGAGGACTTCGGAATGTACGAAGAGGGTCGTGACAAGTCGCCCTACCGCTATCGTGTAGAGGGCTCGCGCGACGGTCAGAAGTGGCAGCTGCTGTTCGACAAGTCGGAGAACACCAGTACGCGGCCCCACGAACTGCTCGTTCTGCCCAAGGCAGCAAAACTGCGTTATGTGCGCCTGACCAATACTGCTACCCTGACAGGCCAGCTCTCGCTCTTCGACCTGCGCGTCTTCGGTCTTGCCAAGGGAAAGAACCCCGCCGCTGTTACGGAGATGAAGGTGCGGCGCAGCTTTGACCACCGGCGCTTCGATATCTCATGGCCTGAAGCAGAGGGCGCAAAGGGCTATTTCGTGCATTGGGGTGTCTCGCCCGATGAACTCTATAGTGCCTGCCAGACCCTGGAGCCCCACCTGGAGCTGGGTCTCTTCTCTGCCGATCAGGAATACTACTTCCGCGTAGATGCCTTCAATGACTGCGGTGTGACGAGAGGAAAGTGAATGGTTCCTGGTCTGCCCCCAAATCGCTAATGCCTAGGATGCATTGCTTGTTTTACGAAATGCAAAAACTGCAAAAGTCGGAGGTGTTCAAGAGGTTCAAAAGTTGAAGGGGTTTTCGGTAGAGAGTAGCAATGGCGCCAGCCCATTCCCCGCCCCTATAAGGGCAATCACCCGATAAAAACGGAGTGATTGGCGACCGAAGGGCAATCGCAAGTTAGGCGTTTGCGATTGGGAGCTTAGCTCGGGGCAAGGGAGCAGGGGATGGAGTAGGCAAGGAGTGTTGCTAATGACTATGTGATTTAAGTTTCGGATGTTCCGCTATACAGCCTGAAAGGCTTGTAGGCTCCCAGCCCAGGGCATCGCCCTGGGTAACGTTGCCGCCCCCAGGTCGCCCTGCAAGGGCAAAAGCGTAATGAAACAGGTAGGGCTTTTGCCCTTTGACTTTCCCTTCGGCCGTCGACCTTTGGTTCAGGGCGAAGATAATGTTTGTCTTCCTTCCCAGGGCGATGCCCTGGGCTAAGTGCTGGTGGCCCTTCAGGCCGTTTCTACGCAGGGGTTTCATTACTTCCGACAGTTCAGCTATGTGATTAATGATGTTTAGCAGGGTGTTTACCCCACCCCAACCCCTCCCCTTATAGGGGCGGGGAATGCTTGAGCCTTTGTTGCTGGGCTGGCAACACAAGTTGCTGGGCTAGCAACATAAGTTGCCAGGCTGGCAACAAAAAAGATCTGGGGGCTTGAGGAAAAAACTATCGGTTAACTGTAAAGGTTTGTTATGGCCGTCTGTACTTCTTACTGGCATCGTCAATGACGAGCACCCAGTCGAGCTCCTCGCCGGGATTCGGAGATATGAAGCTGACGCGTTCGGCTCGCTCGACCGGTCCGATCTTTTCCGACTTGCCGTTGCGGGGATTGTACCACCAGCCTGTGAGCTTGTCTGCCTTGATGACCGTGGTGTTCACTTCGAAACGGCGTCCTACAGGGGCATATACCATCAGATAGGTGCCGTCGGTGTCCATTGTGGCCGCAAAGCGATAGATGCCTTCGCCCGGCCATGCAGAGGGGATAATGCTCTCTGCGAGAACGAGCTCGGTGGCGGGGATACGGGTCAGATAGGGACGGCTGAGGATGAGCTTCTTGCCCCATTGCATCTGAGCTGAAGCAGGTTGGTTGATGGCTTCATACCAGGGCAGCAGAGGATTGTTGACGGGATAGGGACTCTTGTCGGGATGCCACATCTGCCATACAGAATGATGTCCGTAGGTGTGACCGCAAGCGCCGTTGAAAAGGTCCCAGTAGAGTGCCCTGCGGCAGTCGGCAGCCACGGAATGACCGCGCTTGCCCGCATCGAATGCTACGGGGTGATCCTCGTAGATGGGTTCTCCGTCCAGGACAGGCTTGACGGGGTCGGAACGGTTCCAGTCGTCGCGCGTCATCTTATATGCCTCAGCCCAGTGGTTGTGTCCGTTCTGCCGCATATTGAAGTCTAGCCAGTCCTCGCCGTGGAAGAATTGTGCACTGCCGCAGAAACCAGTCGGATGATAGGTGATGAGGTGTGTGTGCTGATCGCCCTCGATGAGCCCCTGAGCCATTTGGCGGATGACCTCGCGATGGTTGTCGTTCTCGGGGTTGCGGTCGCCGCCAAGCACCCAAATCACCTTCGCCTCCTTGTATCTGCCGGCCAGCCAGCGGCCATAGGTGCGGGCGTTCCGGGCATTGAACACGGGCCGGTTACCATCGTGCCAATAACGTCCCCAGGTGGGCAGCATGGCTATGTAGAGCCCTTTCTCATTCGCCTTGCGGACGATGTAGTCTACATGATCCCAGTAATCGTTGTCGGCACCCTCCACAACGGCCGGACGCGTCGGGTCCTCATCCACGGAGGGCAGATGTCCGTATGCATTCGGTGTGCTGATACCGTCGAGCTCGGCGATTGCCACGGCCTGGATGGCCGTAAAGCCTTTCCGGGCACGGTCGCTGAGGTAAGTGTCTGCCTCTTCGCGATTGAGGCGGTGGAAGAGTTCCCATGCGGTGTCGGCCAGGTAGAAGAAGGGCTCGCCCTGCTCGTCAACCAGATACCGGTGATTGGACGACACGCTGATGCGCTCGGGCATCCTTGTCCTTGCCGTTGAATGAGCAGATGCAAGCTGAGCGCTAAGAAACAAAACGGACAGCAATGTTAGCAGGTGTGACATATCATAAATTGTTTGTAGTTGCAACGTTTATGCTGCAAAGATAGATAATCATTTCCAATGCAGGCAAATATTTATGTTATTTTAGTCAATTTTATACTATTTTATATTGTGTATAAAGTTGTGTCATCTGCCTTTTATTCAGCAAAAATGATATATTCCTGTCTGCTTTGCCTATTCTTGACGACAGATCTATTGAAGCTATACACTGGTTAAACTGGAGATGTGCATTTGAGCGCTATGAGATTTATATGAGAATTGTATCTTTAACCTGTGTTTGAAAGTACTTCCGCCCGGGATAAAAAATAAAAATGTTGCTTTTATTTTGTTATCCGCTCGCTTAATCGTATCTTTGTCCCCGGCAGAAAGCAAAAGAGATAACTTAGCTGCTGCCATTGACTTGAAAAACCTTGAAAGATGATGATTCTGAAATACATATCTCATCGGTACTTCAACACACTGTTTCCACTTCTTTTCCTGGGGATGGCGATGTCGTTCACACCCTACCTTTGGGCTGCTGAGAGATGGCAGGACAAGGATTCGCTCAAGGTACTGCATATCGGGAACAGCTACACCAACGACGTCACGGCATTGCTCCCCCTTGTGACCCGGGCCAGCGGTTCCGATACAAGTCGTATGTGCCTCTACAAGCTGACGCGTCCGGCAGCCTCGTTCCGCAGCTGGGTGGATATGTGGAACGACGAGGACTCGGAGCCCTGTACGCTGACGAAGGTGATGGGCGGAATGGAGATAAGTGTGGCGCCGGGCACGGCAGAGGCTGGGGATGGTTCGTTGTGGCGCCGTCTGCTGACGGAAGAGCAGTGGGACTTGATCGTCATCCAGCAACGCAGTATCTTTGCACCATATTACGATCAATGGACCGGGCATGACAGGGGAGGCTATCTGGAGGAACTGCTGAGTCTGCTGGCGACTTATCAGCCGCATGCGAAGGTCGGCTGGACGCTGGTGCACAGTTACTGGAGTGAATATGCTGACAATGAAGAGCATTCCTCGCTGCGACGCTGGGAAATGATAGCGGAGAGTTCGCGGCGGCTATGCGAGGAGTACGGCATAGACTTTGTGATTCCCTACGGCACGGCAGTGCAGAACCTGCGCACAACCTCGCTCAATAATGCGTATGACCTCACCCGCGACGGCCAGCATTGTGCGCTGGGCCTCTGCCAGTACGCAGCCGCCTGCTGCTACTATGAGGCGCTGATTGCTCCGAGGAGCGGTATCTCAGTATTGGGAAACAAGGCACGATGTGACGTCGCACAGGATACGTCCGGCTACCCTTCGATGAACGTCACTGACGAGAATGCCACGATAGCTCAGGCAGCCGCCTTGTGGGCTGTGAAAAATCCCTATGGTTTGACTGCGTTGATGCCCGTTAATGTGGTTCAGCGAGATACTGTCTATCTGACTGCAACCGATACCATCTATGTTACTGAAACGCAGATAGATACGGTGTACGTCAATAGCCCGATGCACCTTGATGCCCCTCAGATGGAAATAACAGAAGATGGCTTGCTCGTTATTTCATCAAGCCAGGAAAATGCTGTTGTCTATTACACCCTTGACGGTACATTGCCAGATGAGCATTCCCTGCGCTATACGGAACCTGTTCCCGTCGGCGATGCAGAGGTGGTGAGGGCTGTGGCTGTTATGCGTTCCGATACTTCGGAGATTGTGCCCACGCAATTGTCTAAGGTGCGGAGTCCGATATCCGTCCGGTACATTTATGGCATGAACGGTGTCAGGCAATCAACAGTATCAAACGGCGCATACATCATTGTCAAAACCCTTGGCAATGGCAAACGTATCGTGAGCAAGCATCTGAAATAGCGCCTCCCCCTCTGTCTTAGCGGCGGAAGTTCCTGTCGGCACGAATGAGGACGTCCTCAAGGCAGGACTGTACCCAGATGCCGTTATGATCGCCCTTATCGACATGCATAGCGTAGAGAATGCGTTGTTTTCGGAAGGCCCTGATGAGATCCATATTGCTTTCGATGGTGAAGTCGAAATCGCCGACTGCCACCTTCCAGTCAACGGTCTTCCATGCCTCGATTTCCTCTGGACTCCCTTTCTCGATACGCTTGATGGGGTCGTTCTGGTCTATCACCCACTGGCGCCAACGGGCTGACGGGTCGTTCTTCAGGAACTCGAGAGGCTGGCTGCGGAGATAGCCGCTGATGTCATAGACCATACTGAACAACTCGGGATGATGCACCCCATAGACTGTGGCTGCCCCGCCACCCATCGAGAAACCGGCTATGGCGCGGCCGCCCTTGTCCTGCCGTCCGTGGTAGGTCTGCTCTATATAGGGCATCAGCTCCTGGAAGAAGTAGTCCTCGTAGTGCCAGTCGGGTGCGCCCTTCTTGCCTTTCTCGGCATTGAAGTACATCATGTTCTGCTGATTTCCCTCGGGGCAGACGATGATCATGGGCTGGATGATGTCTGCTGCGATGAGGCTGTCGGCAAGCTGCGAGACGTGCTGCTGCTGCTCGAAGTCGGTATGGGAACCGCCACCGCCGTGCATCAGGTAGAGCACGGGATAGGTCTGCTTCGACTCGGAGTCGTAACAGCCAGGCAGGTAGATGCCATAGTCGCGCTCCGTGACGCCGCTCAGCAGTCTGCACGGCATTTTCAGGGACGCAAAACGGCCTCCCTTAGCGTGTATGTCGTCAGTATTTCCTTCATAGGGAATCTTTACCTGGAAGGTGGAGGCGGGCAAGCCCGAAGCATTACGCAAATCGGCATCGGTGAAGCCGTTCCAGCCATAGCGCACGGCGGAGGGATTCTTGACGGAAGGCGATGAGAGAGTGATCTTGTCGCCGTCTATCTGGATGTTGGCAGGATAGAACATTCCATCGGGACCGGAAATCTCGAAGCCCCGTGTGCAGGACAGACCGTCAGCATGGTCAAACTGCAGCACAACGGTGCCGTCTGTCCAGTCGTCTGCATAGCACAGGGTAGGACCTTCACTCTCCAGCTTATGGCCATAGGTGTGCCTGAGTGCCTGCAGGGCCAGGCGCTCGCCAACGGGACGCTTTGTGCGGTAATGCACATCGTTCTTGTCGCCCAGGTCAGAGGTCACGACCATTCCCGTATTTGGCAAAGACTGTGCCAGTCGGCGCTGACTATCTCGGAAAGCGGGCCACGACGGCCTGGGCAGACTGCTGAGCTGTACAGTATAGAAGGGTAGCTCGGGCTTCTTCTGGAATTCACAGTTCCAGCGACGTGCAAAGTGCTTGCGCCAAGACTGTTCAAGAAGAGTGAACAGCCGTTCGTGCGCCTCGATGTTGTGGGCGTTACTCTCGCCCTGGTACCAGATGACACCCTTGATAGGCAGGTGACCGAGCGGCTCGATGGCGGCTTCGAACAGGTAGGCGGGGTCGTAGGGGTGGCGCTGGAGCGGATTGTAGGCGGGCGATTCCTTGTCGAGGGCATGGGCGATGTTCTGCGTCATGCGGCCACGGGCCCAAGCCTGTCCGAAGTCCCCGTTGCGCCAGTCGCGCAGGATGTTGGGAAACTCCCATTCCAGCGTCGTGCGGTCAATCCAGGACTCGGTCGTTGAGCCGCCCACTGCATTGCAGATAATGCCGATTGGAACGTCGGGCAGACTGTCGCAAAGCACGCGACCGAAGTTGAAGGCCACGGCAGAGAAGCGGCGTACAACCTCTGGTGAAGCGTTCTTCCATCCCAGGAAGTCCATGTGCCGGAGCTGGTTTGTGTAGCGTAGCACGCTATCGTCCCACTCCACCGCATCCGTCCGTGCCCGTGCCGGCATATTGTAAAGGTGTAGACGCCCGGCAAGACGGGCTGCATCGGACAGGTCTTGGTCGAGGGTGTTGCACTGGTCTACGCGCAACTCCATGTTCGACTGTCCGCTGGCGAGCCACAGGTCGCCAAAGTACAGACTGTCGATGGTCAGCGTCTGTTCCTCGCTCTTTGTCAGGTTCTCTAGGAAGTAGGGATACTTGTCGGGGTAATAGATATGGTATTGGTCTGGGTTCAACGGGGTGGCTGTGAACGAGAGGGTGTATGGTCCTCCGGCAGGCATGTGAGGAAACTCCATTCGCCATGTCCCGTCAGCCCTCGAGAAACTTTTGCGTTCCTCTACCACCTTTCCGTCGCGGCTCAGCACGGCCTTGATGCTACGTCTGGCGTCGGCAAGACCCTCTAAGAGAAGGTGCTCGTCGCGCGGTAAAACCATGCCGCTGGAATAGACGGGCGGCAGACGGAGTCCTTCGTAGTTGCCGGTCAGTGCGCCGAAGACGGTCCGGGCCAGTATGCCTGCCCCTTCGGGATTGGGATGCAGTGCATCGGGGAAGAGGTCGGGCCTGCTATGAAGGGGTGTGAAGATGTCGATGAGCTGGGCACCGCTGCCCTGTGCCACCTGCCTGATGGCCTCTTGAATCTGAGCATGCCAGTCGCGCGTACCGCTTTGGAAACGTGGGTGACGGTCGAAGATGGGCGTCATCAGGCAAACGAGGATGCGTGCCTCGGCATTTGCTGTACGGAAGGAATCAATAAGGGCGCGGTAGTCGGGGATAAAGTCCTCCTTCCAGTCGGGCCAGTTGCGCGGGTCTGTATCGTTCAGACCCAGATGGATGACTACCCAGTCGGGGGCGTAGTCGAGTGCCTGACGGAACTCGGGCAGTTTGATGTAGGGGCGATGTCCCTTCGAGAGGAGCGTGGCACCGGAATGCCCGAAGTTCCTTACCTCATATCCCTTGCCCAGCATCCTCTGCAGTTGTGCCGGATAGCTGTCCCTCTCGCGGTTCGCTATGCCGTACCCGTATGTAACGCTGTTTCCTACGCAGGCTATGCGCACAGCTCTCCGGGCCGTTTCTTGCCTGGGGGCGCCCCAAGTTGCTGCATCTGCCATAAAGAATATGCTTGCCAGCAAGATGAAAAATGCTTTTCTCGTCATAGTTTATGCTCCGTTTTATACAGTGATTATTGCTACTTTCTGTGTGATTGCGGCAGCAAAGTTACAATAAATTATTTATAAATCGCGACAGATTACTGGAAAATCGTACTTCTCCTGTCGTAATTTTCATCTGCGCGGTTTTTTTGTCATTTGTTTGCCACTTTTTATAAAAAGTGCTATCTTTGTCCGCAAAATGCGAACTTCTATGCAAAATTATTTGGTTTTTTCCACTAATATTTGTAATTTCGCAGCCGAAATGTTAAGAAAAAGACAATGAAAGAAGGATATAAACAGAAGACGGGGGTGCGTCGCTGGGTTCAGACAATGGATCTCCGTGATGATCCCGAGTTGATAGCTGAGTACAGGCGCCGTCATGCCGAAGGGCAGATTTGGCCCGAGATCCTGCAGGGCATTCGCGACTGTGGACTGCTCGATATGGAGATCTACATTTTGGGAACCCGCCTGGTGATGATTTGCGAGGCGCCTGAAAATGTGGAATGGGACGAGGCTATGCGGAAGATGGCTGCCGGACCCCGTCAGGCTGAGTGGGAAGACTTTATGGCTGTTTTCCAGAAGTGCGAACCCGGACAGCGCAGCGAGGAGAAGTGGCAGATGATGGAGCGTATGTTCCATGTCTATTCATAAAGTGAAACATAGACCCTGTCGATGGCGTTATCGCAGTCCGATTGCGTTCATTGCGACAGGCTAATCATAGACATTACGAGTAAAAACCATTATAATTAATTCTAAAAACATGGAGAGACGATCGTTCTTGAAACGTAGTGCTGCAGGAGCAGCCTTGTTTACCATCCTTCCCCGCCAAGTGCTGGGTAAGATGGGTGGAGCCAACAATTTCGTGGCTCCCAGTGATCAGTTGACTCGCGGTATCATTGGTGTGGGTGGCATAGGCCGTTCCGACCTGCACTTTGCCAGTGACCAGCGTTGCCGACTGACAGCAATTTGCGATGTGGACCAGAAGCACCTGGATTCCGCATTCGAAGCAGCAAAGAAGAGCTTTAACGAAACCGTGAAGACGTACCACGACTTCCGTGAACTTATTCACGATGAGAACGTGGACATTGTCCACATTGCCACACCGCCTCACTGGCACGGTATCATGGCCGTTGAGGCAGCGAACGCTGGTAAGGACATCTTCTGCGAGAAGCCTATGACGCGTACCATCGGCGAGGGTCGCCGCGTGCAGGAAGCCGTGAAGCGCAATGCCCGCATCTTCCGCCTGGATACCTGGTTCCGCTTCAAGGATACGTTCTATGGTCTGGGTACAGACGTGAAGCCTTTGAAGAAACTTGTGGAGAGCGGTCTGCTCGGCTGGCCGCTGAAGGTGCGCATCAGCGGTGCCACCGGCTTCACATGGAAGTTCTTCTGGGTAGGTAAGGAAAACCTGGAGGTGCAGCAGGTGCCCAAGGAACTGGACTACGACCTGTGGCTCGGTCCGGCTCCCTATAAGCCCTACAATGTTCACCGTACGCATCAGACCTTCCGTGGCTACTGGGACTATGACGGCGGCGGTCTGGCTGATATGGGTCAGCACTATATCGACCCTGTGCAGTACTTCCTGGGCAAGGACGACGAGTTTCCCATCAAGGTTGAGGTTGATGCACCGCAGCAGCATCCCGATGCAGTGGGCATCTGGCGTTCGATCACCTATACGTATGCCGACGGTTGCCAGATCATTCTGGAGGGCGAGGGCTTCGAGAGCAGCAGCAAGGTGCCCTACATCGAAGGCCCGAAGGGCAAGGTATATAAGGGATTCGAGTGCACCATCCCCAATGTGCAGCAGCTCATCAACGAGATGCCTGATCCCGAGTTGCGCAACACGGACTACCTGGACTGCGTACGCACCCGTCGTCCCTTCGCACTGAACGAAACCAACGGTCACCATAGTGCTACCATCGTCAATATGGGTGTATGCGCATTGCGACTGGGCCGCACACTGCATTTCAATCCCAAGACGCAGACGTTCATCAACGACGATGCTGCCAACCTGCTTGTCAACCAGCCCATGCGCGGCGAATGGGGAAAGTATATCTAAATTAAAGTGTTAACCGTAATAAGCTAATAAGACAATGAAAAAGATATTATTTCTCTTTCTATCGGCACTGATGTTCATGACATCACTGCCCGCAGTGGCTCAGGATGCCCGTCAGCGCAAGCCCGAGACCATCGTACAGGATGTATTGGCACTCATGCCCATTCAGAAGGCTGACGACCTGAACCGCGAGGTGGCTCCCCTTGTTGAGGCTGCCCCGCAGACGGTGGGCATCCTCGTTGGCATGCTCAAGCCCACGGCTATGAAGGCCAACAACAAGGTTGAGTACGCCCTGAATGCCATCACCAACTATGCCACCGCCAACACCAAGTACAAGGAGCCGGTGCTCCAGGCCATGAAGGCTGCGCTGGACAAGGCTCCCGACGATGCCACCCGCCAGTTCCTGGAGAGCCAGATACGTCTGCTCGGTCCTGTAACCGAGGTGGAGTTCGTCACCCATAAGGGTACAGCCCCCTATGTTCAGCAGTTCGATGCCCTGAAGGCATTTCAGGGTACCGACTTCAGCAAGCCTCTGTTGAAGGCACTGAAGAGTAAGGATCGTCCCTATCGCATCCAGGCCCTGGAGTATGTGGCTCCCTTGGCTAATGAAGCACTCTATGCAACTGTGGCAAAGAAGTTCAAGAAACTCTCGCCCGATGCACAGACCGACGTGCTTTACTGGATAGGCGACAACCACGTTAACTCACAGGCCGACCTTGTGCTTGCCGAGGTAGCAAAGGCTGGTGCTACGGCTCCCGCAGCTATGGAGGCAGCCGTTAAGCTGGGTGGCGAGAAGGCTTGCGATGCCCTGCTCAACGCACTGGGCACGAACTATGCAGACGATGCCCTGAAGGCTCTCTATACCTATAAGGGAAAGCTCAACGACAAGCTGCCCGCAGCCTTTGCCGGTGCCAGCACTGAGAAGCAACAGCAGCTCCTGCAGCTGGCCAGCTCCCGTGGTGTTCATGAGGTTGCCGACAAGGCTCTCGAACTGGCTGGCTCTTCCGATGCCGCCCTTTCTGCAGCCGCCATCAAGGCCCTGCCCGGTATCGTGACATCAAAGAATGCTGCTCAGGTAGCTGCTCTGCTCGACAAGGTTCCTGCCGATAAGGTCGGTGCCCTGCAGACCGCTCTTAATGCAGCTGTGGCTACCCTGGATGCCGAAGGTAAGTACCAGGCCATCGCCCAGCAGATGAAGAGTGCCAAGAACGCAGCCCGTTTCTTCAAGCCTCTGGCACAGACCGCCACCAAGGGTTCTGTCGAGGACCTGAAGAAGTTCATTGAAGGCAATGGCAGCCAGGCAGCAGATGCCCTCGCAGCCCTGAAGTCAACCACTAACTTTGCCGCTGCACCCACCCTGCTGAATGCAGGTAAGGCCGGTGATGCTGATGCCCTGAATGCATACGTATCGCTGGTGAAGGACAATGAACGCGGTATCGACAGCCGTTGCCGTAAACTGGGTGAGGCACTTCAGGTGGCCAAGACGGCCGCAGTGAAGAAGAACGCCATCTCCGCTCTGGCTTCCGCACCTACTCAGCTGGCCTTCAACACCGTATCCAAGTACCTCGACGATAAGGACGTATCCTATGAGGCTGCTCAGGCCGTTAAGCAGATTGCCGGCAAGTGCGTGGACGACCTCGACTATAAGTTCATGAACACCAGCCTGACCAAGGCAATGGCTATCTACAAGGCTCATGGCACGGCTGATGACGGTTATGCCGTGGACGAGATCAAGAACATGCTCACCGCAGCCGAACCATCGCCTATCTATCAGCTGACGCCTGAGGAGAAGAAGGAAGGCTATGAAATCCTGTTCGACGGCACGAACCTCGACAAGTGGGAGGGCAACACCACCGACTATACCGTGCAGAACGGCACCATCTACGTGTCGGCCAACTACGGTGGCGGCGGCAACCTCTACACGAAGAAGGAGTATAAGGACTTCATCTACCGCTTCGAGTTCTGCTTCGTTCGTCCGGGTGTGAACAACGGTGTGGGTATCCGTACTCCCGAGGGTGTCGATGCAGCCTACGATGGTATGTGCGAGGTGCAGATCTTGGACCACGACGATCCCATCTATGCCGGACTGCGCGAGTATCAGGTGCATGGCTCAGTCTATGGTGTCATCCCTGCAAAGCGCATCAAGCATAAGCCGCACGGCGAATGGAGCACAGAGGAAATCCGTGTGAAGGGCGACCACATCACCGTAATCGTAAACGGCGAGACCATCGTGGACGGCGACATCCGCAAGGCCTGCCAGGGTCATAACGTAGCTCCTGACGGCGGCAACGAGAATCCTTACACAGTGGACCATCGCAACCATCCCGGCATGTTCAACAAGAAGGGTCATATCGGCTTCCTCGGACATGGCGCAGGCGTGAAGTTCCGCAATGTTCGCGTTCGTGAGCTGAAGTAGTACGGTCAATTCATAATTCATAATTCATAATTCTTCGGTCAAGCCTCAGGCGCAGGCGGAACACAATTCAAAATTGAGCTTCGCCGACTAAAAATAAATGGTAAATAGTTAAATGGTAAATGGTTTAATAAAATTCAACGAGATGAAAAAAGTATTTATGTTTGCTGCCTGTGCAGCATTGATGATGGCTTCCTGCTGTCAGAACAAGTGCAACGGCTCTTGCAGCTGCGGTTGCGACAAGTGCTCATGCCCCCAGGGCGAGGCTACTGAGACTGTTGAGGCTGCTGTAGCTCAAATTGTGGAGAACGCCCAGGTTGACCTGGCTCAGTTCCCACAGGATGCCGACGGTTACTATGTGATTTACGATGGTTCGAGCCTGAACGGATGGCGCGGCTACGGCATGGATGAGGTGCCCGCCAGCTGGGAGAGCGCCGACGGTGCCATCCACCTGAAGGGCTCCGGCACGGGCGAGGCCCAGGCCGAGGGCGGTGGCGACCTGCTATTTGCCCACAAGTTCACGAACTTTACCCTTGAGCTGGAGTATAAGATCAGCAAGGGCGGTAACTCGGGTATCTTCTATCTGGCCCAGGAGGCCAAGGATGCCAATGGTGAACTGCTGCCCATCTGGCAGAGCTGCTCAGAGTATCAGGTGCTCGACAACGAGAACCACATCGACGCTCAGCTGGGTGTCGACGGCAATCGTCAGGCTGCCTCTCTCTATGACATGGTGCCTGCCAAGCCTCAGAATGCCAAGCCCTTCGGCGAGTGGAACAAGGCTAAGATTGTTGTCTTCAAGGGCACAGTTATCCACTACCAGAACGACGAGAAAGTGCTTGAGTACCACCTCTGGACACCGAAGTGGAAGGAGATGCTCGATGCCAGCAAGTTCGCTGCCGGCGGTGAGTTCCCCTATGCCTACGGCATGATGATCGACGAGGGTAAGGAGGGCGGTTACTTCGCCCTGCAGGACCACGGCGATGACGTTTGGTACCGCAACGTACGCATCAAGGTGATGGACTAAAACGAGTGAGGTAGGAGTCATCATTTCCTCTACCCATCCACAAACATTAAAATGCCGCCACTTGCAAATAAGCTGCAAGTGGCGGCATTGTTTATCCCTGCGTTTCAGTATTTCTCCTTCAGTTTATGACAACCATTTGCCCTGGGGCAAGGGTTATGGTGAGCTTCTGTCCTTTCAGGCTGAAGGCCTCGAACGGCTGGCGTCCCTGCGGGGTGACGGTCCATGCCTTGGCATGGCGACTGGGCTTCAGCTCACGCGGCAGGTTCCAGGTGCGTTCGGTGATTCCCTTCTCGCTGAATGCCACCAGTGCTTTCTCTCCCACCCAGGGAGCGGGGACGAGCACGGCTTCCTCATCGCATAGGATGACACCGTCCTTTGCCAGGCATAGCCTTCCGTCCTTCTGCAAGGTGCGGATGCCATCATCCAGTACGCCTAAGGACTGACCCTGTCCGTTGCGTACGAGCATCTCCCTGCCGTGGCGGTTCAGGTATTGTGTGATAAGCGTTGTGCGGCAGAAGTCGCGCTTGAAGCTCTCGGCTGCCTCGTTGAGGTCGGGTTGACTGCGGAAGAGCTGCTCCACGTTCAGGTTCATGCCGAAGGCACAGGCCTCGCCATATACATTGCCGCCGCAGGCCTGGTCGGCCCGCAGGTGCATGATATGGTTCAGGTCGTTATAGTGCCAGTACATGGGGAAGTAGCCGTCCTCTAAGCCCCCGATGCCCATTCCGCCGACGCCCTCAGTGGTTACGTCTATGCCTTTCTGGTCGAGGTACTGGACGATGTTGGCCTTGGCCTCCTGATCTTGCTCGGCTGTGTGTCCGTGCCAGGGACTGATGGGTGACTCGAAGCGGATTTCAGCTCCTCCGTCATCCTTGGCATAAGGGCGCGGCACTTTGTTGTGGAAGGCATCGATATGGATGGTTCCCGCCGCCTGGACGGGAAGCAGGCTGCACAGGCTGTCGAGCCTCTGTTGTACGAGTCCCTTCTCCCATTCGGCAGCGTAGCTTACCTTGTAGCCCCAGTCACCGTGGATGAGCTCTCCCTCCTTGGTGCGTGCCAGCACATCCTCCCGTACGTATTTCTCATAGAGAGGACTGTCGGTAAAGGCATCGAAAAGGTTGATGTGCAGGCTGACGGTGGTATGGTATTTCCGTGCCTCGTCCATGAGCCAGCGTATGCTCTGCAGGGCGTTCTCATCCCCGGGTCGCTTCAGGGCCTCGTTGCCCTCGAAGAAGGCGGGATACTTGGAGTCATGACCCAGGTACTGCCAGCCCACGAGGTACATAATCTTGGGCAGGCCCAGGGTCAGTTCGTCCATTACCTTTATGGCTTCCATGGCCTGCTCGATGGTCATATAGACGGTCTGCTTTCCGTTGTCGCTCATCTTATACAGGCCCATGTATTCTTTGTCGTACTCGGCCTGGCAGAGGAACAGCTTGCCCACCAGGGTCTTGGAGTAGTCGTGTCTGGGGCTGACGTGCCAGTGGAAGTCAGCCTGTTCGTAGCGCAGGGTATCCGGCTCGCCCTCCAGGGCGAATACATCCGGGTTGTTCTTTACTTCCTGGCAGGCACTCAGCAGGGCTGCGCAGAGTAGGAGGGAGAATGATTTGTTCATTTTTTATGGGAGGTATGGGATTAATGGGAGGTATGGGGAGATTAGAGATCGTAAACACCGGCTCCCAACTCTTTGTCACCTACCGTGGCTGTGATGCCATTGGGGATTTCCAGGTGGAGCTTATAGGCTCCGGCTTCCTGTCTCCAGTGTACGAGGATGGTACCGTAGGGCGTTTGGCGCGTCACCTTTACCCACTCGAGTCCGCGGGGATGTTGCGGGTCGATGCGCACGGAGCGGTAGCCGGGCTGCGTGGGGATGATGCCTCCCAGTGCCTGATAGAACCAACTGCCTATACCGTTGTAGCAGTTATGGAAATGGCTGCGCGGGCTGTCCCAGTCTTCCCAGGTGCCTGTAGCACCATTGTTTATCATATAGAGGTAACCGGGGTAGTCCGGCTGCTTTAAGATCTTAAACATGAAATCTGCCTCGTTGTTCAGGGTGGCCCACTCTGTAAGGACGGGCACGCCCACCAGGCCAACACCTATGTGATCATGACTCTCAACGAGCTTTCTGCGTATGATAGCCCTGGTTCCTTCAGGCGCTGCGCCAACGAGAAGCGGATATGCCATGTCGAGCTGGCTTCCTGTACCGTAGGTCTGTGTCTCGGGATGGTAGAATGTTTCATGAATGCGGAGATTCAGTGCCTCGCGGCGACGAATGAATTCTTCCTTGTCGGCCTGTACCCCCAACTTGTTTGCTATCTGTATAAGCTCGGCATAGCTCTGACTTAGTGCGCAGTTATTCACCAGGTCCACACTCTCTTGTTTTTTGACATCCACGCCCTTCGGTGCCAGCCAGTCGCCCAAGTACCACCAGCGGTAGTCCACATCGGCCCATTTGTGCAGGAGTCCGTCTTTCGAATAGGCGTCCACATACCGGAGCCACAGCTTCATGGTCTCGTAGGTGCGGGTCATGGGACGCACATCACCGAACGTCCACCAGGTCCTCCACGGTGCCTGCACAACGAAACTGCACCAGTACGGGCCGCCACCTGCCTTGTATGGATTAGGAGCTGTGTGGGGTACGCTACCGTCGGGGCGAATGGCATCGTTCCAAGCCTGGAGCCAGTTCATGTATAGCGGACCGACGTCGAAGGTGTTCTGTAGCGACAGGGTAGAGGCATTGCCGTCGCCTCCGTAGCCCAGTCGTTCTATGCTGGCACAATCGACCATATAGCCGCCCCACATCAGGCCGTCCATCGTATAGGCTATCATCTGGTAGATGCAGTTCAGGTCTTCATCCGAACTCTCGAAGGTTCCGGTCTTCTCTATGTCCATTCCGATGCGGTGGGCACGCATATCCTTCGTCTCGGGCCGGTAGGGTAGTCCGCTCAGCAGGACATAGCGGAAGAGGTGGTGATTGAACCGGTTGCGGAAGGTGTCTCCCCCCTTTCCGGAGGAGATATATACGTCGTCGCCCCAGTTGGTGCCCTGGAACTTATCCAGGTCGAGCATGTGGTCGCAGTACGAAGCCTTTACCTCCTTACCTTTCTCCAGTCCGTGGAGCTCTATCTCGAAAAGACCGTTCACCACACGCCCCATATCGACCAGCCAACGGCCATCGCCCTTGTCCTCGATGCTGACGGGAGATACTATTTCCTTGATGCTGTTCAGCTGGCACATCTGCGGCGTAGCCTCTATCCCCTGGATGTCGGCAATCCGCACTTCCTGCCAGTCCTTCTCCTTCTGCAGGGCTGCAAAGGCGGTGGGAACCAGTGATGCGTCAATCCGTTCACCGCCAAACTGCCCGGGACTCCAGCTGCCTGTATCCTCATAGCCTCCCTTGCGTCCCTGCCAAGTGGCATCGGTATGCACCAGATCCAGGATCTCGCCCTCGTTCTGCAGGTCCAGGTCGGCTCGTACCAGCGGCCCTTCGAACTGTGCGCGGAAGGTATTCTTCTTGTACCAGCCCGATCCTGCCCAGATGACCAGGGTGTTCTTCCCTTTCTTGAGCAGTGGCGTTACGTCGTAGGTCACGATTTGGGAACGGCGGTCCATTTGCGATACAGCCGGTGTGAGCACAGCCTGGCTCACCGGCTTACCGTTCAGGTAGGCTTCGTGGTATCCCAGTGAGTTTACATGCAGCAAGGCTGTTCCCTTCCGCTGACTGACCTCGAATGTCTTCCGCAGCAGGATGCTCTGCGCCTCTCCCAGACCCAGTCCGATGTATTCGCCCCTCATCTGGTCGGGCTTTACAATGCCTATGCCAAAGCGCTGCACGTTGCTCCAGGGTGTCCATTTCTCTCCGTCGCTACTGCGCACACGCCAGTAGTAGAGGGTGCGGGACTTCAGCTGACCGCCTGAGAAGGGCACCATCACCGTCTCGGCCGAGTTCACCTGACCCGAAACCCATACATCGGCCTTCCCCTCCTTCAGCAGGGTGGGGGTTGTTGCCACTTCCAACTCATAGCCCGCTTGACTAAAGGGTTGCGGCGAGACGATCTTCCAGCTGAAATGAGGCTGAGTGTTGTCGATACCCAAGGGCTCCTTCATGCCCTCTGTTCTCAGGTCTGTGGCTTCCTGTGCCACTGCGTTCAGGCCAATCATTAGGCCCAGAATGCTTAGGATCTCTTTCATGCGCATATTAGAATAATGTTTAAATCGTTCTTTTCTGCGCAAAGATATGGATTTTTTCTCACATAAGGCCCATTATGTTCCAGATAATTGTGCTTTTCATAGCTTCATAGCCCTCCTTTTCACCATATTACCTCTTCTTTTAACTCTTTTTAACCAAAATTGCCTCTTTATGCTAAATAATCTGTCTATCTTTGCATATCTTTAACCTTTCAGCAAATTCAACTCTATGAGAAAAGCCTCCTTTCTTGCCTTTTGTGCCTTCCTCTTTTGGCCTGTTCTTCGTGTCACTTCCCAGGAATCCACGTCCTTCGAGATGCGCTACTTCACCCGTGATGCGAAGGCAGATGGTTCTACTGATCTCCATGGAGAAACCGAGTGGATGGGCTTGGAGGAACGCATCTCTTTCCTGAGCCAGTATGCTGATTATGCCTCCCGTTTCTGGGGCAATCCCAACCTGGACAAACCCCTTTTTTCATCTGAGGATTGCCTGACGGCCCTGAGTCATATCAAGCCGCAGCCCACAACAGCTGTACGCCGCACCATCCCGCTTCAGGAGTGGCGTGCCTGCGGGTATAAGCCCCAGAAGGAAACCGAGCAAGCCAGTCGGTGGAAGCTATGGACAGCCCAGGGGGCTCGCATCGGGGAAGGCACGCTTCGGTTGGACCATGCTACGGCCTCTCCGCCCATCTGTCCGCTGGAATGGCGTTTCAGAATCAGGGCTACTCTGTCTGATGCACCCTCTTCGCTCACGGTAGATTTCCAAGGCCAGGGTGGAGGCGTTCTCAGTGTGCCCGTAAAGGGGTTGTCCGATGTGGAGATTTATGGCGACTTGTCTAACCATCGCCTCTTTCTCTCGTCAGGAAACCGTACCGTCCGCGAGTTTTCCTTGCCGGAGGACTTCGGAACGTCCGTTACGGCTTTCACCCTTAATGCCCATGACGGAACAGCCACGCTAACAGCCTTCTCCCTTTATAACTTCATCCCTCAGCCCGAGGTGAAAGCCACGCCCTTCCGTATGGAGCTTCTCTATGATGAGGACTTCCGTCCGGTACCGCAGATGCAGGGTTGGCAGACTGCCGGCTACAATGATGAAGCATGGGAAACCGTCTCCCTTCCCTCCCAGCACGGCGGATTGAAAGAGGCAGGCGAGAGTTACTACCTGCGCAAGAAGGTAAGGGTGGGTAAGTTCGATGCGGCCCATTTGGAGATAGAAACCCTGGACCCGGCTGGAGAGGTTTGGATAAACGGGGAGCCGGCTGCAGTCCTGCAGGGACGCCAACCCAGATGCATTGACATCAGCGAGTATTTGGTGCCTGACCAGGAGAACGTCATAGCCGTTCGCGTTAAGCCGTATTTCGCGAAATATCCGATGCTTCATACGCCTACCGACCACAATCTGGGCTGGTTCTTGGGCCGTACCGCTCTTGTCCTCACTTCCGGGCAGAGCCGCATTGCGGAAGGGCTGGTTCATACCCGCTCCCTTTCCGATGAAAGCGCCGTTCAGCACCACCGCTTCACCATACATAACGCCTCCATTAAAAGTCAGAAGGCATCGCTCCGGGTGAACTACTATCCCTGGTTCCCTCAGGAAGGCGACTGCGTGGCTTCTGCCTCCAGGGAACTGGAACTTCGTCCCCGGGATAATATAGTGGAACTTGACTTGAAACTGGAGCATCCCGCTCTTTGGTTCCCTACAAATCCCAGGCTCTATCGTGTGGAAGTCATCCTGCTCGATGCCGATGGGAAGCCCTTTGATGACTGGGTGACAACTACAGGTATCCGCCTCATAGAGCAGCGTCAGGGGGTACTCTACGTCAACAACTTTCCCGAAATGCTCAATGGAGGGCAGAACATGGGTTTCAGGCCTCCCATTGAGTATGTGTCCCGTACGGTTCGCTGTGCCACCGATGAGCAGGTTATGCGCGAAATGCTGATGGTAAAGGCGATGGGAGGTAACTTCCTGCGTATTCATGTTCATGCCGAAGCGGGGGTGACCGAGGGACTTAATGATGCCCGCTTTGCTGAGTATGCCGACCAGATGGGGCTCTATCTCTCCTGGCAGACTGCAGGGTGGATTCGCGAGGGCGAGGCCTGGAACGTGGATATCGCCGACTATCCTTCCTATATCCGTTCGGTATATAATCATCCGTCTATCGTGCTATGGGAGGCCAGCAATCATCCCAACAAATTCAAGGAGCATCCGGTCAAGGATACGCAGGATTATTTCACGCAGATTATCCAGTCGATTCTCTCGGCCGACTCATCGCGCCTGATTTCGCCAACCTCCTTCTGGCAGCATTCCCACTATGCCAATTACGACGGTACAATCGACATTAAGGGCAATCCTCTGCCGCCAAACCCGTTGCTGATGCATCGGATGATGACTCGCGGAAGTCAGGATGCCTATTCGGGCTACGACCATAATTGGAGTCGCGTCCGTCGCATTCCCAACGACTGGGCTCGGCTGTGTCTCGAGGCCAGGGACCTCTGCTATTTCAACTTCGAACATGAGGAGTCCATTGGGCAACCCAACTGGGAATTGGCCCGGAAGGAGCCCTGGTTCGAGATTCAGTCCTATGAGTGGTCGTATAACGAAGGTAATATCGGGCGCCTTCTTCAGACCAGTGAATGGCGTGCCAGCCAGGCCTATCAGGCCTTCTCCGCCTGGGAGTCCATGAAGATGCAGACTCTGGCCGGAGTGAGCGGGTATTCCTGGTGCACGATGGAGTCTGGTGCAAATATGTTCACCTATCAGAAACCGCTCATCGACCCCTTCTGTGTGCCTAAGCTGGCGTTCTATGCCAATAGGATGGCGTTCCAGCGCATCTGGGCCGGCAGCGACGATGTGGATACAGCCTACGGTCCTGGGGACAGCATCCGTCCTGTCATCTTTAATCTGGAAGAAGCCTGCAAGGTCAACCTGGTCATTGAACTGCAGAATGAGAAAGGGCGCACCCTTGAGACGAAAAAGTTCCAGAACGTCGATGTGCCGGCAGGACGCAGCATAACCCGCCTGGAGCCCTTCCGCTTCCGCAGCAATGCCCAGGGCACTCGCTTCATCATCTATAAAATATACAAACAAGAAAAGCAATGAATACCAGACATCTTTTTGCGGCATTAGCTATTGCCGTCAGCAGTGCCGTCTATGCGCAGCAGGACGAATTGAGTCAAACATTTGAGTGGCAAAACCACTTCGACCGGCTCTATCAGGAGTCGGGAATGCGATACCACTTTGCCTCGCAGCAGCCTCGCAAGTTTTCCACCTGGCAGAAGCGGTTCCGGACTGAGCTGAAAGACATCATGGGCGTTTCGCTCCTGGAACGTAGGCTAGGCGACTTTAAGCCTAAGGCCCAGTTTGTCAATCGAGAGGAAGTGGACTTCGGCATTCGCGAGCGCTGGATCATTTGGACGGAGCCAGATGTGCCTCTGCCCTGTGTGATTCTGCGTCCCCGTAACCTAAGCGGCAAAGTTCCCCTGGTCATAACACCTCACGGACATTCCCTTAACACAGAACTCTATGCCGGTGTCTATCTGAGTGCTGCCGATACGGCACTTGTGCGCGACGGTGAACGCGATATTGCCGTCCAGGCTGTCAAGGAGGGCTATATCGCTATCGCTCCTGCAGCCCGGGGCTTCGGGCCGACGCGCCATCCCCGGGAATTGAGCAGCAATGCCACCTGTTCGTGCCGTACACTCCTTGTGAACGATCTCCTTGTCGGGCGTACCCCTATCGGCGATCGCGTTTGGGATATAATGAAACTCATTGACTACGCCCTTGAGAATCTTCCGGTAGATGGGCGTAACATCATCGTCACAGGACAGTCGGGTGGGGGAACGGCCACCATCTTTGCCGGAGCTGTGGAGCCCCGTATCACAATATCAGCTCCCGCCTGTGCCTTCTGTACAATGAGCGGCAGCATCGGCACGATTATCCATTGTGAGTGCAACTATCTGCCAGGCATAATGGAATTGGGCGAGATGAGCGATGTGGCCGGCCTCACAGCTCCCCGCTGCTTCTATCCTATCTGCGGGCAGAAGGACGAAATCTTCCCTATCAACGAGGCTCGTAAGGCGTTTGCTGAGGTAAAGCAAATCTATCGCAAGGCCGGTGCTGAGCAGAACTGCGAGATGTATGAGGGTTCGGGCGGTCACCGTTTTTACAAGGCCGGCATTTGGAACTTCGTTCGGGCGCACTTAAAATAATAATGATGTAAGGTGAAACAATTTCTCAAGAACTGGACGCTGCCTGTGGCGATTATAGTAGGTTCCGCCTTGTACCTGCTCTTCGCCTATGTTCCGCAGTTAGAACCCCTCGCTTTAGTGCTGGGTCCTTTCTGCGAGAGCATCCTGCCGCTTTCAGTCTTTGCCACTCTCTTCGTTACCTTCTCCAAGGTCGATTTCCATCTTATGCGCCTCTGCCGCTGGCATATCGCAGTATTGGTCTTGCAACTGCTATGCACCGGTCTGCTTGTTTGGCTTACTCTGGCAGCAGGGCAGGATGGAGCCAGTCAGAATGTAAAGTGGGTATTGGAGTCCGTACTCATCTGTGTCATAGCACCTTGTGCCACTGCTGCTCCGGTTGTGACGGCCAAGCTCGGCGGCGACATCACGCAGATGACAACCTTTACGCTCATCTCCTCGCTGGCTATGGCCGTGCTTATTCCTGCAGTATTCCCGTTGCTTGAGCCTTCTCATGGGGCTACCTTCTTCTCTGCTTTCCTGGTCATCCTGCACAAAATGGCCGTTGTGCTCGTCCTTCCCCTGGCGCTGGGCTTTATCGTGCGCCACTGGGTCGGTCCGGTGCGCCGCTACATAGAGTCGCACACCGACTTGGGCTTCTACAGCTGGGCCTTTTCGCTCTCCATCACGGCTGGTGTCACCCTGCGCAATATCATCCAGTCTCCATCGGGCATCCAGACTCTTCTACTCATTGCCCTCCTGACGTTTTTCACATCGGTTTTCCAGTACGCCTTGGGCCATCTCATCGGGCGGCATTATCGTGTGAGGGTATGTTCTGTTCAGGGCATGTTTCAGAAAAACACAGCCCTGGCCATCTGGGTGGCATGGCTCTACCTGAGTCCGCTTTCGAGTGTGGGTGCAGGCTGCTACGTGCTTTGGCAGAATCTGATTAACTCCTACGAACTGTGGCTTCACAGGCGTATCAGTTTTACTAGACCCGGGTCTGGTAAAATTTAAACCCGGGTTTAGCAAAATTTAAACCCGGGTCTGGCAAAACTTTGGGGCTTTTGCGGGTGCAGATTTCCCATTTGCCGCTTCTAGTGTAAAAAAGAAAATGAAAATCTTGCGGAAGCCAGAAAAAAGCCCTATCTTCGTCGCTCTATTTTGAAAAAACATCAATTTATGTACCGTATAACGAGATTAACCACACTACTACTGACTTCCCTGTTTAGCTTTTTTCTGTTCAATGCTTGCCAGGAGAGCATCGATACGTCTGCCCGCTACATTTTTTCCGAGAAGACCATCACGCAATATCTTTCTGATCACGAGGAGTATAGTGAGTACGTTCAGCTCCTTGGACGCGTTCAGGTGAGTCCTGTTTCCAAGACTACTCTGAAGCAGCTGCTTTCGGCACGAGGACATTACACCGTCTTTGCCCCTACGAACGAGGCCATACAGACCTATCTGGACACGCTATGCGCTCAGGGCATCATCAACGCGCCCTCTTGGGATGGCTTCCGCAGCGAGGCCGACCTGGACTCCATCGAGAAGGTGATTGTCTATAACAGCATTATTGACGGTGGCGACCAGGTTGCATTCGACGTGCCCGATTTTCCGGATCACGAGCATGAATTCGGCCTGTCGAACATGAACGACCGCAAACTGCGTGTATTCTATGGTACAACGGATGCCGACAGCATCCTCATCAATGGTATTTGCAATGTAAGTCTGCGCAACCGCGGCATTATGCTGACCAACGGATTCGTCCACCAGATGGAGGGCGTCATTGCCCCTGCGAACGACCGACTGGGCGACCTGCTTCGGGAATGGACGGCTGCAGATTCTAAAAGCGGATTCAGCGTGATGTCGCGCCTAATCGTGGCTTGCGGTCTGGCCGATACGCTGAATGCCCTCCGGGACGAGGTGTGGGAGAAACTCTACCTCTCGGGTGCTGTGGAAGACTTGATGAAGCACACCTCATTCGGCCAGGTGGGCACTATACCCGAGCACCGTTACTACGGTTTTACCATCTTTGCCGAAACCGACCACTTCTGGGAGCAGACGATGGGCCGCCCGGCTGCGGAGATTACCGTCGAGAGTGTGCGAGACTACCTCGTAAACTCCGGGCTTTTCGGTAACGTGGAGGGTACCACTTTCGATGACAACTTCCATGACGAGCGGAACGTGCTCAACCAGTTTGTGACGTATCACATGCTGAATCAGCGTATCGGACGAGAGAAACTGGTCATCCACTACAACGAGCTTGGCTTCAATTATAATATCGGCAGCTCAACCCCCACCATACCCATCATGGACTACTACCAGACAATGGGTATTCCCCGCCTGCTGAAAACTTACGAGAGCCGTGAGAGCGAGGGCATCTACCTTAACCGTTTCCCCCTGCTGCGAAACGGGCGCGGACGGTTCAGCAAAAGCCACGGCTACGAGAATGACTACCGCGAGAGCGGTGAGTTCCCCCAGCTGAAGGGCACGGCTATTAGGCCCGACGAGAACAAGGGCGTGCGAGTACTGACCTACTCCGAGACAGGAACCGATAGCCGCAGCATTATCAACGGCATTATCTACCCCATAGAGGACCTGCTTGTCTGCACCGAGAATGTCTGCAACCAGATGGGTAGCCAGCGTGTCCGCATAGATGCCGGATGCCTGATGCCCGAGCTGATGAATAACGACATAAGGGCACAGCGCGCCTACTACTCCAGCGGAGCCACTAACTGCCGCGGCATTCCGTACAACTACTCATACGTAGAGAACATCGAGACGCGCGAAGGCACGCAGTTCTACTACCTGCCCGGATACCAGTGCGGATGGTACAATCTGCAGGGCGATGAGTACAACATCATCGGCCGCTACGACTTCACGATGAAGCTCCCGCCGGTACCACGAGCCGGACTCTACGAGATACGCTTTGGCGTGGCCACAGGTTCCTATGTCCGTTCCATGGCACAAGTGTACTTCGGTGCTGACAAGGGCCTGATGCCGGCTGCGGGTATCCCAATGGATCTCCGTATGGGAGGACTGGAGCATCGCTTCCCCAATGAGACCAAACCCAGTAATGTAGGATGGGAAGAGGATTCGGGCGACGAGGAGTATGATGACGAAGTGACTAAGCACATGCGCACAAAGGGATTCATGAAGGCGCCAAACTCGTGGTCTAACGTTCTGGGTGGCAATACCTCAGTCCGGCATTCCCACTTTATCACGCGCCGCGTCATGGTGACGAGCTATATGCAGCCCAACCGTAATTACTACATAAGGTTCAAGTCCGTACTTGACGAGCAGAACAAAGAATTCTTCATGGACTACTTCGAGTACGTTGCCAAGGAGGTCTATGACAATCCGGAGGAGCCTGAGGATATCTGGTAGATTGGGGCAGGTCTTATTTATATCTCCCCAATTGCCTTTCTATACTCTGTCCAGAGGACTTCTACTCCGTTCTCAGGCTTGTCGCCAAGAACGTGTCGCATAGCTGCATCCCACGACCAAGTGTCAAGTTCTGCGGCCGAGCGGTTGAACTTACGCAGGAAATTCTTGTCCTTATTCTGCTGAATCCAATATAGGAAATAGCCGGCTACGCGGTATCCCTTTCGCCAAGTGTTGGCGCGTGGGCGGTCCTTCGACTGAAAGTCCTGTTCAAAACAGCCGCAGGCAAGACGGACTGCATCAGCCATACCCTCTATGAAGCACCAGAACTCACCTCCGTCGCTGTATTCGCCACATCCTTTGGGCTCCAGCTGATAGGCATGGGTCAGTTCGTGATAGAGCACGCCGCGCGTTTCGTAGTCCAGGCGCATCGTGTCCTGGCCGGCAAAGCTCTTTTCAATCCATTGCGTGCTATAGACGATGCCTACGTGGTCGCCGTGTCCCGACTTGGCACTCACACCGTTGTAATCCTCCAAGGTATAGTAAATATGCTTCAGTTTTGGGATGTTCTTGTCCTTGGGACCGAAGTAGAGGGTCTGGAGCACTCGGCGGGCGTTCTCCTGGATATAGGGTGTAGGCTCGGGGATAATGTCATGATAAATGCGTGAACCTTCGGTCTGAGGCGACTTGTCTTTGAATATCACGTCGCCGGGATGGTACTTCTTCCATTTCTTCTCCAATTTGATGGGAGCGTGATACTTGTTGTACTTCAGTTGGGCCTCAGCACCTAGGCATACTGTAGTCATTATGACTGCGAGGAGAATCTTTTTAATCATTGTTCTAATTGTCTATTTAGTTATTTTGGGCGCAAAGTTACGACTAAGTGAGAAATTAGCAAAATAAAAGCCCGTGAATTTTCTGTTAATCTCTCACTTAATACTCCATTACAACCCCAAGGCCCACTTCCCGATAAAGAATAGTACGGGAACGAAGAGTGATGGCAACAGGTTCAGCGTCTTGCAGTCCTTGATTTCCAGGATGCTGAGTCCAGAGGCTGCAATCAGCGTACCGCCCACAA
>JAILKU010000137.1 GCA_024693505.1 Bacteroidaceae bacterium | reverse complement strand
TTCGGGGAAGATGAAATTATTGCTCAGTTCCCATTCGGTACCGATGCTCAGGTTTGTCTTCTTCTTCGTCACACTGTTCAGGTTGAACCACAGCTGCGGTTCGGTCTGGATGGTGACGGCATAGCTGCCGGTAGTGGGCTTCGGGTTGCGCCAGAAGTCGATGTAGCCGCTGAAGGTAAACATATCCTCGTTGCCGAAGGTCCATCCCCATACGCCTGTCAGCTGCAGGCTGGGGAAGGCACTATGGTTAAGCCCCTTGAAGTACTGCTTGTACAAAACCTGTACGCTCCAGGTGAAACTGTAGTCGGAGTTGTGCCCGTTATAGGCCGGACCCAGCAGGAGGGCGTGCTGGAACTGGCTGGCATAGGTCTCGTTCTTGCCCGTAGTCATTCCGCCGTTGTACTCGCCGTGAACGGCAAAGCCCTTCTTGCCGATGTTGAACTCGCGGCTGAACTCCATATAGGCGCCCTTCATCCCCTTGGCGTAGAAGTCCAGGTCGATGAAGTAGAAGATGTTACCCAACCGGTCGGGGCGGAACTGCTCGAAGGTTACCGTCATATTCTGGCGCGTAGCCTCGGCGTCCGGGTAGGCCTTGCGCCCGAAGTCATAGTGGGCTTGAATGTTCACCTGTGCCATTGCGGCTGTGGATGCTAGAGTCAACAGGGCCACCGTTAATGCTTTTTTCATAATTATGCTCAATTTTTTTACGGCTTTTTAGGCCTTGTTTCGATTTTGCCTGCAAAAGTACGGAAATATTATGGTATTCCTCTCCTTTTTCATGCTTTTTTTTGTCTTTTGCCGTGTTTTTGCCCATTCGCCTTTCCTCGGCCAGTCTGTCACATTTTTACGCAAAGGCCTTTCCGTAAAATCGCAAAGGCCTTTCTGCAAGAAAAGGATGGCCTCACATTTTGCCGTATAAAATAAAATATGTACCTTTGCAGTCCCAAAAGGTTCAAATAGACCAATTATGTCGAAATTCTTCCTTATCATCTCGCTCGTCTTCTCGCTGCTCCTGTTCCTCATTCCGCAGCTCGTCTTCGCGGCCGGCTGGCTGGCTGCCCGCCTGTTCCACGGCCATCTCGCCTGGCGCCCCTTCCTGTGGGCCGGTCTTATACTGGTTGCCGTTTGGTGGGGCTTGTACAGCTACGGTCACTTTTGGGGACGGTTCCGCTTCGAGGTCAAGCCCGTCGAATACCGCAACAGCCTTCTGCCGCCAGCCTTCGAAGGCTACCGCATCGTTCAGATCAGCGACCTCCACATGGACGGATGGGCCGCTCACGAGGCAGAGCTGAGCCGCGTGGTGCAATCCGTCAACGACCTGCAGCCCGACCTCATCGTCTTTACCGGCGACCTCGTCTCGTTCAACTACCACGAACTCGAATCGCTGGGTGACACCCTGGCCCGTCTCAGGGCTCGCGACGGCGTGCTCAGCATCCTCGGCAACCACGACTACGACCCCTACGAGCCCGGCCTGTCGCCCCGTCAGCGTCAGGCTTTGGTCGATTCCCTCGTCCGTTGGCAGGGAGAGCGGCTAGGATGGCGCGTACTCCTGAACGAGCATGTCGTGCTCCGTCGCGGAGCGGACAGCTTGGCGGTCATCGGTGTCGAGAACCAGAGTTGCGGCGTTCACCAGGTTATCCGTCGCGGACGCCTCACAGAGGCAATGGCCGGTACGGAGGGCATGTTTCGCATCCTGCTCAGCCACGACCCTTCTCAATGGCGGGCCGAGGTATTGCCTGAGACCGATATCCCCCTGACGCTGAGCGGCCACACCCATGCAATGCAGTTCCGTGTCCTGGGCTTCACCCCCAGCCGCTTGGCCTATCCAGAGTGCGATGGCCGCTACGACGAAGGCGGTCAGACACTCTACGTCAACATCGGCCTGGGCGGCACCCTGCCTACGCGAATCGGCGCTACTCCGGAGGTGACGCTCTTCACCCTGCACCGTTAGCCGCCAAGTCCGATTCCGCCTCGGAGAAAAGGGGCGAATTCGTTTCCCTTCTGGTTCGAGTTTTCACACTATCGGAAAGGCGGCTTACTCCAAGTGCCAAAATGCATTAACCCTGATTTTTTTTTGCATTTTTGCATTTTTGCACTTGCATTTTGACTTCAAACGTTTTTATGATGGTTGGGTTCTATTTACATCTGCTTTGAATCTGTTTGTCGAGCTCGCTGCTCTTGATTCCCCAGCGGGGTGCAATAACCATTTCAGGCGGGCTCTGGCTGACGAAGCGATCGAGGACGATAGACTGAGGTAGATGGCTGACGTACTCGACAACCAGGTCGGCATATTCTTGAGCAGTTGGCATGGGCCAGGGAGCGGCCTCATACTGGCGGGCCATCTCTGTGCCGCGGATGATTTGCAGTTGATGGAGTTTCAGGGTGGTGAGGGGCAGCTGCGCAATGAGGTCGGCTTGCCGCATTAGCTCGGAATGGTCTTCCCAGGGGAAGCCCAGGATGATGTGCCCGCCCACTGGGATGCCCCGCCCGGCAGTCAGGCGGACGGCTTCCTGCGACTGCCGGAAGGTGTGGCCCCTGTGGATGCGGCGCAGCGTATCGTCGTTTGCACTCTCGATGCCGTACTCGACGAGAAGGAAGGTGCGGCGGGAGAGGGCTTCGAGGTAGTCGAGCAGGGCAGGGGAGATGCAGTCGGGGCGCGTAGCGATGACCAGTCCGGCGATATCGGGGACGGAAAGGGCTTCCTCGTACATTTCCCTCAAGTGGGGAAGATATGAATAGGTGTTGCTATAGGACTGGAAGTAGGCCAGGTATAGGGGGCTGGGGGCAAAGAAGCGTTTACCGGCTTCGAGCTGAGCGGTGATGCTGAGCGAGGGATCGGCGTAGGAGGGCGTAAACGCCCGGTTCTGACAGAATGTGCAGCCGCCTGTATCCAGGGTGCCGTCTCGGTTGGGGCATGAGAGGCCTGAACTGACTGACAGCTTCTGAGCGCGCCCTCCCAGCTGCTGGCGGAGCCATGAACCGACGCCCCTCATCCGATGCGCAGAGTAAGGGTGGTGGCATCGAACAGCACGCCTTCGCATTGGATGAAACGAGCGACGGTGCCGTCCTGGGCCAGCTGGGAAGGTGTGCCTGTGGTGATGCCCTCTCTGGTCATCAGCCAAAGGCTGTCTGAGAGCTGGAGGGCCATTTCCACATCGTGCGTGCTGAGGAAGATTATCTTCTGCATCTGGTGTGCCAGGCGGCCGAGCAGGCGCATCATCTCCACCTTGCTGGGGAAGTCCAGAAAGGCAGTCGGCTCGTCGAGCAGAATGATGGGGGTGTGCTGTGCCAGTGCCTTGGCTATCATCACCTTCTGGCGCTCTCCGTCGCTTAGGGTGTTTATCATGCGGTCGGAAAGGTCGGTTACCCCCGTCTGCTGCATGGCTTCGTCAACGAGGGTCTCGTCTTCAGGTGTCAGACGTCCCCAGAAGCCTGTGTAAGGGCTGCGGCCCATGCTGACCATATCGCGGACGGTCATGTTCTGGATGTCGGGCCGTTCGGTGAGTACGACACCGATGATGCGGCTCAGCTGGGCGGAGGTCATCTCGCCAATTGGCTGTCCGCCCACCCGTATCTCGCCTCCAAGAGGTGGCTGGAACGCGCCGAGGGTGCGCAGCAGGGTGCTTTTTCCCACGCCGTTGGGCCCGAGCAGGGAGATGAGTTGCCCGGGCCGCAGTACGGCATGGATGTGGCTCGTCACGGCGTGTTGGCCGTAGCCGGTTGTCAGGTCGTTAAGTTCGATGACAAACTCTTTATTCATAGGTGGCGCAGTATTTATAGCATGCCTTGCGATAGACGCGCTGCAGGTTGCTCAGCCGGCCAGTGAACTGCTCGAAGTTCTTGGCTTCGGGCTGGAGCCACTGCACCTCGGTGATGGCGGCCAGACGAGGCAGCAGCATATACATGGCATGGTCGGGGCTCGCTACGTACTCGGTCCAGAGGTTGCACTGGGCTCCCAGGATGTACTTGCCCTCTTCCTCGCTCAGCTCGCCGGGTATCGGCTCCATCTCATAGACCTTGCTTAGCGGCAGGTAGCCGCCGATGGCCAGGGGCTGCTGGTCGTGGTTCTTGAGCTGATAGTAGTCGATGTAGCAGTGGTTAGTGGGAGTCATGATAACGCGGTGGTGCTGACGGGCTGCCTCTATGCCGCCCTTGAAGCCGCGCCAGCTCATGACGGTGGCGTTCTCGGACAGGCCGCCCTCCAGAATCTCGTCCCATCCGATGAGCTCGCGTCCTTTTGAGGTGAGGAACTTCTCCACTTCCTTGTTGATGTCGCTCTGCAGCTGGGCCTCTTGGGTATAGCCCTTCTCCTTCATCTTGGCCTGGCATTTGGGGCAGGTCTTCCAGCGGGTGCGCGGACTCTCGTCACCTCCGATATGGATGTACTTGCTGGGGAAAACCTCGCAGATCTCGCCCAGCACGGTCTTGATGAACTCCAGCGTCTTGGGATTGCCGGCGCAGAGCACATCGGGGTCGATGCCCCAGTAGGGACGTACGAAGTAGGGACCGCCTGTGCAACCCAGCTCGGGATAGACGCTGAGGGCTGCAACCATGTGGCCTGGCAGGTCGATCTCGGGAATGACGGTGATATAGCGCTCGGCGGCGTACTGCACAATCTCGCGCATCTCAGCCTGGGTGTAGAAACCCTGTTCGGGCGTATCATCGTAGATTGTGTTAGCAGGGTCTGCGAGACCTATGTTCTTACCCACAATCGTGTAGGGGCGGTAGCTGGCCTTGCGGGCCAGGTCGGGGAGGGCCTTGATCTCGGGACGCCAGCCCTGGTCGTCGGTCAGGTGCCAATGGAACTTGTTGACGCCGTGCAGGGCCAGGATGTCGATATATGTCTTCACGAACTCGAGGGGGAAGAAATGGCGGGCGCAGTCGAGCATCGTGCCGCGATAGAGGAAGCGGGGCTCGGCACAGACAATAGCCCAGGGCAGGGCTACGGTATCGCCCGGCTCGGCGGCGATGCTCTTGCGCAGTGTCTGGATACCGTAGAAAACACCGCTCTCGGAAGCGCCCTGGATGGTGACGCCCTGCTTGCCAACGGTAATCTGGTAGGCATCGGGTTTCTCACTTTGCAGACCAAGCGTCAGGGCTACGGGAGCCGACTGCTGCTTCTTGGACTTCTTCTTGGAAGGCTGTTCAGGAGTTGGTACCAGGCCCAGGAACTCGCGGGCGAACTCGGCATTGCGGCGCATCTGGGCATTCTCGGCGGGATAGGATACGGCCTGCCCCTTGATGAGCAGGGTGGTTTGGGCTGTCTTGTCCAGCTCAATGCGCTGGGGCAGTGGAACCACTTGGTAATTAACTTCGCCCGACACAGACAGGGCGGCGGCGAGTGCCATCAGGCTAAAGAACTTTCTCTTCATGTGTTTGTTTATTTTGTGGGGTTAGTAATTAGTTTCTTTCCTGCGCAGAATGACATAGAGAATAACGGGCGCTCCGATGAGGGGCGTAATGACGTTTATGGGGATGATGCTTCCGCTGCGGGGCAAGGTGCAGAGGAGATTGCAAAGCAGGGTGAGTGCGGCGCCCATAAGCATTGTGCCAGGCATGAGGATACGGTGATTGCTGGTGCGGAGCAGGAGTCGTGCGATATGGGGCACGGCGAGTCCCAGGAACGAAATGGGGCCGCAGAAGGCTGTAGTAACGGCTGTGAGCAGACCGGTGCTGAGGAGCAGACGGTTGCGGGTGGCCCGGATGCTGATGCCCAGGTTCTGTGCATAGCTGTCGCCCAGCAGCAGGGCATCCAGGGGCTTGATGAGTAGCAGGGCGCCCAGCAGGCCCAGCGAGATAAGGGTGGCATAGAGCGGGATGCGGTCGGTGGTTACGGCACTGAAATTGCCCATTCCCCAGATAATATAGTTATGCACGCCCTCTTCAGTGGCACGGAAGTTGAGCATGGATATGATGCTGGAGGTGACGTAGCTGATGATGACACCGGTGATGAGAAGCATAATGGGGCTGTGCAGATAGTTGGCCAGGAGCATGAGCAGGGCCATGATGGCACAGGCGCCCAGCAAGGCTGCCAGGATGATGAGCAGATAGCCGCTCAGGCTGACGCTGCCCAGCGTCATCGAGCCGCCGAGCAGAAGCATGACGAGGGCAACACCCAGATTAGCACCCGAGTCGATGCCCAGGATGTTAGGACCGGCCAAGGGGTTGCGGAAGAGGGTTTGCAGGAGCAGGCCGCAGGTGCTGAGGGCTGCTCCGCAGAGGGTGGCGGTGATGACTTGCGGAATGCGGCTTTCGCGAATGATGTAGTCCCAGGAAGGATGATCGGGAGAGCCGTGACCCGCCAGGATGTTCAGCACATCCGAAGCAGGAATGCTGACGCTGCCCCAGAGGATGTTAGCCACCCCCAAGAGAGCCACCAGCAGGCCCAGCAAGATGAGTATCTGTACCTTTTTGTTCATTCCAGGGGACAAAAATACGAATATTCCTCGGGATATGCAAGTTCGGGATGGAAAATGTTTACGAGATTCTGCAACAGGCGTTCGGGATGGTAGGGCGTCTCTTCGTAGAAAAGGCTTGTGCTGGTATCGCAGAGATACATCGGCGCATGAATGCGAGCCAGGGCGGGATAGTCCTTCCTGAGCTGGCGCAGGTCTACAGGGCCGTGATGCTTCAGGAGCCATATCTGAGCGTCCATGCCGCGTTCCAGCACCTGTTCGATGCTTAGGGGTGTACTGCCCGCCCCGCTGGTAGAAGAGAAGATGTAGTCGGCTCCGGCATCCTGATAGAGACGGCCCATCGTGCTGGCTCCGCCAGGAACGTACCAGTGGCTTCCCTGAGGTGTTTCCACCAGCAGCCTCGGACGTTCCTTTGTCTCAGAGGCAACGCGTTTCTTCATTTCAGTATAGGCAGACTCGACGGCCTGGAACAGACTGTCGGCTTCCTTTGCCCTTCCAAACAGCCGGCCATAGAAACGTACCCATTCGGCACGGGCCAGAGGGGAACTCTCCATATAATCGGCACATTCGATAATGGGCACTCCCATCCGTTCGAGCCGGCCATAGCCGCCGCTGTTCTCGAAGGGGGTGGTGAGAATGACATCCGGGCGAAGGTCCATCATGCGCTCTACATTTGGCGACATACCGTTTCCCAGGTCTATGATTCGCCCTTCGGCGACGCCTTTCTGAACGTAAGGTACATGGATGTATTCGATTTCACATACCCCGCCTATGAGTTCCGGGCATCCAAGTTCCATCATCAGGGCGCATTGCACACTGGTAAAGACTGCTGCATTGCGAATGGGCACCTTTACAACCGTAGCGTCTGTGCGGCTGAGGGAAGCGTCAGTGGTCAGCAGGTAGCGGTGAAGAACGCGCGTTGTATCCCATGGATTCCGGATGGTTACAGACAAACCGTCGGCCTCAGTTTCCATTCGCATATTATGGGCATATCTCATCGGCTCGGACAGCAACAGGCCTTCAGATTTTGCGCAAAGGCCTTCTTTTTCTTGCGCAAAGGCCTTTGTTTTTTCCCGGCTGTTGCAACCGCTCTCGAAATGAACGAAGAGAACGCCTATAAAGATGACTGCCAATGTATTGGCAATGTGGCTTAACTTCTTTAACTTTATTATCTTATTCATCTGAATAATAACTTTACTTTTTATTCCATACCGGTCTGATTTCCAGATAGAATGCATAATGGCGCGGAGCCATAGGACGGGAGAGGACCGTAACGTATTCTGTGTTCAGAAGGTTATTCACCTCGAGCCGAAGCGAGACCCCGATATGCCTGAACTGAAAGTCCTTCCTGGCGCTAAGGTCGGACATGTAGTAGGGTAGCAGCCGGCCTGTTATCTGGTCGGCCTGATTACTTGTCGTCGTGTAGCGTTCGCTGTAGTGCACCCAACGATAAGTCAGGCTCCAACTTCTCCACACAACTTGGCACATCAGGTTGGCCGAACGGCGCGGTACGTAGCAGAGCTGCTTGCCCCGACTCTCATCGTTGTCATTAATGCCTTCGCCAACATTCAGACTTGGTGTCCAGGCAAAGTTGCCGCTTAGCTGAACCTTCCAGCTATAGGGGAGATCCAGGCCCGCCTGGAGTTGAGATTCCAGTCCGTAGTTGTGAACGCGTTTCACGTTATCGGGTTCCCAGTATCCCTTTGCATTGGGTAGCCACTGAATCCAGTCGCGGATGTGGGAGTCGAAAGCCGTGACTTGGGCGCTGAGGTTGAAGCGTTGCCAAGTACGGCTGATCAGAAAGCCGCCATCGTAAGTAAATCCGTGTTCGGGCGCCAGTTCGGGATTGCCTCCAGGCTGGAAATAGAGGTCGTCCATACTGGGATGACGGTTGTTTCTCGCTATACTGGTCCTGAATGCCAGACCCCAGGGACGGTAGAGCAACCAGTCGGCAAAGAGTGCCGGAATCGGGCTGGCAACGGTGGTTCCCACAATTTCCTCCCTGATGACCGCCGCCAGCGTAAGGGGGTCAATAGGACGCCAGCGGGCCTGCAGGCTGAGACTGCCCTCTCCGCGCGAACGGTTGTAGTTCTGGCCGATATGGTAAGGACTGCGGTCCCAGCTCTTTACGTGATTCAGATAGCCGTCTGCAGTAGCGCTGAGCAACCAGGTCTGCAGGGGCATCCAGTCTGCCCGAGCTTGCAGGAAAGCGCTCTGAGTCCAGCTGTGGCTGTGGGTTATGTCGGTGCGTTGCTCTTGGCGGGTCGTATAGTAGTCGTAGGCCATGTCCTGCGCCGTTAGGCCTGCCTTCGCGCCTGTACTCCATCCGTTCCCTATGTGATTCCAAGAGAATACGCTGCGAAGTGTCTGGAAAACCTGTTCGTTCTTGAACTGATTGTCGTCCTTGTAGTCAACGCTCAGGAAGGGCAGTCCCCTCTTCGTCCTGGTGTACCAGACAGATGCCCCCATCTCATTTCCACGTTCATCGTTATAGCGCAGATCTTCCAGGATGTGCAGGTCGCGAAAGTAACCGCTCTTGTTCCGTTCCGTTGGATGGTAGCTCTTTACCATGTTGCCCTCCTCATCGCGCACATCTACCATTTTGTCACGGTTGACGTATTTGAAATCGTTGTCGCTTCGGCCAAGCCCCAGTCGTGTAGTGCTGCTCCATCGGTTGCCCTTCCAGTCGGCCCGCAGATATTCGTCCCAGGTGCCATAGGATCCTATGCCTTGGGTGTACTGCCCGGCTATTCCCTGTTCCAGTCGCGGCTGGGTTGACAAATCAACGGCTCCTCCCAGTCCGCCACCCGTCAGTGGTATGCTGCTGGCTCCGTGCAGAATCTTCGCCTGGTCGATAAAGGAGGCCGGAATGGTGGAAAAATCCAGGGTGCCCAGAATCGGACTGTTTACGCGCATCCCGTTCCAGAGCACCTGAGTATGTGCCGGCGAAGTGCCGCGAAGCTCGACGGTCGATTCCGTGGCCCGGCCATAGCTTTTCACAAAGGCAGTACTATTCTGCATCAGTATGTCTGCCATCGAACGCGAAATGCTTTCGTGCAGCACGGCAGAATCTACCGATGTTATCATAAGCCCTGTATCCCTCAGCCTACGCTTGGCGTGAACAGCTACTGTCCTCAATGTATCAGGCCTCAGCGTCACTGCTGCTATGCTTTCCGCATTTGCAATAAAAGGCATAAAAAAGATGACAGATATTATTGCCAAGATGCGTTTTACCAGTAGCATAATTTGTATAGTTGAGGAAGGCGAATTATTATCTGCCCTCTATTTTGTATATTTCGGTAGAGATTTCTCCGAGATTAGGAGTCCATCCCGTCTCGGCAGTCTGTACTTTGACAAAGTCGATGTACTCCAGATTAGCCGGCTGACCGTCCCAGGTTCGGGCATTAGAGAGACGGAAGCAGCCGCGGCGGGCATCGTCGGGGTCCATATCGGTTTCTCCCAGGTTGTCGGCGTAGCCCCAGGGATAAGGCCTGATGTCGCTTATTCCGTGGTCGTAGCTATAGTTGCTGCGGAGGCGGCTCAGGCAGAAGGTGAGTTCCTGGCCCGACTGCCAATCCTGCCAGTAGTAGGGCTGCGGATTCCAGTAGCTCAGATAGGGGATGACGTCCTGTTGCCCATCATTGTCTCGCCAGACAACGGCGCTGCCGGGTCGGGAAGGGCGGTAGTAAGTAAGGGCATACCCGGGTGTTTCGCGATCGGTTCCGTACTCAGAGCCAGCCAGTTCGTACCAGAGGTCGTTGGGCAATCCGTCACCGTTCACGTCCTGACTGACCCAGACGATGCCGGGTTCGCTTTGGTAGCTGAAGGGGTTCCCCTTGATAAACAAGTCGTAGCTTCCGTCCTTGCTGACGGGCTGACTGTGGTCAAAGCCCGCTACGAGGTAACCTCCGCATCCGCCCAGGCTGATCATGAGTCCCTGGCGAAGGTGGCTGAGCACGGTGTCGCAGGCCTGTTCGTGGGTACAGGCCCGGGGAAAGTTGAGGCGTTCGCTATTGATGACGATATATCCGTTCACCTGATGACCTGGGGCGGGCTGGTACTCGAAGACGCGGTTCACCAGTTTGCTGCTCCCGGCTGAGGCTTGGCGGCGGTAGGTCCCGGCCTGCGGGCAAACATTCAGGCGGATTGTTTGGCTGATGGTTTGAGGATCTCCTTCAGAATCGGGTAGGGTGCCCTCTGCCTGCAGCGTAAGCTCAACCTGACCTTCTTCGAGGCCGGTGAATACCAGAGTGAGGCCTTTCTCTGCTGCGGCTTGGCCGTTGATAAACCACTGGGCGCTTTGGGCGTCGATATTCTCGACCATATAAGGTTGCAGACTTATGCTCCGGCCCAAGGGGATATTCAGTTCTGTGAAGGGCCAGTACCAGGCCGCTACGGAATCGTTTGGCGGCACGTCATCTACCAGTACCTCCTTCTTCTCCTGAACGGTAACCTTCACTTCGTCGCGGGCCTCGCCATATCGGTTGGTGACGAGCAGCTGGATGAAGAACTCGCCGGCCTCGCTGGCCTCGAAGGTGCAATGGTCCTCGCGGCTCACAACCTGTCCGTCCATCGTCCAGGTCCATTGACTTGTCTCGTCGGTGTTCAGTACATCGGGGACGATGGAAAGCACTTCGCCCTGACTGCAGGTAAAGCGTGCTGCAGTCATTCGCCAGGTTATGACGGGGGGCTCGCCCTGCGGCAGCTCGGTCTTCTCGGAGCAAGCCGCAAGGAGGAAAATTAGGAGGGGGAGGAGGTATTTCGGGGCCATTTCGGTTTTTCTTTTTCGGGGGATTATGGGATTTCGTTCTTTCGGGATTCCGGGATTTCGGAATTTCGGGATTCCGGTATTTCGATATTTCGGGATTTCGGGATTTCGTTCTCTCGGGATTTCGTTCTCTCGGGATTTCGGAATTCTGATTAGTTATTTGAATGCAAAGGAATTGGGATTGATGCCTACTCGGAAGTTGTCGAGCAGCTTGCCGGAGGCGCTGTAGCGGTAGATGACGCCGCTTTGGGCATAATCTACGGCATCGGCTACGTAGAGGTCTCCGTTTCGTGGATCCACGCTGAGGCCGTATAGCTTGTGGCGGCGGCCCTTGCTGTCTCGCGGCGCCTGGATGAAGGGGCGGACGGGCAGGTGGCTTTCGTCGATGCCCATCCGGAAGATGTCGTTATTGATAACGTAGAGCGTGTCGGCCTGCTGGTTTGTGGCGAGTTGGACGTTGCCTTCGTCCGTATCCAGTGCCTGGTCGGAGAGGATAGTCCGCGAGACAGGATCGATGCAGTAGAGGTGGGGAATGTTCTCGCCGAAGGAGTCCTCGTCGGTCTCGTAGCCGCCGTCGGTGATGACCCAGAGGCGGTCTCTCCGGTCGCGCACCATACTCTTCGGCTGCATGCTTGTGTGCAGTCGGATGCTATCTACTACTGCGTCCTGAGCCGGGTCGATGACCAGGATGACATCCGAGTAGCACCAGCAGTTTGTGAAGACGAGCCCTGCGCACTCTACCATCTGTTCCGTGCTGCAGTAGCCGTATAGGGTGGGGCGGCCTGTGCTGATGGAACCCAGGTACTGGAAGGTCGTAGGATTGAAGATGGTGATGTAGGGCGAGTAGAGGTCGGTGACGTAAGCTTTCTCGTTGCTGAGAAAGTGGATGTAGCGCGGGTTTATCATGTGCTCGGTCTCGGGAGCCGTCAGCTGTCCCTTTACGCGGAACGTCTCTGCGTCGATGCCCCAGACGATGCCGCTGTTCTCTACGGCGATGAAGGCCGTGCCGTTCCTCAGGGTGATGCTCTGTCCCGTATCGCCCAGCTTGCGGTCGTTGGCTCTCAGGAAGATGCCGTTCTGCACGCTGCGTTCCTGCGGGTTGTAGAAGGAGAGCGAGGCGTTGCCGCTGTTGTAGTTGCCCTCGTTCAGGATGAATACGCCGCGTCCCTGCTCGCTGAAGTCCTCTCGTCCTGGGCCGTCCTCAATACCAGAGCATGCTGCCAGCCACCAGAGGGTGGTCAGCAGCATGCCTGTCAGTACGGGACGGAAGCCCGAGATGCGTATTCCTTTCACGATGAAGACTCTCGCTTAGGGCTTTTTCACAACAACGTTGTCGAAAGCGAAGTACTTGGGAGCCTTCATGCCCCAGTCGGAGTTGTCGTTAGACTCCATTGTGAAGTCCAGGCGCGTCACCTTGCCCAGGCTGGAGAGCGGGTGTGTGTACCACTTCGTCATGAAGCCGCCGTTTACAGCCAGCGCAATCTTGGTGGTGCCCACCAGCGTCTCGCCGTTGTAGGCCGTAATGATGACGTTCACGTAGTCGCCCTTGTCAACCATAGCCTTGGCATAGCCGTCGCCGTTCTTGATGACACCCAGCAGATAGGTGGTGCCGATAACGTCCATCGAGACAATCTCGCGAGCTACGCCGTCTGCGAACTTCAGGCTGGCGTCGCAATAGACCACAGCGAAGTTCTTGCTGCCGTTGCTCACGGGCACAGCCAGCTGGTCGGTATAGGAGCGGGCCACGCTGATGTTGCCGTCGATGTAGTTGCTGATGGCGATGCCGCCCTCCGAGAAGCCGTAGTCGCCGCCCCAGGCCAGGGTCATGCCGCCGCTCAGCTTGGTCTGCTCGTCCGTCCAGCTATAGTTCCTGGCATTGTCGCCGTAGAGCAGGGGCCCGTTGTACTGGGGGCTGTCGATCAGCTGGTTCCAAGAACCGCCTTCGAAGGTCAGGGTCATGAGGTTGGGATCCACTTCGGGCTCAATCTCCAGTTCGTTTTCGTCGTCACACGCTGTGAAGGCCATCCCTGCCGTCAGCAGGAAGGCCAGATACTTAATCTGTTTCATTCTGATTTTTGTAATTATTTGGTTAAACATATCATGTCCTCGCATGAGTTTGGTTGCCATCGGCGGCAGGTCTTCTGACTTGTTCCTGTATGTGGCGACACCTTCCCGGGCCTTTCTCTTCGGGCTTGCCCAGTGGCTCAATCCTCGCCCATACATTCATCGGAACTTACAGCTGCGGGACAGTTCCGGACTCTCACCGGATTCCCTTGTTCCGCCGAATTATGGCTTAAATCGCGTGCAAAGTTACGGAGTTTTGCTGAATCCTGCAAACCTTTTACGCTAAATTTGCTCTTTTTTTGAAATATAGTACCTGGGGCCGGCCAGGAAATACTGCATGTAGGCCTCGGCTCGCGAGATGGCCGTCAGCAGCGGCGTACCCAGCGCGATGTGAGTGGCAATGGCCGAAGCCAGGGTGTCGCCCGTGCCGTTTCGGTCGTTCAGGTGGAGCTTCTTCTTGGGGAAGGGCGTCAACAGATCGTTCTCCCTGTCGTAGAAGTAATCCACGAGGTAGCGCCCCTCATCCACGGACTTCACGATGACCGAGCATCCCCAGCGGCTGAGGCTGCGCAGGTCGGCCTCGGCATCCTCGATGGGATGTTCCAGCAGGAGCTCGGCCTCGCGGAAGTTGGGCGTGATGAGCGTGGCCAGGGGGAAGAGCAGGTTCTTATAGGACTCCACCGCCTCGTCGCTCACCAGTTGTTCGCCTGCGAAGTTCACGATGACGGGGTCGATGACCTTGGGCACCTGGCGATAGCGCGACAGCACCTCGGCCACGCCCTCTATGATATCGGTAGTGGGCAGAACGCCCGTCTTGATGCAGTCGGCGCCGACCGTGCCCAGGAACGACTCGGCCTGGGAGATGATGAGCTCGGCTGGCAGGTGGTGAATGCCCTTTATGCGGTAGATATCCTCGTCCACGATGCAGGTCAGGGCGGCTGCGGCCCATCCTCCGCAGCGCGTAATCGCCTTGATGTCAGCCTGAACGCCTGCGCTGCCCAGCGGCTCGCTGCCTGCAATAAGGAACACCTTGCCTGTGTTCGTCTTATCTGTCATATCCATGTCTATGCTATCCTTCTTCATTGTGCTCTTTTCTGATAACCTTGTTCTTAAGCGATGTCCTTGAGTGAAGTTCTTGAGCGATGCAGCTCTTGATACATCCTAATTCGGGTGCAAAAGTAGCTACATTTTAGAAGCTGACCAAATATTCCTGCAAGTTTTTTCTGCCTCTCTGCGCAATTGTCCTCCTTTTTCGGCCGTAATTATTTGGCGGATTCGGGAGAAATTTGTATCTTTGCGCCTGAAAAAGTTTTGTTGCTGGGCTGGCAACACAAGTTGTTGGGCGAGCAACATAAGTTGCTAGGCTGGCAACATAAGTTGCTGGGCTGGCAACATAAAAATGACAAGGGGCCGGGAAAATAAGCATGGCCCGATGAGAAAAATTGTATGGTATATTAACGAAAAAGAGAAGATATTATGGCAAACTATGTATTGAAAGAACTCTCGGAAGAGATGAGCGGGGGAAAGAAGGTGCTCTACCCCAAGATGCAGACCTATTCGCTGCAGGACTACAAGTCGGTGCTGAAGAAGATGGGCAGCTATTCGGGCGCGTTCAGCGAGGGAGTGATGATGGGCGTCTTCGATGCGCTCATTACGACGATGGAGAAATGGATGCCCGAGGGGCACAGCATTAAGATTGACGGGCTGGGCGTCTTCTCCCTGACGCTGGGCTTCGACGAGGAAACGCCGTCGGAACAGCTGGCTGCGCAGAACGGCAACGAGGCTGCCGGCCCGAAAGAGAAGTACAGGCACGTCTGCATAAAGGGCATCAACTTCAGGCCCGACCAGGAGCTGATTCAAAGGATGAACCGCTGTGCCGACTTCGAGCGCTCTGAAATTGAGGTAAAGGTGCCTAAGAAGAGTCCATATCCACTCGAACAACGTCTGGAAAAGGCCAGGGAAATCATCCGTCAGAAAGGGCAGATGACCCTGACCGACTATGCTCAGGCAACGGGGCTCGAGCGCTCTGTGGCCTCGAGGGAACTGAAGCGGCTCGTGGCCGATCCCGAATCGGGCATCACGGCCAGAGGGGGGCACTCCCACAAGGTATGGGTCATGAAGGGATAGGAATTGCTGGAAACAATTTAATAATAGTATAGGATTATGAAAGATCTACTGAGGAATTGTCTGCCGCTGGCCGTGCTGGCCGGCATCTGTATCTCCATCGGGTGTGTGGTGAACCTGCGCGTTGGCGGCGTGGCCGGAGCCGTGCTCTTCGCCTTCGGCCTCACTACGGTTGTCTATTACGGGCTGAAGCTCTATACGGGAACGGCCGGGTTTATACGCCGCAAGGGCGACTGGGGAATGATTTCAATGGTTCTTGCGGGCAATATCGTGGGCTGTCTGCTTACCGCGCTGATGATTCGCTACGCCGAGCCGGAGCTGATGGAGAAGGCCGCTGCCATATTGGCGGGCCGTCTGGACAAGGGTCCGCTGGCCTGCTTCCTGCTGGCTGTGGGTTGCGGCTTCATCATGACAACAGCCGTCTTCTTCGCCCGTCAGGGCAAGATGCTGCCTCTGCTGCTGGGCGTACCCGTCTTCATCCTGTGCGGCTTTGCCCACTCGATAGCCGATGCCTTCTACTTCCTGGCAGCTCCCTGGGCCGATGTGCTAAGTTGGCCCGTCCTTTGCGTCTATGCCGCCGAGGTGCTGGGCAACTTCGTGGGGTGCAATCTCTATCGCTGGAGTACGCTCAGCGTGGAGAAGTAGTAGAGGTGCCGATGCTTAACCATATGAGACTGAGGAATATACTGGCTCTTGTATTCGGCCTGGCTGCCGCGTCCGTTTCTGCTCAGGACATCTATCGCTTCGGAGGCCTGGAACGCCTGGATCCCTCGCGACGGGAGATTATGCTGGTCTTTACTGCGGCCGACAAGCACGACGGCACTCAGGCCATCCTGCGCACCCTCAAGAAGCATCGCATTCAGGCCGCCTTCTTCCTGACGGGCCACTTCTACGAGCGCTTTCCCGAGGACGTTCGACTCCTGCTTCGTGCCGGGCATTATGTGGGCAGTCACGGCTATGCCCATCTGCTCTACTCTTCGTGGGAGAACCGCGATGCAATGCTGGTTACGCGCCAGGAGTTCCAGGAAGATATGCGCCGCAGCTACGAGCTGATGGCTCAGGCGGGTATCGATACGCTTCTGGCCCGCTGGTTCATGCCTGCCTACGAGCACTATAACGATACAGTTTCTCGCTGGGCAAAGGAAATGGGCCTCTCCCTGATAAACTATACACCCGGCTCGACGAGCAATGCCGACTATACTGTCCCCTCGATGAAGAACTACCGCAGCAGCGAGACGATATACGGGAATATCCTGGCCCTGGAGGAGCGCGAAGGACTGAACGGGCACATCATGCTGTTCCATCTGGGTACGCACGATGACCGCACAGATAAGTTCTACCAGGGCTGGCTGGACCGCCTGATCGGTGAACTGAAGCGAAGGGGATACCGGTTTGTGCTTTTCGGTTCGTAGGGCCTGCCGGTCAGGGCTCTGCGTTCAGGGCAGCCCATTGCCTGAGCATCGCAATAGCCTTGCAGAGCACGCCGGCCGATCCTTTATAGCCCGGTGAGCCTTTGGGCGTGTTGCCCTTGCCGTACCATTCGTAGAAGTCGCCGTTCACGATAACGCGGTCTATCATGGGCCGCAGCTCCTGATAGGCTTCGGCCACCATGCCGTAGCGGATGAGCTGCTGAATCATCCTGCCGCCGAACCAGGTCCAGTCGCCTCCGTTCTGGTAGTTGTAGGGGTACTTCATTCCGCAGTTGTAGGGGAAGAAGTCGTTGGGGTAGGTGGGAAACATCGTCAGTCCGATGCTGGGCATGCCCGAGAGTCGCACATTCTCCAGCATATCTGCGTTAACCTTGCGGACCTCCTCCTCAGTCAGCAGGTCGGCCTCGATGGCTACAGCTGTTCCTCCGTGGTAGTAAATGCGCTCCTCGTCGAAACTTACTGCGGCCGGCTTGCCCTCGGGATAGAGATGGGGCCTGAAGCGCTGTTCCTCCTTGTTCCACAGATTCTTTCGAATATTTTTACGGAATGTGGTTTCCATCTTCTCCCATCCGGCCCTGGCCTGCTCGTCGGGAGCCATCTGGCAAAGGTCTCTCAGCGCGATAACCATCATGGCATTGTCATAGATGTCAACGGTAAGGGTAGTGCCCTCGCCCAGGTCCACGCAGCAGATTGTGTCGTTCTCCACATCGCCCCAGTCGGCTGTAAGGGCGCCGGTAAGTAGGCCGGAATGGGCATCGTATCTCTCGTTCAGAAGGAAGTCAACAGCTCTTTTCATCCGCTCGTAAACGGTTTCTCCGGCTATATCCAGGGAAAGGAAATCGCGGTCCCCACTCTTTTCGACGTACTTCCTGACGGCCTGGATGAGCGATGTCTCCTGGTCTGTTTCCGTTGTGTTCTTGAATCCGACGTGAGTGGTGTCGGCTTCGGAGTAATAGGGGACATTGTCTCTCCATTGGGACGCCTTTGGCACATAGCCGTCAACAATCTCTCCGTTTGGCTGCTGCAATTTGAAGAAAACGCTCAGGGCCTCCCTTACATTCTCTTTCGGAGCGATATCCATGACCGTTTCTATGAACGTATTGAAGTCCCGAATCCAGACTTCGTGGTAAACGCCGCCTGCGTTGTAGCCCTTGCTGAGCAGTTGGCGCCCCATTTGCTCCACCTTTATCAGCGTAGAGTCGTTCAGTATGGAAGTCGCCAGCTCCCGGTTGCATTCCTGCTGGCTGATGCGTGCTTTGGGGCACTCTGTGCAAGAAAAGAGCAGGCCTGTTGCAGCGCCCAGGCAGATGCTCCTGAATAGTATTGCTTTCCTCATCTTCGTCTTTATCTTATATCGTTTAATTCTCTTGGATTGTGGATAGTATGGAGGGTATTTCCTCTGGCTGAACAGCGAAGGTGGACGCGCCGTGAGCAGACAGGAAGGCCCTGTCCCGGAAGCCCCAGAGCACGCTGATGCAGGGGATGCCGGCCTTGCGGGCGGTCTCCATGTCAACGTCGCTATCGCCAACGTAAACCGCATCGTCTGCCGTGCTTCCCAGTTCGCTGAGTGCCCGAAATACCATATCGGGGGCCGGCTTCCGGCGGATGCCCTCGCTCTCGCCTACAGCTACGTCGATGGTCTCCTGGAACCAGGCCTGGTGCAGCTCGGTTACGCCTGCCTGCAGTTTATTGCTGACAATGCTCATCCGATAGCCCTTCTCCTTCAAGCTCTTCAGCATCTCGCCTATACCAGGATAGGGACGTGTATGGTCCTGACAATGAAGGACGTAGTGGGCCCTGAACTCCTGGAAGCAAGCTTCCTCCTCCGGCTGGGGGGTATCCTGGGGTACGGCACGATGAATGAGCATCCGCACCCCGTTGCCTACGAAAGTCCGTACATCCTCCAGCGACCTCTCGGGGAAGCCGCAACGGCGAAGGGCGTAGTTGACGCTCAGGCAGAGGTCCTGCAGGGTATCCAGAAGCGTACCGTCCAGGTCAAAGATAATCGTTTTCCTCATTTCTTACTCTTCACTCCTAACTATGGACTCTTAACTATGGACTCTTAACTCTGCACTACCACCACCCCTTCCTTTTTGCTTCCATCTACCTTGATGACGAGTGGATGGGGCATTCGAACATGGCGAACGTGCTCGGTCTCCTGAACGGCAGGCAGGGCATCAAGTTCCTCTTGGCGGTAGATGCCGTCGCCGCGAAACGCATTGATAGTCAGGTAGCAGACGCCCAGGCTCGTCAGATTCTGGAAGAAGTGGGTGCCCTGGCTGGGATCTACCTGGAAGGAGTCGAGTCCGGCCTCTACGATGACCTGCGCGGCGCTGATATAAGGCCACTTGACTGGGATGCCCAGCCACGGGTCACTACTGCCCCAGCGTCCTGGGCCTATAAGCAAATAGGTGGGGTGGACGGCAGGTTTGTCGCCGTTTGGGTCTGGCTTGTCACCGTTGCCTAGGAATGTGCGGTTGATGCGCTCTATCTCCTCGGCTATCATGGGATTCTGGCCGGGAGAGTAACCCTGAGTCTTCACATAGACGATGTCCTGAATATCGGTATAGATGCCATGTCCGATGGCGCTGTGCGAGCGCAGCAGACAGTCCGAGTCAGGGATGAGTGTGAGGTCTTCCTCCAGTTCCATGCGGTTGTCCACCATAGGCCGAATCTGCAGCAGGTAGAAATCTCCCGTCTTGTCGGGCCGTAGATTTACTGCGAATTCTATTTCTACGGGGCGACGCATCTCGGAGGAGCCGTAGTGGAGCACCTTCTGCATCAGCTCGGGCAGGGGGAAAATTTTGTGCTGCAGAACGCCGGCAAAGGATATGATTTTGCGGTTCCGTCCCTCGTAGAATCCGTCGTAGATGCACTGGTCCTGCGGGTCGAAGGTGCTGCAAATCCATTGCAGGGTGCCGTCTCCTTCGGCATCTCGCACAGACCATTTGTGCAGGTTGAAGCCGTCATCTACAGAAAAGTCCATCTTCCGGGATGCTGAGTTCTCGCTTGCGCCGTCTATGGAGTGACTGACGTCGAGGGCCAGGAAGTGAGTCTGCGTCTGCCGCAGGGCAATGTCCATCTCGCTCATCTGCAGGACCTGATTCGGATGGGCAGGGCAGACGCGCAGGCACTGACCGCCGTCCACGATGTATTTTCCCAGTCCGAGGGCCAGGTTTACCGTGCCTTCCTCGGGTTGCTCGTCGCCGATGGGGTAGTAGTTGATGCTACGTGCCACGCCGCTGATAACGGGATAGTAGCGCACACCATGCTGTTCGCCCACCACTTCCTGCAGGATGACTGCCATCTTCTCTTGATCGATGACGTTGCTGGTGGCCGTCATGTAGTCTTTGCTACTCTGGTAGAAGACGCTGGCATAGACTGCCTTGATGGCATCGGCCAGCATGGCCAGGCGCTCGTACATGTCTGGCACATGGGGAATCATATAGGTGGAATAGACACCTGCGAAGGGCTGGTAGTGCGAGTCTTCGAGCAGGCTGCTGCTGCGAATGGCGATGGGGCGGTCCACGACGTGCAGGAAAGCTTCCAGGTCGCCGATAAGGCGAGTTGGCAGGCGGCTGCGCAGGAACTGCTGCAGTATCTCGTTGTTTGGCAGGTCGCTCAGGGCTATCTGGTACAGCTCGTTCGTATCCATGAATTCATCGAAGACATCGGTGCAGAGGACCACCGTCTTTGGAATCTTTACGCGAGCCGTGTCCGACTCGTTCAGGTCTGTATGGCGCTTCAAGATATAGTCTATGAAGGCCAGACCGCGTCCTTTTCCGCCCAGACTCCCTTCGCCGATGCGTGCAAAGTTACTGTATTGGTCGAAACGTTCGCGCTGGAATACGGCCACGACGCCCTGGTTCTTCATGCGGCGATAGGCCACTATGGCGTCCAGGATAATCTGGCGGTGTGCATCTACATCCTGCAGGCTGTCCCAGGTGATGTTCTTCAGGAACTCTGAGATGGGGAATAGCGCTCGACTGGCCAGCCAGCGGCTTACGTTGTTGTGCGAGATGTGGTAGAGCAGGCTTTGAGCTGGTACAGTCATGATGTTGTCCTGCAGTTCTTTCAGGTTCCTTACGCGCACAACCTCTTCCAATGTGTCGGGATTGCGGAAGATGAAGTCGCCGAAACCGAAATAACGGCGAACGTGGGAGCGCAAGTCAACGTCCATCTTCTTGCTGTTCTTGTCGATGAAGTGAGCGCCACATTGGCGGGCCTTTCCGGCATTCTCGCTCTCGCTGGAGTTCATAATGAGAGGGATGTAGGGATCCCGCTCGCGGATAGCCTGCAGTAGCTTGAAGCCAGCCTCCTCGTCCTTTTCGCCTCCGGCAATCATGGGGAAGCGGCAGTCGCTGATGACACCCAGAGTGTTGTCGGCAAACCTCTCATAGAGAGTCCATGCCTCCTCGTAGTTCCTGGCCAGCACAATCTTTGGGCGGCCTCGCATGCGCAGGGTTTCCAGGCTCGTGTTCAGGGCTTCGGTAGCGAAGGCCAGGCTCTGCTGAAGCACGAAGTTATAAAGGCGGGGCAGGATACTGCTGTAGAAACGTATGCCGTCCTCCACAACCAGAATCATCTGAACTCCGGCACTGCGGATATCGTGCTCAAGGTTCATTCGGTCCTCCATCAGCTTTATGATAGAAAGCAACAGTTCCGTATTGCCCAGCCAGCAGAAGACGTATTCGAAGGCGCTCAGGTCCTCGTTCTGCATGCGCCGGGTGATGCCGTGGCTGAAGGGTGTCAGTACGACGATTGGTACCGTGGGGTAGGCCTGCTTAATGCTGCGGGCAATGTCGAAGACATCGTTGTCGCCGGCGGCGGGCATGCATATTACCAGGTCTATACTGCCGTCCTGCATCTCGCGTTCGGCCTCTTCCTGGCTGGCTACCTGGATGAAGCGCGGGGGGAAGCGAAGTCCCAGGCGGGCATATTCTGAGAAGATTTTCTCATCTACCCGTCCGTCATCCTCCAGCATGAAGGCATCATATGGATTGGCCAAAAGCAGCACATTACAGATGCGGCGTAGCATCAGGTCCACGAAGGACGTATCTTTTAATGTCATATCAGTTGTGGTCGTTTTTCTTTTTCAGATTGCAAAAATACGATTAAACGGGTTATCCTCAAAATAAAAATCACATTTATTTGCTTTAGGTCGGAAAAGAGGGAGGATTAATATTTGTAATGGATTGTTTGTTCTGAGGAAATGGATATGGTTCTGTACATCTTCGCCGTTTAATAAAGCAAAAAGTCCTCGCTGTGGAAATCCAGCGAGGACTATAATTAAGGTGAAAATAGTTCTTCTTGTTGAAGAGATAGCTAATTACAATACACCTTGTGCCATCATAGCCTTGGCAACTTTCATGAATCCAGCAACATTTGCGCCCTTCACATAGTTGACATAGCCATCGGCTTCTGTTCCATATTTCACGCAGTTTTCATGAATGTTCTCCATAATCCAGAGTAGCTTGGCGTCAACCTCCTCTGCCGACCAACTTAGGCGTTCTGAATTCTGCGACATCTCAAGGCCTGATACGCTTACACCACCGGCATTTGATGCCTTGCCAGGTGAGTAGAGAATTTTTGCCTCCTGGAAAACGCGTATGGCACCAGGTGTGGAGGGCATGTTGGCACCCTCGGCAACGGCGATGACACCATTTGCCACAAGGGCCTTAGCCTGCTCTTCGTTCAACTCGTTCTGCGTAGCACAAGGTAGTGCGATATCGGCCTTTTCGAACCAAGGCTTTGCACCATCGCCGACATACTTGGCTGTTGGATATTGTTCTGCATACTCTCGGATACGACCACGATAGACGTTCTTCAGTTCCATGATGTAGTCTAGTTTCTCGCGGTCAATTCCGTCTGGATCGTAAATGTAGCCATCGCTATCACTCATGGTCATTACCTTGCCGCCAAGCTGTAATACCTTCTCAGCTGCATACTGAGCAACATTTCCAGCACCACTTATGAGCACCTTTTTGCCTTCAACTTTGTCTCCCTTAGTCTTCAGCATAGCACGCAGGAAATATACTGTACCGTAGCCGGTAGCCTCTGGACGAATAAGCGAACCTCCGAACTCTAAGCCTTTGCCGGTAAATACGCCCGAGAACTCTCGTGTTAACTTCTTATACATACCAAACATGTAGCCTACTTCACGGCCACCAACGCCGATGTCACCGGCAGGCACGTCGGTGTTAGGACCAATATGGCGTGTCAATTCAGTCATGAAAGCTTGGCAGAAGCGCATTACCTCGGCATTAGATTTACCGCGGGGGCTGAAGTCAGAACCGCCTTTTCCGCCACCCATTGGCAAGGTCGTCAGACTGTTCTTGAAGGTCTGCTCAAAAGCCAGGAATTTCAGAATACCAAGATTCACACTACTGTGAAAACGAATGCCTCCTTTGTACGGACCAATAGCATTATTGTGCTGGATGCGGTATCCCATGTTTGTCTGAATGTTACCCTTGTCATCCATCCATGTTACACGGAACTGGTAGACGCGATCAGGAATACATAGACGCTCAATCAGGTTTACCTTGTCGAACTCGGGATGTTTGTTGTACTCTTCCTCGATCGTACCGAGGACTTCTTCTACAGCCTGATGATATTCAGGCTCGTTGGGGAATCTGCGTTTGAGATCCTCTAAAACTTTTTGTGCATTCATACGATAAAAATAAACTAATACTTAATCTGGTTATCTTATTTCTGCGACAAAGGTAAGCAAAAAATACCATTCTGGCAACTTTTCGTAAGAAAAAATCACAACAAAGTTTCAATTTGTTACTTTATATCGTATAAGAAAGCGTAAAAATGTTAATAATAGCTGTATTGTCTGACTTTAATATCGCTCTGGCGCAGGCTGTCATCGTCGCGCCAGTTGTGAAGACATCGTCTACAAGCAGAATGCGTTTTCCACGTTCTTCAACTGGAATATTTGCCCCAAATGCATCGATGGTATTTTCAACACGTTCTTCTTCACTTAAATGGGTTTGGGAATTTTCGTCATTAAACCTGTAGAGCCAGTTCTTTACTGGAAGATGATTAACCTGGGCCATGCCTTGGCAAAGTAATAGTGACTGGTTATATCCTCGTTTCCTCATTTTTTTCCGGCTCAAGGGGATAGGTACCATAACATCTGTTTGTTCAAAAAGATTTGTGGACATAGTTTCCCATGCTGCCCAACGTCCCATTTCCAATGCTAATTCTGTGGCGCCGTGGTATTTGATATTAATGAGGATGTTATGGAAAGGAGACTGGTGCCGGTAGGCTATGACGGATGTTCCCATCGCTACAGGTACCTGAGACCACATTTTGCGTGTCATCGCGTTGTCGTTTATGGGTTCAAGGTCAATACGAGGCAGGTCCATTGCGCAAGCCATGCACAGGAAACGTTCGCTTGGCATGAGGCGCTGTGAACAGACTGGGCAGAATCTGGGCAGCATTAGATTCTCCATGTCGGAAAGCCATTTTGTCCATCTTTTGTTCATTTGACTATTGGGATTTGACGGCATCCTGCTTTATTATTTCTGCCAGTTCTTGCGGACTTACTTCCACAGGTCCTACGATAAACTCCGGCACGTTGTAGCTGCGCATCAATTGGCGATGATATTCAGGTTCTTCGCTCGGCAACTCGAAGGGCTTTGCCATGCTTCCTTCGTTGTCGAAATGAGCGAAAAAGGGGCGCGTGAAATTTCCGTCATCCCTTCTGCTACTGAAAACGACCCATTTCCCGTTGCTGCTCCATGAGTGATAGCTTTCTACCTGAGGCGAGTTTATTTCTTCGGCTATGCGACAATTCCCGTTTTGCAAGTCTATCAAATATAGATCGGCATCATTATGCCATATGTGGAACACACCATAGGCACCTTGTGTGAACATTAGCCATCGTCCATCTGGCGAAATGCGGGGTAGGGTGGCACTTTGACCGATAGCTGCGGCGTCATAGACCAGTTCCTTGGGTCCAAAAGTATTCTTGCCAGCATCGAAGGAGCGGCGATAGAGGTTGTATTTCAACGCTTCATAGTTGAGCAGAATGTCTGTGCTGCGTGGCAGACTGTCGTTTGTCTCATACTTGGCTGAGCAGTAGTAGAGCCATTGTCCGTCTGGGCTCCAGCAGGGGAAGCAATCTAAATCGCAGCTGTCGCTCGGCAGGGGTATTACTTTGTTTTGTGCAATATCATAGAGCATCAGGGCGCTTTGCGTGTCCTGCACCTCCACCTTGTTCAGGTCCAGGGTATGGAAGGCCTGGGTGGTCAGGTTGGTGCTATAGGCGATGAGCTGCTCCGTGGGATGCCAGGCTGGATAGACGCCTGCGCTCAGCACGCTATCGGTCTTCAGGTCCACCTTTCTGGTCTGTCCGTCGTAGCTGATGACGGTTCCGCCCAGATGCTGCCTGACATGGAACTGCATGCGGCGCGGGTTCTGCTGCTGGAAGGCGTGGCAGTTGATGCATTGGGCATCCTTCTCCGTGCTGTTTATCATATTGCCGTAGATGACCTTTTCCTGGTAGTCCGAAAGGCGGCGCTGGCAGATGGTCAGGTCTTCGTAGGTGACATAGGAGGGGGAGATGAGGCGGTATGCCAGGTAAGGATCTATCTCGTCAGCCGATATCCAGATGCTGAAAGGCTTCTTTCGCTTCCAACCTTCTTTATCCTGTAAATAAATCTCCACGTTGATTGTGGACGATGCGTTTCGGAGCTGTTCCCATTGTTTCTGGCTTGGACAGACGTCTTGACCCTGGAATGTGCAGACGACGTTCCCCGAACTGAGTTGCGAAACGAATTGCTGCGCCTGTTCCTCGATCCGGAAACGGAGAGGTGCGATATTCCGGGGTACGGTTACGTCGGCATAGTCGGGGTAAATGTCAGCTGTTAATCCATCGTCGCGAAAGTCTTTGGGCACTTCGGGTTTCGTACATGCCGAAAGTCCTGCATATATAATAATGTATAAGAGAATCTTACATTTCATAAGGCTTTCGGTCTTCATAGCGTTTGAATGTCTCTAACCAGGAAGTAGAAGTAGTAGAAGGTATGCCCGAAGGCAGGTCGGAAGGCCACTTTCTTCTGTTCGAGCGACATATTGCCGCATCGCTCGTTGAAAGCCATGAAGTCGGCATAGCTCTTGCGAACTGACTCGTCGAAGGGCATCCTGCTGATATCGACCGTCGGTTCCAGATGGCCGTAGAGATAGGCTGCCTCCTGATAATGAGTGGGAATGTGCTCGCCAGGGTGTCGGCGGGCATACTCGAAGAAGCGTGGCCAGAAGAGGCCTATGTCCTTCATCTGGAGGGCGCAAAGAAGTGTCATCTCCTGAAAAAGAGTGTCGTCTTTCGTTTCGCTGATGAAGCTGTCCAGAAGGTAGGTCTCCACCACTGACTGGTCTCCGTCCAGGCGGTTCTGTTCGGGCATCAGATGGGCGATGAACCCCATCTCCTCGTCTTCTGCGATACGTTCGGGTTGATAGAGGAAGGATTCGTAGCGTTCGGCCCATTGCCGGTACAGCCAGGTCTTCTTCAGAATGCTCAGATATTTGCGGGCCACCTCAAAGTCTCCCGCCAACAGGCTTGCTTTGGTCATCAACTGAAGGGTTTCTACGCTCCATCCTCTCTCCACACCACTTTCCATGCACCATCGGTAGCAGCTGTTCTCGCGTCCGTATTGGTAGAATAGCTGTCTGCCGCCCACCTGCGAGATACGCGCTATCCAAGGCGCGTTGGGCATAGCGCCTTCGTTGGCAAAGTGGCACATCTCGTCGCCGGCACGTCCCAGGCGGAAGAGCGCCAGGTTCTTGTTCATCACGATCATCCGGGTTGGTTCTACCGAGGCGGATTCTCGGGCAATACGCAGCACGCCCACCCAGTCCTGCCGTTCTATGGCCAGGGCCATTCGTACCTCCTTGTGGAAGTTAACATCGGCATACCACACCTTCCAGAGCCCCCAAAAGCCGGCGCTAAGGCAGAATATGCTCACGATGAGGCCTGTCTGCCAATGCTTCCGCTTCCGCTCGGGAAGCAGCGTGGTCAGCATGGCGGGAATCAGCGAGGCGAACAGGGCGTAGTAGGGTAGGCGGTACTGCGGAAAGTCCTGATCCGCCAAGCCGAAGGTGGGCAACGCTGCCCGATAGAGTTCATCGGCATTGACCTGCGAATACAGGTGCTGATAGGAAAACCCGGGTGTAAATCTAATTAGAAGGGCTCCCAGCAAAATCGGAAAGGCCTTCCGGAAAAAACCGACCCGGCTGTTCCATTGGCGAGGCCACATCATGAGCGCTGTGCCCAGGAAGGAATAGGCGCCGAAGAGTGGATAGCCGAGGCAGCCCCATATCACCATCCAGCCATAGCATAGTCCCCACCGCTCGGGCAGGGTGCGGTATATCCAGGTTGCCAGCAGACTGAGCAGGACGCCTATGCCGGGCACCATCAGATGGCCGCTCAGCTTCTGGTAGTAGAGCCAGTAGCCGGTTTGCGTCATGCAGGCCATCAGGGCTATGGGTACGAGCAGGGCCAGCAGATTCCATCCTGCTCCGAGACGGAACACCCGGCTGGTAATTCCCTGGCAGGCCCACCAAATCAGGCATAGCATGATTGCTGCCCATGTCTTTTTATAGAAGAATTGTGTGGCCAGGCAACCCAGCCATGAAAGAGTGCCGCCAGGATAGATGCATAGGTCCGAATAGAACTGTCGGGTGGGCAGGAAAAGACTGAGTTCCTGGGCGCGGAAAAGGACGTCCCCCTCGCGCATCGTCAGGTATATGGCCATTAGTACGACCGAAAGCCCTCCCAAACAGGTAAAAAGACGATTTCTTGTGCTTTCTTTCATCCTATTTCATCTACTTTTCGCCCCAAATTTATAAATTAATGGCAGAATATGAGGGTCTTAGGGTGAAATCTTTTTGCTATTAATGAGAAATTGTTTACCTTTGCTTGGCAAAGTAGCCTTTCAGGCAGTAAGAATAACGAATTAAACAACAATAGCAACACTATTATGAAGAGAATGTTTCTTAGCCTTGCGGTATGGGCTTCGTTCATGACGATAACTGCCGCGCCGACGACTACCCAAAGGTGGCTCGATCCCAACATTACCCGAGTGAACACCCTGAATCCGCGCAGTTCCTTCTTCGCCTACGAGAACCTCGACAAGGCCCGGAGCGGTCAGAAGGAGCGCAGCAGCCGCTTCATGACCTTGGAGGGGACCTGGAAGTTCTACTTCGTGAAGGACCACGACAAGGCGCCCCAGGGGTTCCAGATGCCCAAGTTCGATGATTCCAAGTGGGTGGACTTCCCCGTGCCGGGCCTCTTCGAGATAAACGGCTATGGCGAGAAGGTCTATAAGAACGTGGGTTATTCCTGGAACAACCAGTTCCAGAGCAATCCGCCTTATGTGGAGGAGCGCAACAACTATACCGGTTCCTATCGCCGCGAGTTCCTGATTCCCTCGGAATGGAAGGGCGAGCGCATCTTCATGCATGTAGGTTCTGCCACCAGTAACCTGACGCTTTGGGTGAATGGTCAGGAGGTGGGCTATAGCGAGGATTCCAAGATGGAAGCCGAGTTTGAGCTTACCCGCTTTGTAAAGCCCGGACAGAAGGCGCTCATCGCTATGCAGGTGATGCGCTGGTGCGACGGCTCCTACCTCGAGGACCAGGACTTCTGGCGCTTTACGGGCATTGCCCGCGAGGTCTATCTCTATGCCCGTCCTCAGGCCAGCGTGGCCGACCTCTTCATCGTTCCCGACCTGGTGAACGACTATCGCGACGGCACGTTGCAGATCCGCGTTTCCACGCAGAAGGTTCAGGGCAAGACGCTGGCCCTGTCGCTCGTCGATGCCGATGGCCGCGAGGTGTGGCAGAAAGAGGAGAAGGTGGCCGGCACCGAGCAGACGATCCTTGCCGAAGTGAAGTCGCCCCGCCAGTGGAGTGCCGAGATTCCCTACCTCTACACCCTCTATACAACCCTGAAGGACAAGTCGGACGTTATCGAGGTGATCCCCCAGAAGGTCGGTTTCCGCAAGGTGGAGATCAAGAACCGCCAGGTGCTGGTGAACGGGCAGCCCGTCCTCTTCAAGGGCGTGGACCGTCATGAGCTTGACCCCGACGGCGGATACGTCGTCAGCGTAGAGCAGATGGTAAAGGACATCCAGGTCATGAAGGAGCTGAACGTGAATGCCGTCCGCACTTGCCACTATAGCGATGATCCCCGATGGTACGACCTTTGCGACCAGTATGGCATCTATATGGTGGCCGAGACGAACATCGAGAGCCACGGCATGGGCTACGGCGACAAGACGCTGGCCAAGAACTCCCTCTTCGAGAAGGCACACCTGGAGCGCAACCGCCACAATGTCATGGTGCAGAAGAACCATCCCGCCATCATCTTCTGGAGTCTGGGCAACGAAGCCGGCTACGGTCCCAACTTCGAGAAGTCCTACGACCTGATTAAGTCCATCGACCAGAGCCGTCCCGTTCAGTACGAACAGGCCGGCCAGCAGGGCAAGACGGACATCTACTGCCCCATGTACTACGACTACGGCAACTGCGAGAAGTATGCCCAGGGCAACAATCCCCGCCCGCTCATCCAATGCGAGTATGCCCATGCGATGGGCAACAGCATGGGCGGCTTCCGCGAGTACTGGGACATCATACGCAAGTATCCCAGCTACCAGGGCGGTTTCATCTGGGACTTCATCGACCAGGGCCTGCGCGGCAAGAGCAAGCTGACGGGCCGTCAGATATGGCTGTACGGAGGCGACGACGGGCGCTATCCATCTACCGACCACAACTTCAACTGCAACGGCGTTATCCAGCCCGACCGTACGCCTAATCCGCATGCCTACGAGGTGCGCTATCAGCAGCAGAACTTCTGGCTTCGCAACCTCGACCTCCAGAAGGGAACCATTGAGATCTACAACGAGAATTTCTTCCGCCCGATGGAAAACGTGGAGGCCCGCGTGTCTGTTTGTGTGGATGGCGTGGAGGCCTATAGCTTCATCATGCCCGACCTGCCAGCCGTAGCGCCTCAGCAGACGGTCAAGTATGATATCACCAAGCTGGCGTCGCTGAACGAGATACGCCAGTTCATAAGCGGCTATTCAGGCCATGAGTTGACGGCCAACGTCGATTTCTGCCTGCTGCGCGCCGAACCGCTCCTGAAGGCCGGCTATGCCGTGGCTCAGCAGCAGCTTGTCCTGCAGCCCTATAAGTTCCCCGAGGCCGGAGTCATCCTGGAGTCCAGCCAGGGAGAGGTGGAGGCCGATTCGATGAATGCCTACTACAGTCTTTCTGCCTCGGGCATGACCATCTACGTGAGTCGCCGCTCGGGCGTGTTGGATTATGTTGACGTCAAGGGTAAGCCCATGCTGCAGGACGGCTACGGCGTGACGCCCAACTTCTGGCGTGCCCCCACCGACAACGACTACGGCGCAAGCATGCAGAACAAGTTCCGCGCCTGGAAGAAGCCCGAGAAGAAGCTGCGCCGCGTATCCTGCTATCCCGTGGGACAGAACCGCGCCATCCGCTCCGAGTATGAGCTGACACAGCTGAAGGCCGTGCTCACCCTCACCTATACCCTTACTCCGAAGGGCGAGCTGGTGGTGAATCAGCATCTCGATGCCGACGAGAGTCAGAAGGACATGCCCCAGCTCTTCCGCTTCGGCATGCAATGGGTGATGCCCAGGGAGTACACCCGTATTGAATATTATGGCCGCGGGCCCGAGGAGAACTACATCGACCGCAACAGCAGCCAGCGTCTGGGCTTCTATCGCGCAAACGTGGCGGACCAGTACTGGGGTTACGTCCGTCCGCAGGAGAGCGGCAACAAGACCGACATACGCCATTGGGCCGTTTTGGACGGCCAGGGACATGGCCTTCAGTTCGTGGCTACCGGCGCCATGGAGTGCAGCAGTCTCTGTTACCTGCCCGAGGATCTGGACGACGGAGAGAACAAGTTCGAGGTTCAGCATCACAGCGGCGACCTCATCTCACGCCTCTTCAGCGTTACCCAGGTGCAGTCGCGCCAGATGGGCGTGGGCTGCGTCAACAGCTGGGGCGCATGGCCCCGTCCCGAGTACCGTATGCCTTACCAGGATTATGACTTCACCTACATCGTTCGTGCCAAATGAGTATTACCCGACGAAATTTCCTGAAAACCTCTGTGGCCTCAGGCCTCGGGTTGATTATAGCCCCCACCATCGTTCCGGCAGCCGTATTGCGCCGTACAGCTCCCTCCGACAGGATTAACATCGGCGTGATCGGGACTGGCCGCATCGCCCGCGACCACGATATGCCGGGCGTGTGGAAGTATGACGACGTGCGCATCGTGGCGGTTTGCGACCTCGATGACCATCGCCTGGCCGAGGCCAAGAGCCATGTGGAGGCCTATTACACAAAGAAACAGGGCAAGCCGTACAGCGGCGTTCTGACCTACGAGCATTACGAGGAGCTCCTGGCCAACAAGGATGTCGATGCCGTCGTCATCTGCACCCCCGACCATTGGCATGCCAAGATAGCCATCGATGCAGTCCGGGCCGGCAAGGACGTCTATCTGGAGAAGCCCACCTCGTTGACCCTTGAGGAGGGCCGCAAGATGAGTAATGCCGTGAACGCAACGGGGCGCATCTTCCAGATCGGCACGCAGCAGCGTTCCATGGAGCAGTTCCGGATTGCCTGCGAGCTGGTCAGGAACGGACGCATCGGCGAGCTGAAGGAGATTGAGGTGCGTCTGCCGGGCGACCCGCCAGGCGGCAATCCCGAGCCGATGCCCGTGCCCGACGGCTTCAACTACGAGAAATGGCTGGGCGAGACGCCCTACGTGCCCTATACTGTCGACCGCGTACATCCCCAGCAGGGCTACGGACGTCCCGGCTGGCTGCGCTGCGAGCAGTTCGGAGCGGGTATGATTACGGGGTGGGGGCACCACCACTTCGATATTGCCCATTGGGCGATGGGAACCGAGTTCACCGGTCCCAAGGAGATCTATGGCGAGGCCAAGTTCGCTTCGGGCGGGCTCTGGGATGTGCATGGCGAGTATGCTACCGAGATGCTTTACGATAATGGCGTTATCGTGCGCGGTACGACCGATAGCCCCCAGAAGCCCAACGGCCTGCTGTTCACGGGTTCCGAGGGCTGGATCTTCGTCAGCCGCGGCAGCTATTCCGCTTCGGCCAACGATCCGCAGACGAATGCCTCGAGTCCCCTGAAAGCTTCCGATCCCAAGATCCTCACGTCCAAGATCGGCGAGAATGAAATCCACCTGACCAAGAGCGGCGACCACCACGGCAACTGGCTCCAGGCCATCCGTACCCGCCAGCAGCCCATCACGCCGGCCGAGATTGCCCATCGCTCTTGTTCCGTCTGCCTGCTCCAGCACATCGCCATGAAGCTGAACCGCAGACTCTACTGGGACCCCATCCTGGAGCGCTTCAAGAACGACGACGAGGCCAACGCGATGCTCAGCCGTCCGCAACGTCCTCCCTATCAATTCTGAAGACAATGAAGCAGCATCGTTTCCTTCTTTCCCTCCTTGCCCTCTTCGTCGGCCTTGCGGCTTCTGCGAAGAGCATTGGTTTCGAGATCGATGCCGGTTCCTCCGACCGGCAGGATTGCACCGTCACCCTCGACGTATCGGCCTATCTGAAGAAGAAGAGCTCCCGCGTACCATATCTCTATGAGATTCGCGAGGGCCGGCGCATGCCCGTGCCCTGTCAGCTGGTTCGCCCCGATGGCGGTTCGCAGCCCCTGCTCTGCTTCATCCTCGAGGGTAAGATGCCTGCCCGTTCCAGCCGTCGGTTCGAGCTGAGTTTCGGCAAGGCCAAGACAGCCGGGCAGCCCGCCATGACGGTCCGGGACAACCAGGAATCGCTCGTGCTCAGTCAGCAGGGGCGTCCCATCCTGTCCTACCGCTATACGCTTGCTCCCGTGCCCGAGGGCGTGGACCCCGTCTTCCGCCGCAGCGGATTCATCCATCCCGCCTATACCCCCTCCGGCTTTGTCCTGACCACCATCCAGCCGCGCGACCACCGTCATCACTACGGCATCTGGAACCCCTGGACGCATCTGGTCTATGACGGCAAGCTCTACGACCTCTGGAACTTGGGAGACAGACTGGGAACCGTTCGCGCCACGGCCGTCGGTGCCACCTACCAGGGAGCTGTCCTGTCTGGATTCGATGCCCTGCTCGACCACGTCATCTTCGCCCCGGCGGGAGAGAAAACCGTCATGAAGGAGAAGTGGATGGTGCGGGCCTGGCAGGCCTCAGACGGCTTCCTGTGGGACTTTGAGTCGCAGCTGACGCCCTGCACATCCCTGCCCGTCCTGCTGCAGGAATACCGCTATGCCGGCTTCGGCTACAGGGCCAACGAGGCATGGACGAACAAGAACTGCACGATGATGACCTCCGAGGGCAACACGCGCCAGCAGATCGACGGCACCCGCGCCCGATGGATCTACGTGACGGGCGAATCGCCCGCCGGTCATTCGGGCCTCCTGCTGATGGCGGCGCCGCAGAACTACAACTCGCCCGAGCCCCTGCGCATCTGGAACGAGGAGGCCAACGGCGGACGGGGCGACGTCTTCATCAACTTTGCGCCCACCAAGAATACCGACTGGCAGCTGGAACCCGGGCAGACCTACCGCCTCCGCTACCGCCTCTTCGCCTACGACGGAGAGATGACGCCCCAGCGCGCCGAACAGCTGTGGCAGGACTTTGCCAATCCGCCTAAGGTATGGTGGGAGTGGGCCAATATGTCTGAAATAGTTTTTGATGACAGAATAGACTAAAGATGAAAAGAAGTATTTTCAGTTTGGGCCTTTGTCTCCTGGCCGGCCTGTTCAGTTTCCCCCTGTCGGCAGCCCGGAACGTCTCGGCTGTCAGGATAGGCAACAGGATTGACGTAACCGTAGGCGACCGTTTCTTTACGAGCTATCGTTTCTACGACGACGAGAAATACCCGTTCTTCTTCCCCGTGAACAGCCCTGTCTCCGGGGGCAGCGTCACGTCCATGCGGAATGGCGTCTATCCCCACCACTCGTCGCTCTTCTTCGGGTGCGACCTGGTGAACGGCGGCAATTACTGGCAGGAGGGGCTGGAGCGCGGACGCATCATCTCCGTCGGCGCGCGCGTGTTGGAGAGCGGAGGGGAGAAGGCCGTCATCCAGGACGAGTGCATCTGGAAGCGGCCCGATGCCGAGGCCCCCGTCAGGGACAAGCGCCTGATAACCATATCGTCGCCCGCCGAGAAACTCTATCAGCTTGATTTCCAGGTGGAGATGGAGATGTTGATGGACGTCACCATAAAGAAAACGAACCATTCCCTCTTCAGCGCCCGGATAGCCGAGGACCTGACGGTAAAGCAGGGTGGGGTGATGGTGAACAGCGAGGGGCAGAGCGGAGAAAAGGACACCTTCGGCGCCCGGGCGGCCTGGCTGGGATTCTACGGCCGTCGCCAGACGGGAGTCGAGGGCATCGTCATCATGCAGCACCCCTCCAGCCGCTGGTTCCCCTCGCCCTGGTTCACCCGCGACTATGGTTTCATGTCCCCTACACCGATGTTTTGGCCGGAGGACGGCGTACAGACGGTTCTGAAGAAGGGCGAGACGGTACGCCTGAAGTATCGCGTGCTGGTGTTCGGAGGGACGCCAGAAGAGGCCGGGATAAAGGCCCTCTACCAGGCGTATGCCGCCGAGGGAGAGTGATCACCAGTCGTCGTCGTCGGTGCCCACGATTCCGTTCTTGATGGCCTCCTCCACCTTGTCGATGATGGCGTTCGAGTAGGCGTGCGTCATCACCAGGGCCTTGGCGCAGGTGCGCTTCTGCGAATCCTTCTCCACGAAGGGATAGTGCTTGGCAATCTCCCACGTCTCGTCGTAGAGGTAGGCGTTCGTCTTGTCGTCCTTCTTGCGCTTCGAGTCGCCGAACGCCCTGTCGTCCGTGTCAACCAGACTGATCCAGCCGCCGCTTATGTCCTTCAGGATGTCGTAGTTCTGCACGGTATATGTGACGCGCACCTTGCCGTCCTTGATGTCCAGGCGTATGATGGGCGTGATGCTTACCGAGTACTTGTTCAGCGTGCCCGTATGGTCCACGATGCCCGGAATGGTCGATGAGAAAATGATGCAGCCCGCTTCCTTGTCGTTGAGCGTAATGGCCTGTTTGTCCTTGAAGGTGGCCGTCACCCAGTAGTTCAGGGCCACGTAGAGCTGTTCCTTCGTCTTGCCCTCGGCCTGCACGACTTCCTGGTACGTCAGCGACTCGTTCTTGTCGAGGGTCAGATTCTCGGCCAGGTTCCTGGCTGCATCGAGCCATTTGTCGCCATACCTCTCCTTGGCATACTTCTCCAGGTCGCCGGCCTTCATCACCTGGGCGTTCATGCCCGTGGCGCCCATGATGGCTGCAATAGCCATTATCAGAATTCTTCTTATCATGTTCAATTTTGTATAAAACCGGGTGCAAAGTCACATAATATTTTCTTTTCGATGGTCTTTTTCCGCCCGAAAAGTGTGCTATTAGCACGAAAATGGCGGCATAGGGGTGCCGTTTGCTGATGATTCCCGATAATAACGTGGTTTTTCACATTTTTTATGGCATATCACATGCTTTTTCCGATTATTTTCAGTAACTTTGCAAGCAAAACTGACAACACTCAAATTCTTAAAAAACTGACAACAATTAAGAAAGGATAACGCCTATGCTGTATTCTACCATTGTTCAGAGGGACGAGACTGGATTCAACCAGATATACGAGGCGGCACGCGCGTTCGAGGAGGAAAACGTGCTGGAGGCACTTATTGCCTGCAGATTCGACATCAAGAAGGTTGAGCAGACGCTGAACCTGGTCCGCATATACCAGAGCCGGCTCAACATCGAGTCGATGGACCTGGTGGAGTTCTCCGAGACTTTCATCGGGCAGTATGCCACGGACCACAACGCGTGCTTCCGGGTGGCCGAGAAGCTGATACGCCGCATCGGCACCACCATTACGGGCAGCATGAAGATCTTCCGCAAGTTCTGCTCCAGGGTTCACCGCAAGCTGGACGGCCGCGGCAATATCGTGCCCGTGCTCGACTACTCGCGACTCACCTTCCGCCACTTCCACGGCCAGTTCTTCGGCGTCGAGGCCTATGCCGATTCGGTCAAGACGCTGCTCCACGAGCTGACCGTCTTCTTCTACCACCTCGTCGCCACGCTGAAGGTCTGCAAGGACATGATCAGCCAGGAGGAAGAGGTCAGGGGCGACTTTGCGCGGCTGAAGGAGATCTACGAGAACAGCTGCGACGAGGTCCTCACGTCCGTGCGCGACGTGTTCAACGCCTTCGGGCAGGTGAAGCTGATCTCCGACGAGGAGCTGGCCGAGCGGCGCAGGAACGCGCGTCCGCTGCAGGAGCGGCTGGCGGAGGACTACCACGCCCACGACAGGCAGTGGATGAAGCACGAGGCATATTTCCGCAAGCTGGCGTCGGGAGACCGGTTCGGGCTCGACGAGAAGGCGTCCGTCCTCTGGTCCGGCAATCCCGAACAGGGTAGGGTGGTCTGCGCCATGATTCCCCGGCTCGACAGTCTGAACATTCCCTTCAAGCGTAGCAAAAAGGCCAAGGAGGAGGGCAAGAAGGGCACTTTCGACGCCCGCGAGATGGTCTTCCTCGTCAAGTGGAGCGGTGTGAGCAGGATGAGCGACGACGGAAAGACGGTCATCGACGAGGCATGCGAGAGACAGTTCTACCTCTACCTGCAGGAGCAGTACCGGGGCGACTATCTGTTCCCCTCTTGGCAGGCGGTCTGCCGCGAGCGCAGGTTTTTCTACAAGCAGGATGTGTCCATGGAGTGGATGGCACAGCAGTTTGCCAAACACATCCCCCATGACGGGGAAGTCGCCTGAGTCCCCCCCCTCTTTTCGGAGAGGGGCCAGGTCTTATTTCACCACGATCCGCCTTCCGTTATGGATATAGATGCCTTTTCGCGTGGGTTTGCCATGGAGCTTGATGCCGTCGAGGGAATACCAGGCGTCGTCGTTATTATGAATTATGAATTGTGAATTATGAATTATCGAGGGATCTTCTTCCCCGAAGCTGATCTGGTAGCCCTTGACGTTCTGCCCGCTTGTCACCTCGAAGTGTGCGCGGAAGGGGCGCAGGGTATTGCCTGCGGCGGCGTAGCCCAGGGTATTCCCCGAGCTCAGCATGATGTAGCGGTTGGGCTCCGTCACCTTGATGGGAGAGTACTGCCCCACGAACGTCACCTTGCCGTCCTGGCTGACGGCGGGATACATTGTCTTGTTGATGGTCACGTCGGAGAACACAGGGCTGACGATATCCTCGCCAGAATCCCATTTCGCGATCAAAGGTGTGCCGGCTTCAAAGTCTCCATCCTTGAAAAAGAGGTTGAGCGTGCCCGTGGCTTCATCGAAGCCCGTCTGGATGGTATAGTCTGCTATGTCCTGCTCATCGCCGCCGAAGTATTCTTGACCCTGTTCGTTGTACATTGTCTCGGTGTCAAGCACCATGAGCGTTGCGCCGCTGAGAACTGGATAGCTGGCGTCAAGCGCATTTGAGAGCGTGAACGGCAGGCAGAGCGTGTTCCAGTCACCGTCGTGATAGAGGGTTCTTCCCGTGAGCTTCACGTTTGTGGTCACACCGTCCCATGCTTCTACTACTGCGCTGTTGTCCTGTCCGTCGGGCAGTTCGAGCACGAAGTCGTCGGGCATTTTCGACCACACGAAGGTCGCCGTGGCCGGCTGTGAAGGCAGCGTCGCGTAAGTAATACCGTTATCCTGAGCCAAGCCGGAAACGACACTCTTATTCCCAAGGAGCTGCCAGCCGCTGTTGTGATATGCCCCGTCATAATAACCAGAGTAATAGCCCTTGTTCAGGTGCATCGATTCTGTTACGCCCATGCCGGCAGGCAGCGTCAGCTTGCACACGCCTGTATTTGTGCCCTCACAGCTGAACATCTCCGTCATGCTTGCGCTCGTGTTCATGTTGATGCCCGACAGGTCGAGTTCCCGGAGGCTGCTGCAGTTCTCGAACATGCTTTCCATGTCCTCCACCTGCAGCAAGTTCCAGCCCGTCATGTTCAGTTCCCTCAGACTGGTACACCCTTTAAACATACTCGACGTATGGGTCATTGCCGAGGTGTTCACCTTGCTCAGGTCTATCTCCGTGCAGTTGGTGAAGTTCTGGAAGAGTCCGTCACAAATGCTGGTGAAGCGCACGCCCTCGGCGGCAGTCACCTTCAGCACATCACCCTTGTTTCCTGTCACGTCCGTGCCGAAGCCGTTGTTTCCTGAGGCTAGGGTGTTGAAATCTCCTATGAGCAGGCGCAGCTCGCCGTTCTCGAAACTGTACCTCTTATTGAACGTCACGGTGACGGTCACAGTCTTGTTCGGCATGGTGAAGTAGCCAAAGCCTCCATCGTACATCGTCATCGCGATCTCGCCGCCGTCGGCATCCGTTACCGTCAGTTCACCCAGCATGTAGTTGGGGTCGGGCGTGATGGTGACACAGACGTTCACGCCTGCTCCTGCCTCTGCTTTGTTGATTTCGACGGTGCCGCCAGCCGAGATGTTGCTGTTGATGGCGTAGGTCATGGCATACTCAGGTAGGATGGTCACGTTCTGCGCCGGCATCACTAACGAGTAGGTGCCATTGCTCTTCGTCATAGTGCCGTCCGTAGCCACGTAGTTGGCGGAGGTAAGTGTAGTCATGGTGAACTCTACCGTTGCACCTTCCGGGGCATAGATGGCGTTGTTCCAGGCGATGCCCGTCGTGCCGGTGAGGGTGAGGGTCGCATCGACGCCCGTCACGCTGTAAGCCCTGGTGCCTGTGGCGGGCCATAGAAGGTTGGTGGCGTCGAGGCAGTTGTTGTACGTGACGGTTGCGCCGCTGGCCACATTGCCCGCAATGAGGTTCCCGGCAGGCTCGCCGGACATTGCGGTCACCGCCCCGTTAAACACGCAGTTCTCCATCGTCGTCACGCCGTCCACGGCCTGTCCTACGATGCCGCCGCTGGCTGCACCGCCTATGACGGAGCCTTCCACGTATAAGTTCTTTATCGTGGCGCCGCTCACGGTACGGAACAGGGCTGCGCCCTCCACATCCTTATTGATGGAGGCAATCACCTTGAAGAAGTGGCGCTGGCCGTCTATCACTCCCGCGAAGGGA
>JAILKU010000121.1 GCA_024693505.1 Bacteroidaceae bacterium | reverse complement strand
TGTCCGATAAAATGCGTACCTTTGTTCATGTTACTTTGGTTTTGTGGTGAAACAAAGGTAGCAAAAAAGGCTGAAAACCAAGAAAGGGATTCAGCCTAATTTTTATTCTAACACAAAAACTTTTACCGGACAGCAATAATTGAGTATCGGTTCTATAGTCTCTTTGAGGATGGGCTCTCAGAAGTGGAAGCGTAGGTTGATACCTATCTGAAGGGGCTTGCCGTGCTGGCTGAAACCGCGTCCCATCGACTCGAAGTAGAACGTGTTGTAGTGAGTCTGCGTCAGGTTACGGCCCCACAGTTCCACCTGCGCCCACTTCGTATTCATCATGACGCGTGCCGAGAGCAGGCTGTAGAAGTCCTCGCTGGCCGTATTGCTCTCGTTCCAGTAAATCTTCCCGGCTCCGGAATAGGTGGCACCCAGCAGCAGGCTGCGCACGTATGCGTTGTCGAAGAAGAAGGTGTAGCTGCCATCCAGGCTGACGGTATGCTGGGGAACGAAGGGCACTTGGTTGCCTGTATAGTCGATGCCCTGCCCGTCGTCATAGTCGCGGAACTCTGCGTTTGTCAGTCCGTAGTTTGCGGCCAGTCCTACGTGTTTGTTGGGCATAGCACGAACGGATAACTCCATGCCGTAGCTGCGGCTGCGCCCTGCGTTCACCATCATCCTGCCCAGTCCGTTTGCCGAGAAGCGTGCGATCTGCTGGTCGCGCGTATCGATGTAGAACAGGGCAGCGTCGGCCTGCAGACGGTTGTCATTGGTGCCCAGGTGGGTACCCAGCTCGTAGTTCCAGCTGTACTCAGGCTTATAGACCGTGGTGGTACAGACGTCAGGCTGTTCGATGGTAGGCATATTCTGGTTGATGCGACCCATAATCATGTCGATGTGGGCCTGCGGGTCGAACCCGGGAATGTTGGGCACGTTGGCGAAGAGGCCTTTCAGGTAGTTTTCTGTGCCTTCGACCACGGTATTCATCATGGTGCGTCGCATCTCGGTCTGCAGCAGGTCGCTGAACATCTGCACGTTGTATCCGCCACTGCGGGAACCCCGGCTTACGGTGGCATAGATATTGTTGTGAGCGTTGAGGTCGTACTTTAGGGCGGCCTTGGGCAACAGCTGCCAGTAGTCCTTCTTCACCGTCCCGTCGAAAAGGGGCTTGGCGTTCAGGTCATTCAGTTTTACGCTGTTGCGCGGGTTGGCACTGTTGATGGCAAAGTCGAAATCGACGCTGCCCGGTGCATAGTACTTCATCTCATTATGCTCGTAGTCCAGTCGCAGTCCGAGTGTCAGGCTCAGGCCCTTAGCAAGCTCCACAGTCGATTGGTGGAAGAGCCCGGCTCCGGCCACGGGCGTATCGAAAGTGCCGCCCATGGGAAGCTCCGTGTTCTTAAGCACGATGGACATAGGTCCCATGCCTGCTGAGGTCAGGTCGGGCAGGCTGCTGTTGACGACCTGTCCGAGCCACTGTACGCCATCGTTCATGAAGACGACGGGAGCCTCGGTCTTCAGGGCCTGGTACATGAAGTTCGCGCCGCTTACCCAGCTCCAGCGCTTCCAGTAGTTGCTCTTCAGGGTCACCTCCTCGTTGATGTTGTTGATGCGCTGCTTCTGCGTCAGCGTATAGATGTCGGCTGGCAGCATGTCCTGGTCGAAGAACATGCGGTCGTGCAGGTTCTGGTAGGCCGTCACGCTGTTCAGCGTCATCTTGGGTGCCTGATATTGGGCATTCACGCTGGCATTGAGCATACTGCGCCTGTACGTGTCCTCGCGGTTGTTGGCTATCTGCCCGATGCGTTCGGGGTAGGCCTCTGCTGCGGGATTCAGCTGTCCCTCATAATAATAAGGATACGCGCCCTCGTGCGTGTAGTCGTAGTTCACTCCGGCATCCAGCGTCCAGCGCTGCCCGGGTGTCCAGATGCCGCGCAACCGGCCTCCGCCCGATTCCATATCGTCAACCTTCTTGCCCGTCAGTGCGTTGCGGAAGAATCCGTCGCTCCCCTCGTAGTAACCGCCTGCTGAGAAGGCAAGCTTGTCGGTCGGGTGATGGTAGTGGGTGATCGAGGCGCGGCGGTGATTGTCCTTTGTGGCATAGCCCAGGTTCAGGTTCGTGCCCTCATAGGTCATCGGAGTGCGCGTATATACCTTCACCAGGCCGCCCATCGTATTGCGCCCGTAGATGGTACCTTGCGGGCCACGCAGTACATCGATGCGCTCAATGTCGCACAGGTTGAAATCGAAGGCCGACTTGTCATGGTATGGTACATCGTCCACATATAGTCCTACGGCAGGCGTATTGATGCGGCTACCGATGCCGCGGATGTAGATAGCGCTGGTCAGGCGCGATCCATAGTCGGGCATGTAGAAGTTAGGAACCAGGTAGCTGACGCCCTTAAGGGACCATATCTGATTGGCTTGCAGGGTCTGCAGTCCCAGGGTGCTTACGGATAGCGGCTGTTCCCTGTAGGGACTATTCTCCTTGGTCGCTACCACGGTTAGTTCACGCAGGTTCACGGTGTCTCCCAGTTCCTCTGCGACTGAGGTCAGGCATGCCATTGAAAGGCATAACATTAATGTTCTCTTCATCGTATTCTTAGCATTATTGATTTCCGGCTGCAAAGGTACGGACATTCTTTCATCCCCACAATCCTTATTTATTAGGATATTTATGTCCGAGTAGTATAAATCTCATGTTAGTCTAATGTACATCTCTAATATAACCAGTGTATAGCCCCAATGTAACAAGGAAGCAGCAAGGGACTAGCTCCTATACATGTACCGGACATGTAGCGAAGACATAGCGGACAAGAATAGGAGGTAAAACGAGGCAATATTGGGGCTAGGGTATGGGACGATTGGAGGTAAACATAAGAAGTAGATAAGGATTATATAAGAAGTATATGAGAGATCTATGAGAAGTCTATGAGAGATCTATGAGAAGTCTATGACATGCTTATCTTAAAATGATTTGACTTCAGGAACTTTATTAATGTAATTGGGTATTAATATCTCACTGGCTATATTTCTGCGTAACGTCAATCCACAAAGATGGTAAAGAGTATCTGTGTCCTGCAAATCCAAACATTTTTTTTAAAAATATGGATGTATCACTTGCACATATTAAGGAAAAGACGTAATTTTGCGGGCAAATTGAAATCATTTAAACAATTTGCTTATGAAATCTCAACTAAAGAAAGTCCTCGTTCTGGGCTCTGGCGCGCTGAAGATCGGTCAGGCCGGCGAGTTCGATTATTCGGGTAGTCAAGCCTTGAAAGCCCTACGGGAGGAAGGTATCCGGTCGGTGCTCATCAATCCCAACGTTGCAACAATTCAAACAAGCGAGGGTATTGCGGATAAGGTTTATTTCCTTCCTGTCAATACCTTTTTTGTAACTGAGATAATAAAGAAGGAGCGTCCCGACGGCATCCTGCTGGCCTTCGGCGGACAGACGGCCCTGAACTGCGGCACCGAGCTCTATCGCACCGGCGTGCTGAAGGAGTACGGCGTTGAGGTGCTGGGCACCAGCGTGGAAGCCATTATGAATACCGAGGACCGCGACCTCTTCGTGAAGGAACTGCATAAGGTGGACCTGAAGGTTCCCGTGAGCCAGGCCTGTGAGACGATGAGCGAAGCCCTGGCCGCTGCACGCCGCATCGGTTACCCCATCATGATACGTTCGGCCTACGCGCTGGGCGGACTGGGCAGCGGTGTGTGCCCCGATGAGCCTACCTTCCGCGAGATTGCCGAATCGGCCTTTACGTTCGCTCCGCAGGTATTGGTGGAGGAGTGCCTGAAGGGTTGGAAGGAGATTGAGTTCGAGTGCATCCGCGACAGCAACGACCATTGCTTCACCGTCGCTTCGATGGAGAACTTCGACCCGCTGGGCATCCATACGGGCGAGAGTATCGTGGTGGCGCCTACCTGTTCGCTTACCGACGAGCAGGTGAAGATGCTGCAGGACATTACCATCAAGTGCGTGCGTCATCTGAATATCGTGGGCGAGTGCAACATACAGTTCGCCTTCAATGCCGAGACCAACGACTACCGCATCATCGAGATTAACGCCCGCCTATCGCGCAGTTCGGCTCTGGCCTCGAAGGCTACGGGCTATCCCCTGGCCTTTGTGGCAGCCAAGATTGCGCTGGGCTACACCCTCGACCAGATTGGCGAGATGGGTACGCCCAACTCAGCCTATACGGCTCCCCAACTCGACTATCTCATCTGCAAGATTCCGCGCTGGGACCTCACCAAGTTCGCGGGCGTAAGCCGTCGCATCGGCAGCAGCATGAAGTCGGTGGGCGAGATTATGAGCATCGGCCGCAGCTTCGAGGAACTCATCCAGAAGGGTCTGCGCATGATAGGGCAGGGGATGCACGGCTTTGTGGGCAACGACCACATGCGCTTCGAAAACCTGGACGAGGAACTCTCCAATCCCACCGACCTGCGCATCTTTGCCATTGCACAGGCCCTCGAGGAAGGCTATAGCATCGAGCGCATCTACGAGCTGACGAAGATTGACCCCTGGTTCATCGAGAGGCTGAAGAACATCGTCGACTTCAAGGACGTTCTGCTGGGCTACAACAGTCTGAATGAACTGCCCGAGGATGTGCTCTGCAAGGCCAAGGTGATGGGATTCAGCGACTTCCAGATAGCACGCTTCGTACTGAAGCCCAAGGGCGGTAATATGGAGAAGGAGCAGCTCAGCGTACGTGCACGCCGCAAGGAACTGGGCATCCTGCCTGCCGTGAAGCGCATCGAGACGGTGGCCAGCGAGCATCCCGAGCTGACGAACTACCTCTATATGACCTATGCCGTGCAGGGGCACGACGTGAACTACTATAAGAACGAGAAGTCCGTCATCGTGCTGGGCAGCGGTGCCTACCGCATCGGTAGCAGCGTGGAGTTCGACTGGTGCAGCGTGAATGCCATACAGACGGCTCGCAAGCTGGGTTACAAGAGTATCATGATAAACTACAATCCCGAGACTGTTTCGACGGACTATGATATGTGCGACCGCCTCTACTTCGACGAGCTTTCCTTCGAACGCGTGCTCGACGTCATCGACCTGGAGAGTCCACGCGGCGTCATCGTCAGCGTGGGCGGGCAGATACCCAACAACCTGGCTATGAAGCTCTATCGCCAGAGCGTGCCCATCCTCGGCACCTCGCCCGTCAGCATCGACCGCGCAGAGAACCGCAACAAGTTCTCGGCCATGCTCGACCAGCTGGGCATTGACCAGCCGCGCTGGAGTGCCCTGACATCGATGGAGGACGTCAAGCGCTTCATCGACGAGGTGGGCTATCCCGTTCTGGTGCGCCCCAGCTACGTGTTGAGCGGTGCAGCCATGAACGTCTGCTACGACGACGAGGAGCTGGTACGCTTCCTCGAGAAGGCCAGCGAGGTCAGCAAGGAGTACCCCGTGGTAATCTCCAAGTTCATGCAGGAGACCAACGAGGTAGAGTTCGACGCCGTAGCGCAGAACGGCGAGGTTGTGGAATATGGCATCTCGGAGCATGTGGAGTATGCCGGCGTACACAGCGGCGATGCCACAATGGTCTTCCCCGCCCAGCAGATCAGCTTCGCTACGATCCGTCAGATAAAGAAGATAAGCCGTGCCATTGCCCGCGAGCTGAACATCTCCGGACCCTTTAACATCCAGTACCTGGCCAAGGGACGCGACGTGAAGGTCATCGAGTGCAACCTGCGTGCTTCCCGCTCCTTCCCCTTCGTGAGCAAGGTACTGAAGCGCAACTTCATCGAGACGGCCACCCGCATCATGCTCGACGCGCCCTATCAGAAGCCCGACAAGAGCGAGTTCGACATAGACCGCATGGGAGTGAAGGCCAGCCAGTTCTCCTTTGCCCGCCTGCAGAACGCCGATCCCATCTTGGGTGTCGATATGAGCTCAACCGGCGAGGTAGGATGTATGGGCGACACCTTCGAGGAGGCTCTGCTGAACAGCATGATCTCTACCGGCTACAAGATTCCGTCGAAGGAGAAGGGTATCATGATCTCCAGCGGAGAGACGAAGGAGAAGGTTGCCCTGCTTGATGCGGCGCGTGCCCTTGTAAAGGCCGGCTACACCATCTACGCCACCGACGGCACGGCCCGCTTCCTCTGCGACAACGGCGCTCCGGCTACCGCTGTGGCCTGGCCCGACGAGGAACCCGACGGCCGCGAGAACGTGATGCAGATGATTGCCCAGCACCGCTTCGACCTCATCGTGAACATCCCGAAGAACCACACGAAGCGCGAGCTGACCAACGGATACAAGATCCGGCGCGGAGCCATCGACCACAACATCCCGCTCATCACGAATGCCCGCCTGGCAAGCGCCTTCATCGAAGCCTTCACCAGTACGAAACTGGAGGACATTCAGATAAAGAGCTGGCAGGAGTACGATAGCTAAGCCGACACTTTACGGCAAGATAAAGATAAGAGGAGGGTATGCAAGGATGATTGCACACCCTCCTTTCTTTTATGTATATCCGGCTATTTCGGCAGCGTTGTTTCCTTGACAAAAGTTCTGTAGCCGCCTGGCATCCGTTATGCCTATTCGTCAGAGCCGGCAGACGAGACTACATTTGCCCGAGTTCGTCTATTTCCCTGATGGCCTTGTTTACGCGGCGCATCTCCCAGATAAAGGCACCGAAGCAGATGAGGAGACCTATGAAAAGAGCTATGCAGAACCTGACGAGGCGCGCGGCATTTGCGTCTGTCAGCTCATGGCCGAAAAGGCCCTGCTGCCAACCGAGGGCGAGAGCCCAGAGGATAATGAGCGGCACTGCTATGAGCATCCACAGACGCTCATTCCGCTTGAATCTGAGCAGCCCCTGGCGAACGGTCAGCAGGTCGTTGCCTTCTGTAAAGAGGCGTGGCAACTGACAATTGACGATGAAGTTGAAAGTAGTTTCGATAATCACCATCAGGAGCAAGAAGCCGGCGAAGTACCAGGGCGCGCCAATCCTGTTGATTACCACAAACACGACAGGCATGAGAAACAGGCAGACGATGTCTGCGATGAGGCCGGTCCTGGTGAAGATGCTCAGGCGGGCGCTCATCGAGCGGCGCATGAGCCTGTCGTTAATGATTTCCTGCTGGTCAAGCCGTTGCTTGAAGAGGGCAAGCTGACGGCGGATTTCATCTACTTCGTTCTGGGGAATGTTGTTGTTATTTGTCTGAGTTTCCATAATTGTATTCTTTTAAGTGGGTAAATAGTTGTGTGTAGTTCCGGAATCTACATTTATTAATATGGTTATTTTATGCTTTTCAGCTGCTCTTTGATGCGCACCAGCCTTACGCTGACGTTCTTGGCCGAGATGCCCACGATGGCTCCAATCTCGTCGTAGCTCATGTTCTCCAGCCAGAGCAGGATGATAGCACGGTCGAACATTCCCAGCCGTGCGATGCGCTGTCGCAGCATGTCCATCTGGCGCGAGTTCTGGTTGGTCTCTGTCTCTTCGTAGGGATTGATGTTCATCGTCAGCGGCACCGTCCTGTGTCGTCGCTTCTTGTGGTCGAGCGAGATACATACGTTCAGGCTGATGCGGTAAATCCAGGAGCGCACGTCGCTGCGCCCCTCAAATGAGGGCAGGCTCTTCCAGATGTTGATGAGCACCTCCTGAAACAAGTCGGCCACCTCGTCCTGGTCGTTGGAGAACATGTAGCACACGGTGTAGATTGTGCCGCGGTTCCTCCTGACCATTTCCTCAAAGTCACGTTCCAGATCTTTCATTTCTATTAGCTGTGTAAAACGTCTTTTGACAATTAGTCATACAAAGGTAGCAAAATACTACAAGATTATGGCGATTCTCTGTAAAAAAGTGGCTGAAGAGCCGTAATTACCGTCGGGATAGTTACTGCTTTCTGACTCGGTTTAGCTGCGGCTGGCGCGTAGGGATAGCCGGCCCCCGGCGTAGGGATGCAAAAACAACGCCGATGTTTCGGCAAAACATCGGCGTAGAAAATGCAAAACAACGGCGTTGTTTCTGAACGCGTCCTTTGTATAAGAAACGGGCAAATGATTACTCAGCCTCGACCGTGTCCTCTTCGGGGGCTATGAGTCCGTCCTCGCCCACGTTGTTCAGGAGCAGTCCGTCCTGGAAGTGATAGTCGGGATACTGCTTACGGAGTGCCTCGACGCTGGGCTCAACCGGGCTTCCGCCGCTGGTGCAGAAGGGGATGATCTCGATGCCCTTCAGGTCGTAGGTCTCCAGGAAGGTGTTGATGACGCGCGGCGCCACGCCCCACCAGATGGGATAGCCCAGGTAGATGAGCTCGTACTTCGAGAGGTCGATGTCCATGGGCTCGATGGCGGGCCGTGCCGTGGAGTCGTTCATCTCCAGCGTACTGCGGCTCTGCTTGTCTTTCCAGTCCAGGTCGGCCTCGGTGTAGGGCTGTGCGGGCTTGATTTCCACTACGTCGCAGGCGAAGTTCTCCTCCATGAGCTTCGCCACTTTGCGCGTGGTTCCCGTAGCGCTGAAGTAGGCTACGAGTACGACGATGCTGTCTTCCTCGGGTACTTGCTCGGCCTGTTTCTTCTGTCCGCCGCACGAGCTCAGGCTCAGGGCGATGCCCGCTGCTGCTATCAGCAAGCAGAGGGCCTTGTTCATTAGGTTCTTTGTTTTCATTGTCTTTATATAATATAATGTATATCTGCTGTGTGGGTTTGCGGCCGCGAAGTTACGACATTTCTGCGGCCTGAGCAAATCCGTTGCCGCTTTTCTTCGTTTGCGTACGCTTTTTTACCGCTGGAATACCTCGGGATATTTGTGGATGAAGTAGATTGGCGTGCAGCTCCAGGCATGGCAGTAGCTGTTCACGGGGCTGAAGTTGTAGGGCGAGAGGTTGTCGTTCGTCGGGTCGTATGCCTCGAAGAAGGTGTCGGCGCCGCGCTGCACCATGCCGCCCCAGTAGTCGGTCAGGTATTCGCGAGCCTCGTCGGTCATGCCGGCCAGTAGCATTGCCTCGATGAGGTAGTGCGTGGCGTATGGCGTGCCGGGCTTCAGGCTCTCGGGCATCTCCAGGACCGCGGTCAGGGCTCGCCTGGCTTCCTTGCGGTTCAGCACGCCGGCCCGAATCATCCAGGCCTGAGAGAGTACGGAGACTTGCCTGTCCGGTCCGCTCATGAAGAGTCCGCTCTTCTTGTCCATCATCTGCTTCCGTGCGGCGGCCGTCATGAGCTTGGCCCGAGCGGGATAGGCCTTCACGTCCTCGCTGCGCCCCAGTTCCTGCCCCAGTTCGGTGATGCCGCGCAGGGCGTCAATGGTGAGTGCCTGGATGCAGACGGCGACGTCTATGCCGGGCCGCCAGTCGAAGAAGTTCCAGCTCGAGCCGCGGCTCTGGTCGAAGATGCCGTCGGGACGAACGTACCGAAGTGCATCCTCCACCTGCCTGAGGGCGACGGGCCAGAGGTCGAGCACGGTCTCGCGGTCCTTCGTGTCGCGCCAGTACTCGAGCAGCGACATGACGTAGAGCAGGTTGTAGCTGACCATGTAGTTGATGATCTGCGGCTTCGGCGTCGGATACTCGAAGATGTTGCCGTGCAGGATGCCGTCCTCTCTTGCTAGTCCTGCGAATAGGTAGAGGCATCGCTTCGTAAGCCTGTGGTTCTGGAAAGAGTATCGGTTGGCGAGGCTTTCCAGATACATGTCGCCCGTCCATAGGCGTCGGTCGCGCTTCGGTCCGTCCTCATAGACGGTCTGCATGCACTCGCGCAGCGTGGCCTTCCCCACGCGGTCTATATCACGGATGATGGGGGGACACGTCGGCAGCAGTCCGTCATCCGCAATAGGCTTGGCCGAGGTCTCGGATACGAATGTGATGCTGTCCAGCGCGAAGTCGTATGTCGAGCTGCTTCCCATGAGCTCTACGGTCAGATAGCGTCCCGAGACGCGGCGGTCCAGCCGGTATGCCTTGTCGGATAGGGTTAGCGTGACAACTTCGTCCTGCATCCACGAACGCGCGAGTCTGTTGTCGGCCCACGGGTCGAGCGGCGTATTCATCTCGGCCGGCACTTCGCCCAGGAAGAGCTTCAGCCTGGTAGGCGCATCCATCATGCTCTCCAGTGAGCGGAGAGAGAGGCTCAGGTAGCCGGTCAGATGATCGCCGAAGTCGAGTGTGACGCGCCTCAGCTGGCGGAAGTTCGTCGTTGCCAGGCGCTCGGGCGTCATCTCCTTGTCGGTCTCGAAGCGCCAGCCTTGGTAGGCTCCCTTGTCCTCTACGGCCTTCACCACGCGGACGGGATGATGCGACGAGTGAATCAACTCGGGTTTACTCTCTTCAGCCAGGCGGAGCCAGCGGGACCGCTCAGCCTGATAGACATCGTCGGCCCTTGCAGTCCATGCTGCGGCAAATACAAAGGCCAGTAGGAATATGCTTTGCTTCATAATATATATTATAATGTATTAGTGTTTCGGTTGCAATGCGGACTCATCTCATTCGCTACGGTTAGTCTCGGGCAATCTCCTGGAAACTGAGTTCGACCGGACCGACCAGTCCAGCAGGTTCCAGACGGGAGTTCTTGCGGAAGTACGACCAGATGACGAACGTCTTCCGTTGCGACGGCCGCGGGCTGTCATTGACGAACCATTCCGGGAATGCCTTCATGGCGCGGCCCATGCTCTCTCCCCGATCCATTCCCCATTCAAAGTCCGGCTCGTATTGCTCGTCTCCTATGAGCCGGTTTGCCCAGTTGTTCGTCACGGCTACCGTGATGCTGTTCTCGCCTTTGCGGAGGAAGTCGGTGATGTCTGCCTCGTAGGGCGGATACCAAAGAGTACCCGCTTCGCGACCGTTTACCATAAGCTCGGCAATGTCGTTCAGTGTGCCCAGATGGATGATGACACGCTTTCCTGTCAGGTCTTCCGTGCTGAGCTCGACCGTCTTGCTATACCTTGCCGTACCGGAGAAGTACTTCAGCCTCGGCTCGCTGCTATAGCTCAGGTCGGCCAGCCGGTAGTCTTTTATGCTGAAGGGCTCGTCCAGTTTTGGTTCGAATGCCACGTCCCACAAGTCGGAGATTGTACGGCGCGTCTTCTTGCCGAAGCGGTAGGCGGGTGCTTTCTTGTAACTGGCTTTCTTGTGGTTGAATACGACGAACATGCTTTGTCCTGCACGCAGACGGATCGTCACTTTCGTGTTACCTTCGACGCGGACGCGTTCATTCTGCCTGGCCAGCGTAATGCGTCCGGAGTAGGCGTCCCATAGCTCCGGCTCAGTCGCGGCACGGGAGCACTCCACAGTTTCCGTAGCAGCGCGGTCGCCCTGGTTTACAACGAAGAAGATGTCGGCATCCTCCGTCTCGCGGTGTAGTATGTTGCCCTGATGGCTGACCAGTTTGCCCTGGCGGAGCATCATCTGGCATCGCGAGAGGTATGTCATGAAGGCCTTGCCGGGACGGAACCAGGTCTGATTACGGCCGAAGTGCGTTCCCCACCATCCCATCCCCATTCCGGGTTGGTAACGGTCGTCGAACGGCTGATGGACCCAATGGTGGAGGAAGAGCAGATTAATGCCAGAGACAAATACACCGTCGGCCGACTTCTTGAGGAAGGCAGGGTCTTCTGTGTAGTGACTCATTTCAGGCCGTCCCGTGAAGGCTTCTGCACCGATGACGTTCTTACCGCTCTCGTTCGCGATGTCCACGAAGGAACCTCCTATCCGCCCGTCTCCTCCTGTCCAGAACTCTGTCATGGGCAGGTCGGGAATGGGTATCGACTCCTCTGTGCTGAACGGACCCCAGTAAGGTTCCCAGTACATCTTCAGTCCAGCCTCTGCTATTTTCTCCTTCGCCGTTTTCCATCCGTTCTCAATGAACATCCTGCTGATCGTTGCGCTCCTGTCTGTGCTGAACTTCCTGCTCATCGGGTGCTCGGGGTTCGCGGTTACTATGGCAAGCATGGTGAGCGGGTCGTAGCCGTGCATCTCGCTGAACTGCTCGCGGAAGCCCTCGGTCCAGTCCTGTTCTCCGGCCTCGTAGCTGTCAACGAGCAGGTGAGTGAATGACTTTCCGAAATAGCGCCCTACGTGTTCTTTCAGCGGACCAAGCATCTGATCCCAGTGAAAGGATGAGGCCTCGGCGTTCATCTTATCCACTTCGAGCGTCTTTCCTATGATATCGTCGGGCAGGGGGTGCGGCGTTGACATCGTCGGCGCATGGCCGATGCGGAAGATGTGCCATTTCCCTTTCGGCGCGTCCCACGTCAGAAGACCCTGCGCATCCATCTTCGCTGGGATTTCCTGCACGTCGCTTGCTTTCAGCTCCCCCTTCTCCGGCACGGCCATTACCGTGATATCCTCGTAGAAAGTGGCTTGGCGCTGACGCCCGCTATAGTCGGTGAACACGGGGAAATCAGGCTGAGGAAGCTTTACACTGACACGCTTTCCGCCCTCGATGTCCGTGCGGGTCATCACGAGTTTCTGCATGCACTGTCGCTCGCTCACCCACGGCCCTCCCGTCGTGCTATAGCCTGGCGTGTTGTGCAGTCCTATCTTCAGTCTCAGCTTCTCTGCCACCTCTGCTGCATATTCTATGGCTTCCCAGTATGCTTCGCTACGGTAAGTCTGCTCGGGCCACGGGTTGTTCTCAATCGGCCTGTGACTCTCCTGCACTGCAGATGCCAGGTTAAATATCGTTGCTCCGGCTATCCCGCACGCCTTCATTGCCTCGAGATCTTTTCGGATGCCCAGTTTGGAGAAGTTGCTTCCCATCCAGTGCCACCAGACGAATGGTCTGTATTCCATCGGCGGCTCGCGGAAGTTCCCGGACAGCTCAGCCGTAGTAAGCTTATTCGGTTCGTACTTGTTTCCCATTGCCGCCGCATGGAAAGTCAGTGCGGCCAGGCATAGCATCAGTGTCTTTTTCATACATTATATATATATTATAGCTATTCGGATGCAAAGATACGAAATATTGTTTTATTAACAAAGATATTACGCCTGCTTTCTTCATTTACCATGAGATTCTGCCTGCTTCTTTTGGCGGTTTGCAAACTTATGCCTACCTTTGCGCCATCAAAATTCCATATTATGAAGCATTGGAACATTCTTTTCGTCTGTCACGGCAACATTTGCCGCAGCCCGATGGCCGAGTTCATCATGAAGCATCTTGTCGCCGAAGCCGGACTGTCGGACTATATTAACGTGGAGAGTGCCGCCACATCGACCGAAGAGATTGGCAACGCAGTCTATCCCCCGGCCCGGCGCAAACTCGCGGAGCACGGCATATCATGCCAGGGCAAGCGGGCACGGCAACTCAGGGCGGCCGACTATGGCAGGTTCGATATGCTCATAGGCATGGACGATTGGAACATCAGGAACATGAAGATGATTTGCGGAGACCCCGAGGGAAAGATCGTTCGGCTGATGGATCTGACTGACCGACCGGGAGAGGTTTCCGACCCTTGGTACACCGGGGATTTCGAGGCTACCTGGAATGATGTACTTTTAGGGTGTCGCGAGTTGCTCAAGCATATCAAAGCATTGTAACTTCCCATAGAAGACTTATTTACTCTAGTATAAAAAATGTATTTCCGATATACTAACATATTTATTCACCTATAGCAAAAAGATCAATGAGGTACGTTAGCTTTTTCATGATGCTTCTGGCCGTCATGTCGGGTCAGTATAGCAAAGCGCAGTCGTCTGCCACGGAAATCGAAACGGACGTCTTTACGACGCGAGGCGGACACAAAGTGACAATCTATTCCATCAAACATGCCAGCCTGCGCATCGTGATAGACTCACTCGAGTTTGAAATCGATCCCGTCACAAAACACGGCGAGCGGGAAACCGACTATGCTTCCTATCCCAAGGCGGACTACATTCTCGTGACTCACGAACACGGAGACCACTTCGACCCAGATGCCATCAAAGCGCTAACCAAGCGCGGAACGGTACTGATAACCAACAAGGCTTGCGCCGAGAAGTTGGGTTACGGTGAAGTGATGAAGAACGGAGACTCCAAGCGCATCAGTCAGTTGCTTCGCATAGAAGCCGTCCCGGCTTACAATACTACGGCCGGACGCGAGAAGTATCATCCTAAAGGTCGAGACAATGGATTCATCATCAACTTCGACGGGCTGAAGATTTATGTTGCCGGCGACACGGAGGACATAAACGAAATGCGAGTCTTAAGTGGAATCGATGTGGCCTTTATGCCCTGCAACCAGCCTTACACGATGACTCCAGAGCAGCTTGTACATGCTGCACGCATGGTTCGCCCGAAGATTCTCATACCTTATCATTACGGTCAGACTGACATCTCCAGTGTACCTCGCCAGCTAAAGACATACGGCATCGAGGTCCGTATTAGGCAGCTTCAATAGCTTTTTCTAATTCTTGGGATTGTAAACGGCTACCCCGACCCGCGAGTCGGCGCATCCGTAGTATAGGAACCATTTCCCGTCATAAGGCACGAGCCCCTCGATGAACACGGTTCCGGCCGGATACTGCCCGCTCTTCTCGAAGTCGGCTTCAGGTACGAAGAAGGGTTCGTCCAGCCGGTCTATATATTGTGTCGGGTCGCTGGCCGAGAACAAAGCCTGGCCGGCGCAGTATGAGTTTGCCGTGTAGCGCGGATCGCCGTTAGTGCCGCTCCCGTTCTTTCCGTTATAGAAAAGAATGATGCCTCGGCTTGTCTTGACGGCTGGAGGGCCGCACTCGGTCAGCAGACTGTCGAAGTGACCTTTCCGCACATCCATTACGTGCAGCAGTTTCCCGTCATCCTTTCTGCATACGGGCTCCCAGTGGATGAGGTCTTCACTGGTAGCCACGTTGACGAACTGTTCACCCCAGTACATCCAGTAACGGCCTTTGATGCGGGCAATCACCTGGCGTCCGTTCTTCATCTCTGTCACGATAGAGCCCGACTTGTTGAATCCCTCCCTGGCTTCTTTGCTATGGCATTGCGCAAAGGCCGGCCCGTGCTTCTGCCAGTGAACGAGGTCGCGGCTGGTCGCGATGCTCAGTCGTGCCACCTTGCGGTTCCAGCTGGTGTAGGTCATGACGTAAAGTCCGTCCTCGGTCATGCAGACGCGAGGGTCTTCGCATCCGCCCGGGCAGTCTAGCTCCGTCCAGTCGTCGCCTCCGGGATAGAGCACGGGAGCGCCGTGACGCTGGAAGTGCAGTCCGTTCTCGCTGCTGGCGTATCCGATCCGGGATGTCCTCTTTCCTATGCCTGTCGCGCTATTGTCCTCGGCCCGGTAGAGCAGGGCAACCCGACCGTTGATAATCGTGGCGGCCGGGTTGAACGTATCGCTGTCTTCCCAGGGTGCCGTCCGTCCTAGCATGGGACAGTAGAAGACGCTTCTCGAATCGGGCTTGAGCACGGGGTTAATTCCCTCCGGGCGCTGAAAGTCGAGCCATGCCCACGATTTGTCCTTCTGCTTCCCCGGCTTCCTGTAAACGATGATGCGGTGCAGGTGAACCTTTACGTCCTCGGCCGGGTTGAGCCATCGCAGTTCCAGCCGGTGCGGCCCGTCCTTCAAGCCGTACAGCCAGCACAGGTCGGCCGTCCGGTCGTGGTAGTCGGCCGGTGAGTTTACGGTAGAGTAGTGATTGCCGTCGAGCAGAACTTCCACGCGAGCCACATAGTCCTGCCGCTTCGTTTCCAGGTAGTTGCTCACTACGATGCCCGTGCCGCTGAACTCAATCGCGCCGAGCTCGCCCAGCAGACCGCCGGGCCGAGCCTCAGCAGGTTGCATGTTGGGGAATCCCTGTTCCAGTCGCACGGCCTTCGGATTTTGCAGGCGGATTGTCACCTTGTCGCCCTCAATACTACCGCCTTCGTCGCGGATGATCTGGCGTGCCAGGTCAAAGCTGTACTCACAGGCCTGGCGAAGCGAAAGTCCCATGTATGGGAACGGCCTGTCTTCCACCTCGAGCAGCGGTTCCCTCCATCTCGAAGGTATCCTGTCGAAGCCCATGATGCAGCCCAGTATACCTGCCGCCGAAGCCGGATTGCAGTCGCTGTCCTGGCCGCAGCGGGTGGATATCTCCATTGTGCGGGCAAAGTCTCCGTCGCCGTATAGCAGGCCGATGACGATGTAGGCGCTGTTCAGGCTGGCATCGATGTTGAGCGGAGCCAGCACACCTTCCGGGCATCCCACTTCGAGTCCCCACTTCTGTTGTACAAGTCGCCACGTTGCTTTCCAGTCGGCAGGGTAGGCCGAGTGCCAGTCAATGACGTCGCGGATGGTCTGGTAGAATCGGCTCTTCTTTGGTATCGTGCTGAGGGCTCCCTCCACTATGGCCGGAATGTCGTCCGTAGTGTATGCTAGAGTGTACATCGCCCCAACGAACACACCGCCGTACCAGCCGTCGCCATAGTTCATCAGGTGGCCCACCTTGTCCGAGATGCGGCTTGCCGTGTTCGGCATGCCCGGGCAGATAATACCGGCATAGTCGGCCTCAATCTGATAGTCGATGTCGTCGGCATGAGGATTATGGCGCCAATGCCCCGAGTCGGGCGCCTTTCCGCCCTGCAGGATGTGGTATCGCGCAGCCTGGTTGGCATGCCAAAGCGGGTAGGGTGCGTAGGCAAAGGCCTTTGCGAAGTCGTCTATGGGTGCCTTGAGTCCCTTCTTGTGCAGCACGTCCAGGAAGGTCAGATCCATATAGACATCGTCGTACAGACCGGGCCCGTTGTCGAAGTAGTTGCGAGGCTGATGCTCGTCCCATTTGATTTCCTCATCGTCTGGAATCATGCGTTCCTGATAGCGGAATTCCGTCGGTCCTCCGAAAGCGCAGCCGATTGTCTGTGCGGCCCATGCTCCTCTTATCTTGTCGGCCAGCTCGCCGGTGGTGAGGGTCACTGTCCGCTCTGCCCGCATCGGTAATGCGGCTATAAGGCAGGCTGCAAGTAAGCTAAAGTGTTTCATCTCTTCATTATTTGTAGTTTACGGCCACAAAGATACGGCTTTACTGCCTATTTGGCAAGCATTTCTCTGTATTTATTTCGCTAAATACGTAAATAATCTCGCCGTCTCTATTATACTTCCGATTTGTTAAATAATGTTAAACGCCTGAAGAAATATAGTATTATGTATTGCAAGGTACTTGAAAAAGATATACTTTTGCGGCGGAATTCAGTTGAAACAAACATAAAAAGGTAAAGAAATGAATGTTGAGAACACTAAATCGCAGATGCGGAAGGGGATGCTCGAGTATTGCATCCTGCTGCTGCTCAGGCGGAAGTCCTGCTATGCGAACGACATCATTACGCACCTCAAGCAGGCCGATATGATAGTCGTCGAGGGTACGCTCTATCCGTTGCTGAGCCGGCTGAAGAGCGACGGATTGCTGAAGTATGAGTGGCGCGAGAGCAAGCAGGGACCGCCCCGCAAGTACTACGCCCTGACAATGGACGGCGAGGAAGCCCTCAGCCAGCTCGATGCCAGTTGGAATGAACTGGCCAACACAGTGAATTTCCTGCAGAATATAAACAATTTAATTGAATACAGACAATGAAGAAGAACATTTCAATCAATCTCTTTGGCACCTTGTACAATATTGACGAAGATGCTTACGAACTGCTGGACCGCTACATGGAGAGTGTAAAGCGCTACTTCAATCGCGAGGGCGGCGAGGACATCAGCGACGACATCGAGCATCGCATAGCTGAGTTGCTGTGGGAGCGTCGCGAGGCTGGACTTGAGGCTATAGATGTGCAGACCGTACGGGACATCATATCCAAGATTGGCGATCCGTCCGACATCGACGACGGTTCGGTCAATCATGATTCCCATGTTCATGAAGAAGACCCTAATAGTAGTTCTTCCTTTACCGAAAACCGGCAGCAGGGCTATCAGCGGCAGGAATCCTCCTCTCACTATGGCGAGCAGAAGTTCTCGGCCTGGATGGATGAGCAGGGATCCCGTCTGCGCGGACATTTCCGCGGACGCCGCCTCTATCGCGACCCGGACGACAAAGTGCTGGGCGGCATCTGCTCGGGCTTTGCCCAGTACGTAGGTGGCAGCGATCCCTTGCCCTGGCGACTGCTCCTGGTCTTCCTGTTCTTCTGCACCCGCCTCAGTGTCGGTATCATTTACCTCATCCTGTGGCTGCTTGTGCCCGAGGCCCGCACGCCTGAGGAACGCTTGAAGATGAGAGGTATTCCCGTCACGCCTGAGAACCTGAATCAGGAGATTCTGCGCCAGAGCGAGCCCGATCCGGAGGGCGACAACTCCAGGAAGGTGTGGATTACGGTGCTCGTCATTCTCTTCATCCTCTCCTTCATCGTGCCCATCGTCTTTGGCGGCTGGTTCCTGACGCACGGCCTCGGATTTATGACTTACTTCATGGATTTCATGACTAAGGCCTGGTCTTGATTCAATTCATAATTCATAATTCACAATTCAGATGAAAAAGAACTTCAAGATAAATATGTGCGGGCATCTGTTTTCTATTGATGAGGATGCCTATGAGATGCTCAGTACCTACGAACGCTCGCTGCGTCACTACTACCGTAACCGCGAAGGTGGCGAGGAAATAGCCGACGACCTGGAGGGACGCATAGCCGAGATACTGGAGGAACTGAAGACCGATGGCGTGGAAGCCATCAGTATCGAACATGTCCAGGAGGTCATCAGCCGGCTGGGCAACCCTCAGCAGATGGAGGACGGTCAGACCGGTGCTGACGCATCTGATGCGGGTTGTAATCCCGACCAGGATTTCCGGCAGGCGCAGGCCAAGGCGGCAGAGACGGCTCAGGCCTTCCAGCAGGCGATGGGGCAGGAGGGTACAAGCGCCAAGCGACTCTACCGCGACCCGCAGAACCGTAAGTTCATGGGCGTGCTTGCCGGCTTCGCTGCCTATTTCGGAGGCGACGTGCTATGGTGGCGGGTGGGCTACGTAGCCATCTTCATCCTTACCGGCTTCGCCCACAACTTAACCGGCCTATACCTGATTCGCCCTACCATGTTCAACATCTCCGTCCTGCTCGTCATCTCCTATCTGGTGATGGCTGTGCTGATGCCCGTTGCCTCTACGCCCGAGGAACGTCTAAGGATGAAGGGACGGGCCGTCAACCCGCAGAATTTGGCCGAGGAGGTATCGGGCGAGCCTGGCTATGCCCGGCCTCGTAGTCAGGGGAGGCGCGACGAGCACTTGGGCTGCATCGGCGGCTTCGTCATGCTGCTGTCTTTCCTGCTGAAGGGTTTCCTCTTCCTGCTTGGTCTGTCGCTGGTGCTGATGGGGCTGGGCGCCCTCTTCTTCCTGCTGGCCGTGCTTATCGTACCGGGGCAGGTTGACCTCCATGGCATCGGGCTGCCCGAGATCTTTACCACCCTGCTTCCTGCCCGCGGCCTGGAACTGGCAGCCATCCTTTCGGCAGTTGCCACGCTCTTCATCCTTGTCTTCTCCCTTGTCTATGGCCTGCTGCGCCTGTTGGGCATGAAGGCAGTCATGGGTCGCTGGCTTGCGCTCCTCCTTATCTTCCTTAGCCTTTTGGGCATTGTCACCACCGGCGCCCTGGCCTTCTCAGTCGTTGCCAAGGTAGCTGTGCTCGAGGACAAGGCCAGGCACGATCCCGATGCCAGGGCAGATCTTTCCATGCTGACTGACAGCGCGCATTACGATATGGATACCGTCTTTGTCGAACCCGATCATTTTATGGGAAAGGGATGGCTCTTCCAGAACAAGGGACCAGGCTACCTGCATGTGGATAGCGTGCTTGCCTCGGACAGTTGTGTAGAGCTTACCTACCCCGACACACATTCCGTGCCCGTCGGACGAAACGACTATTTCAATGTCAGGGGCATGCTGCATCCAGCCGAGGATGCCGAGGGCCCCTTCTCCTACGAGATAAAGATCTGGGGAAACTTCCCTGATTCCCCCAAAGTCCTGACTATGGAAGGCGTCTATGCCAAAAAGGAATCCAACTGAAGATAAGTCAAATAAAGATATGAAGAAGCAAATCATAGCCCTGCAGACGAAAAAGATTCTTATTGCGTTTGCACTTGCCTTTGGGGTGATGAGCGTCCAGGCGCAGACCCTGCCTACGCACCTGATTCCGGCTCCGGCAGCGTATTCCGTTCGTTCGGGAAGCGTTTCTGCCAACAAGATAGCCGGTCTGCGCGAGAAGGTCCGCATCTCGGAAAAGGCACTCCTCCGTCGTTTGGAAGGTCGTGAACTGGCCGATTGGCAGTTGAAGTCGGCCTATTGGCTGGAGGTCGGGACGAAAAGTGTGAAGATAGAGGCGGCCGACGAGGAAGGCGTGTTCTATGCCCGTCAGACGCTCAGGATGATGGCATCCTTGGACAGCTCGGTAGCCTGCTGCACCATCCTCGACTGGCCCCGTTTCCGCTACAGGGGCGTGATGCTCGACGAGAGCCGCCATTTCCAGGGCAAGGACTTTGTGATGAAGCAGCTTGAGATGATGGCCCTGCTGAAGATGAACCGCTTCCATTTCCATCTGGTGGACAATCCGGGTTGGCGCCTTCAGATTGAGGCCTATCCGCGGCTTACGCAGCTGACGGCATGGCGCCCACAGGCCTTCTTCTGGGACTGGGAAAAGAACGAGATAGGCGGGCCTTTCGTGGAGGAGGGAACGCCGGGCGCTTACGGCGGGTACTATACCAGGCAGGATATTGCCGAGATTCTCTCCTTTGCCGGCGAGAGGCATATCGAGGTGATTCCCGAGATAGAGATGCCGGGGCATAACTACGAGACCCGCTCGGCCTATCCCGAACTGGCCTGCAGCCTGCCCGGTGGCGGGAAAGACCCCTGGGAGCTGTGCCCGGGAAAGGAGAGCACCTTTGAGTTCCTGGAGAAGGTGCTGCTGGAGGTCTTCGATATGTTCCCCTCGCAGTACATCCATATCGGCGGCGACGAGGCCCGCAAGAACAACTGGAAGGTCTGTCCCGACTGTCAGGCCCGGATGAAGGCCGAGGGACTGGAGAAAGTGGAAGAGCTTCAGAGCTATATGATCAGGCGGATGGAGCGTTTTGCCCACGGGCACGGCAAGCGTATCATCGGCTGGGACGAGATCCTGCAGGGCGGACTGGCTCCGGACGCTACCGTGATGTCCTGGCACGGTATAGAGGCCGGCCTGCAGGCCGTCAGAGAAGGCCACGACGTGATTTTCACGCCCACACACTACTACTATCTGGACTATCACCAGGACCCTGCTCAGTTCCGGCCTGTGGGCCGTTATGTGCCCCTGGAGAAGGTCTATTCCTTCGAGCCGACGGCGGAGGGCATTTCCGCGTCGGATGCCCATCATGTCCTGGGCGTTCAGGGCAACTTGTGGACGGAGCATGTTCAGGACGCCTGGCATGCCGAGATGATGCTCTATCCCCGCGTTTTCGCTATTGCGGAAACGGGCTGGAGTCAGGCTGAAAAGAAGGACTGGACAGACTTCGGGCGAAGAGCATCAGTCCTGTCGGACGCCGCCCGCAAATGGGGATATACCGTGTATCCTCCAACGAATGCCGAGTAGGAGCGGGCCGGTGCCTATTTGAACTGCCAGTAATCCAGGCGGACGTCGCCCTCTGCGTCGCTGAAGCAGAGGTAGAGGTCGTGCACGCTGCTGGCTCCCCTTACCTTGGCCTTAAAGGTCTTGTAGGCATCGGGCGACCCCGTGCTGCCTATCTTGACCGTGCCGATAACGGGGCCGTTCTCCGCGTCGAGGCGCAGGGTCACTGTACACTTTCCCGTGGCTGCAGCCGAGATGCTGAACTGCTTGGCGCCGGCACCGAAGTCCACGCCGCGCAGACGGATGTATTCGCCCTCGTCGATGTCGTAGATGTACATATTCCGCCTGCCCGTCGATTCCGGCATATCGTTCACTACGCCCGTATTGGGGATACCCATCTTGGCACTCTTAAGGCCCTTGCCCCAGGCCATCGTCTCTGCCTCGGTGCGCCGGTATGGGTTGAGCCAGTGGAGCTGCTGCATAGGCTTCTGGTCGAGCCAGTAGGGAATCTCGGGTATTGTCCCGTCCTCCAGATAGACAATCTCGCTGGCACTCACGCTGCGGCGCTCGTGGTGAATGTAGGTGTCCAGGTGTATCAGGTCGTAGTCCTGCCCGAAGATATACGAACGGCCCTTGAAGTCGCAGATGCCCGGATGATTGCCCCGGTCGCGTGGCGTAGGCCGCATAATATAGTTCCGCCACTTCCACGGGCCGGTGGGGGAGTCGCTCATCGCATAGCCCAGCGCCTCGGGGCAGCAGGTTGTGGCATAGCCCAGGTAGTAATGCCCGTTCCGCTTATAGAACCAGGGCCCTTCCTGATAGTGCTTAACCGCCCAGTTCTCCCTCTGTTCGAAGGGCATGCGGAGGTCTGCCTTCGCTCCTTCCTCCTTAACAGGCCGCATCTTGCCGTCCTGCGGGTTCAGCACCATGATTTCTCCCGAGGTTGAGATCATATCCTCGTTGAGCTTGATGCAATAGACATGCGGATTGCCCCAGTACATGTAGGCCTGTCCGTCCTCGTCGGTATAGACCGAGGGGTCGATATCCTCCCAGTGCTCCCTCTGCCAGACAAGGGGTTTCCCCAGCGGGTCGCGGAAGGGACCGTAAGGCGAGTCGGCCACCAGTACACCTATGCCGTGCCCGTGCAGCGGGGCATAGAGATAGTACTTTCCGTTGCGCTCCACGGTCTGAATGGCCCAAGCGCCGTTATCCCTGTTTCTCCATTTGAATTCCTTCAGCGAGGCCACGGCGCCGTGCTCCGTCCAGTTGGCCATATCCGTGGTGCTCCACAGCAGCCAGTCGTACATGAAGAAACCGGCAGAGCTGCGCTCGTTCACATCGGGAATATCCTCGGGCGATGCATCATGCGAAGTGAAGAGGAACAGCGTATCGCCTACGACAAGCGGAGAGGGATCGGCAGTATATTTCGTCTGGAACAGCGGCATGTTCACCTCGTTCAGGTCGGGCATCGGCATCTTGTGGTCCTGGGGTTGGGCGCAGAGCGGCTGAAGGGCAGCCAAGGCCAGTGGGCATAGCAGTGAGAAAACGACTCTTTTCATTTCTTTTATGTGTACTTATTATGTTTCAAACTCATTACGGGGAGCAAAGGTACGGATAAGCGAGCGAAAAACCAAATTTATTTGAGTATTTCCGAGCAGAAGTACTTTCGACGGCAGTCAAAGGTACGGATAAGCGAGCGAAAAACCAAATTTATTTGAGTATTTCCGAGCGGAAGTACTTTCAACGGCAGACAAAGGTACGCATAAGCGAGCAAAAAACCAAATTTATTTGAGTAAATACCAAATGCAAAAATGCAAAAATGCAAAAATGCAAAAATGCAAAAATGCAAAAATGCAAAAATGCAAAAATGCAAAAATGCAAATTCGTTAGAGAGTGGCTACGGCGCCTTGCTTCCTGCTCCTGGCGCTTTCCTCCTCCTATCGTCTCCAGCTTCCTCAGCATTCCCCTCCCCGCCCTACAAGGGAGGGGCTGGGGGAGGATCTTCTTGGGGGAGGGTCTTCTCGGGAGTCTTCTTTCTTACGCGAGGCGGGTCTAGTAAAATTTACACCCGGGTCTGGTAAAAATTAAAGCCGCCTTCTGTAGAGAAGCTTTGTTTGTATCATTAAGTCAAAGAACACTGGTTATATGGTAACCGATCTTTGTTGGGTATGTGGGGAAGCTCTGTTGTTGTCCGGACTAAGTCGAGCCGCCGTCCACGTTTTTCTAGTGCAAAGGTACAACATTTATTTTGCGCGATGCACTAAACTGCACTATACTGCACGATATTGCGCGATATTGCGCTAAACTGCGCTAAACTGCACTAAACTGCGCTAAACTGCACTATAAGGCTGCAAGAATTTGCAGTTATTGCAGTTATTGCATTGGGGTATGTCGCTAAATTATATAAAAATATAATTATAATATGCTTATATACTTTTACTAATTATTAGCGGAAAAATGAAACGTCAGTGATTTGCAAAGTGCAATAACTGCAAACTTTGCAAAAATCAATGCGCCCTAACAAGACACATCTTGTTACATGCACCATTTTGGACAATGCTAATGTTCTGATTATGTTATAGTTAAGACGCTAGTGCGAAAAATATTTACACAAAATAGACGTAGGCGCTTTCGGCAGCATGAAAAAATCTTTACACGAAAAGTGCCGTGAAAATGGTCAAATGGCTCGAAAATGTGGCAGGAAACATTAACTTTAAGCACCAAAAAGAAGAAAGGGCATGAAGGAAAATATCTTTTGAAGTGGAAATCAAGCCATCATCAAACGGGGATAAATATCTGCATTTTTCGTGTTTTTCGCCCGTTTTCGGCATAAAAAACGGGTTTTATTTACCATCAAATGACAACTTTTGCCGGCAAAAAACGAGATTAATGAATGATTAACGGGCGATTAATGGTAATTATACGTTTCAAAACAAACATTAATTGCCGTTAATGAGCCATTAATTGACCATTAATTGGCGTGTATAGTTATAGATTTTCGCCAAGCGAAAAGTATTTCTGTAATTTCTTTTATTACTGTCCGCTAAACCATAATCCGCATAGCCCAACTTCTTGATCGTCAGAAGTTGGGCGTTTTTACATTCTTGTACAAGCCTCCTCATTCTTTACCATCATCCGCTGGAGGTGCTTCAGATGCTTCGGCCAACATGATTTTCAGGTCGGCATCTGGCTGGTTGAAGAAAGTATGCAGGTTCAGATAGTACATAAGTACAATTCTTACCATCGTGGCCAATCCCGAGAAGCTCCAGTTCCGCTCCAGAGAGCTTTGGAGCAGCGACAGCAGCAGGTTTGCTATCAGTGTGACCCAGATTTGGATTTTGATGGCATTCGCACTCTCTCCATAGAAGTAACGCAGGGGGAAATTCTGCTTTATCTGCTTGAAGAGTGACTCTATCTGCCACCTTCTGCGGTAAATGGCGACTATGGTCTCCAGGGGCATATCGAAATCGTTGGTGAGCAGGGATATGAGTTTGGGCTGTTTGCCTTTCCTGATATCCACATAGATGATGATGCGTGCGATATGGCTGATGTCTCCCTTGCGAAAGACGACCACCTGTTCCCGGTATTCCATCTTGCCGTCCTGATTCATGTCCATGCAGTCCACAAGAATCTCATAGTTAAGATTCTTCTTCATTTTGGTCACGTACACCACGTTCCTGTCCGTCAGCTCCTCAAACTTCTCATAGTTGATGTATGCCCTGTCCATGGCGAGGATCTCATCATGCTGGTAATGGCTCGGCGCAAGCATGAAGGAGTCGTTGGTGGCAGCGGATGTGAAGTGAACGTCACATGGCACGCCCTCATTGGCATGTATGACGGAATGGACCTTGATGCCGCCTTTCTTCTTACCCGTCTTGGGATGCCGGCCCACGCCCTTGAAGATGGCGTTGGAGAACAACGAGATGGTGGTGGAGTCTATGATACGCAGCCGCTTTATCCACTCCTCGCAGCCGTTTCTCCGGCTGTCCGACGAAAGCCTGCCCTTGTTCCGCTCGTAAAGGTCGCGGTATACTTCCTCGAAGAACTTCTCTGGCCGCCTGGCATTCGCATCTGAGAGCGTGCTTCGCTTGGGAACCTTCTCTATGCCTATGTGATGAAGCTTCCTGACCTCAGCGGTCATGGCCGCCTCTATCTCCCGCAGAGAGTCGAAGCGCATGATTACGGCGAAGAGCATGGTAACAAGGTGAGTGTACCCGTCAAAGCTCTTCACATACTTCTCACCGCCGTTTTTGCGGCTCATTTCAACAATTTTATCACGGTCAAGCGATTTTATCAGCTGACCATACACCGGCTGTCCGAAAAAATGTGTACTTTTGCCCATG
>JAILKU010000047.1 GCA_024693505.1 Bacteroidaceae bacterium | reverse complement strand
AACTCGAAGGTGGCAGCACAGTCGGTCATCATAGTGGAAGATGCGAGTCTGCTGCCCGTCTATACACCAACGGCATCGCTCATCAGCGGTGTTAGCGTAAGGGATGGAGAGACGGTAGCCTTGTCGTGCGACACCGAGGATGCCATTATCTGGTACACCACCGACGGCAGCTGCCCGTGCGATGAGAACGGTACGCGGGTGAAATATACTGAACCTATCGTCATCACGCAGCCGGTCACCATCCGCGCGTATGCCGTGAAGGGCGATGCCGTGAGCCGTGTAGCATCGTTCAGCTATGGCATCTTCGACCCGTCGGGCATCCACTCACCCACTGTCGGGGACGAATCCGATCCGTGGTACTCCGTGAGAGGCGTAAGGCTGAACAAGAAACCTGCCCGGAAAGGGGTCTATATCTCCGGGCGGCGCAAGGTGGCGGTGAGGTAGTGAGTAAGAAAAGACCCGTCCCCAGCCTGCCCTTCCCTCCCTGCGGTCGCCAATCGCTCCGTTTTTATCGGGCGATTGCCTGTCAGGGAGGGAAGGGGAAGGGGCGTACGCCCTTGAGAATTGCGCTCGGCTCCGCTGCCTGCTGCCGGAGGGTAGCAAGAACTATGACCTTTCTCCCCCTAAAGGTGGTTGAGGGCTTGAACCTCTTTATTGCAGGATGGACATCAGCAATTCGATTCCGCTTTTTGAGAGTTTAAGCTGCTGTATGCGTCCGTCGTCTGCCTGTAGGGTGCAGGTGTGTTGCTGGTTGTTCAGGCGATATAGCTTTGCCGTATTGATAATGGTGCTGCGGTCCGCCCTTATGAATGTCTGCTCGGGCAGGCGCTGCTCCAGCGACAGCAGGTTCTCCAGTATCAGGTCCTGTCCGCTGAAGGTCACCATCCGGGCATAGTTCCCCTCGGCCTTGAAGTAGGCGATGTCGCTTATTGCGACGCGTATCTTTCCGTTTACCGACTTGAAGTTCATCTTCTCCAGCCCCTGCAGCGGAGTAGGAGCCTCGGCTTCTGCCCTGCCTGCCGCCTTGGCGATGGCGTGCGCCAGCTGGGCTTTATCAATGGGTTTGATCAGATAGTCGACAGCGCCCAGCTTGATGGCACTCAGCAGGTACTTGCGCTCTGAATAGGCCGTAGTGAAGATGATGTAGGGCAGCGGCATGGTCTGCTTCAGCTCGCCCAGCAGTTCTATGGAGTCGTGCCCCTGCAGCTGAATGTCGAGGAAGAGCAGGTCGGGCCGGTGCCGCAGGATGCTCTCCCGGGCACTTTCGTAGCTGTCGCACGCATCGACCACCTCCACCGTATGGCGGTAGTCCTCCAGTTTCCTCAGGAGCGACAGGCGGGGCAGCCGCTCGTCCTCCACTACGATAGTCTTCAGTTTCTCCATCACCGTTTAGTATTGATAGTCCAAAGGTATCCACGTCTCGAAGCAGGTGCCGGCCGGTCGTCCTTCCTCATCGGTCAGGTCGGTGACGTGCTGCGCTATCTTGTACCGGTTTGTACGGTTGTACAGGTCGATCTGCTGCTGCAGGATCTTCAGTCCCTGCTTGGTCGAGTGCCCGCCGGAGTGAGCCGCCTCGGTGCGCCCTATGCCGTCGTCGCTGACAGACACCAGTATGCCGTCCGCTCCGTCGCGTTGCTGCCGGCAGATGGTCACCTTCACCTTGCCGACCCCGCTCTTGGCGGCTATGCCGTGCTTTACGGCGTTTTGGCAGTAGGTGTGCAGCAGCATTGTGGGCAGCAGGGTGTTCTTGTTTACGTCAGGCGCCACCTCGATGCTGTATTGCAGCCGCTCGCCGTAGCGCAGGCGTTCCAGCTCCAGATAACTGCGCACATAGTCAACCTCCTCGGCGACGGGGCGCGACGGCTGGTCGATATCGGAGAGCGTCTGGTTGGTGAAGTCCGAGTAGAGCTTCAGGTAGTGCGTCGCCTCGTCGGCAGAATTGTTCATCACAAAATATTCTATGCTGGCCAGTACATTGGCGTGGAAGTGGGGGATTGCCTTCAGTCGGACTGTGCTCAGCTGCAACTCCTTCTGCATCTTCTCGCGTTCCAGGAGGGCCATCTTCCTGCGGGCCTGCCGCTGCTCGACCCATCGGGCAATGCGCCAGATGACAAGCGATATCAGGGAGGCTGCAAGAAGCCAGGCCCACCACTTCTGCCACCAGGGACGAGGTGCCTTTACGATCGTCGGCTGCTGGTTGTCGCAGAGCAGTGCCTCGGGCCTGAATGACGTCATCTCCTCCAACCCGGCCAGCCACAGCGTGCCGTCGTCGCTTTCGGCCATTGTGCTCGTCAGCGGCTCTATCATGCTGAACCCGCTGCGTGCATCAAACCAGTGTATGTCGCCCGCCCGGCAGTCGTCGTCGAGGCGCGCCACAAGCAGTCCGTCCATCGTTGCGGCTGCCAGATAGCCTTTCGGTGATATGTGCAGGGAGCGTATCTCGTGACCGGCCAGGACGGACAGGGCTTCACTCATCGTCCTGACCTCGCCGTTGCGGATGGCAAAGAGCGAGTCGCCCACGGCAAAGCAGACGCGCCCTTTGCCGTCTGTAGCCATCGTCGTGATGATCTGGGTGCCAGGCGTGCTCTTCACTTTCCTGACGACCGTCTCGTCTGCTTCGCCGCTGCCCGTTCCGGTCAGGCAAAACAGGCCCGGGTTGCCACTCACCCAGAGCCTTCCCTGTCCGTCGTCAGCGGCGCACCAGGGGCGTACAATCTCGTCGGTAAGCGTCGTCAGCTTGCGGGTAGCGGGGTCGTAAGACAGTACACTGCCGCGGGTGCCGATGATGAGCCGCCTGCCGCTCGGAGCCACAAAGCGGTATTGGTCGTGGGGAAGTCCCAGCCACAGCAGCGAGTCGCCCTGCACCGCGGCTACGTCGCCGTTGCCTGCCATATACGTCTTGCCGTCTATTGTGGCGGCGCTCGGCGCATAGAAATTGCCCTCTATCGAGCTCAGCAGTTTTCCGTCGGCGAAAACGTTGCCGTTGAGTGTGCCCGTTACGAGCCGCCCGTTGCTGACGGATACGGCCCGGACAATATCGTTTCGGTCCGTCAGGCGGTAATTCACGAAGTTGCAGTGGAAGAAACAGTAGGCGCCCTGGTAGGTGGCAGCCCAAAGACGGTCCCACTTGTCTACGAAGATGCCCTTAATCAGGTTGAAGCCCGTAGCCAGCTGTCTCATTGTGCCGCAACCATCGAAGAGCCAGATGGTGTGCGAGTCGGCTATGACGAGCTGCCCTCCCCGGTACGTCCTGGCGTAGAGTCCGTAGTCGGGTGCCTCGAAACGATGCGCGCAGCACAGCTTCAAGCTGTCCCCTTCCACTTCGTAAATGCCGTCTGCAGCCAGGGCGTAGAGCCTGTCAGCCTGGCGGACGAGCGAGAACAGGTCGGTCTTCTCCGTCAGCCGGCGGCTTTTGCATCCCGTCTCCTGGCCCTCGCCATCCTTTTCCAGCAGGTAGAGTCCTTGCTCTGTGGGCACGTAGATGCCTGTTGAGTCCAGGTACATCTTGCGGTCGGGCATCATCTCGTCCAGCACCTTCGAGGCCAGGACGTGCTTCATGCCCTCGGCTTCCACCTGACAGAGCACGCGGTTCTGCTCCTGCCGGTCCTCAAGGAGGACATAACCCGGAGGCAGGTCGGCCGCATTGAAGTTGTTCAGCAGCAGTTCGCCTTCAGGGTCTAGGGGCATCATCGCAGCCTTCTTGCCGTCTATGCGCCATTGCCTGACGAAGCCCATCGCCCTTGCCTGCCCCTCAACCTCCTGAAAGCCCACGATGTTTTCGCGCCGTCCGCGCAGGAAGGGTGTCAGCGACAGACCGTCGTAGCGCACGAATCCCGATAGCGTACCTATATAAATATAGCCGCGCGAGTCTTGCCACACCGTCTCCGTCTGCATCTGCGGCAAGCCGTCGAGTGTAGTGAAGCGCCTGTAGCTCAGGCCGTTCTCCATCGTTGCCCCGCTGCCTTCATCGGGGAGAACCGGCGATGCCGCCCTTGCCGCAGTCGGGGGCATTGTCAGCCAGAGGAGCGCGAAAAAGTATGTCAAACACCTGTTCATGGCCGCAAATTTACGACATTTATTTCATATCTCCTTCGTTTCCCGCCACTTTACCCGCACTTTTTTCCTTTCGTCCGTCCAAACGGATGTTTCGTCACGCCCAGGCGGCCTTTCGTCAAAAGCGCACTTCCGGAGTGCCCTCTTCTCGCATATTCTTTGTAAGTTTGCACCCAAAAGGTGATAACTTATTCCACAATTTAATGTTTTTTACGATGAAAATGAAAAGAATTCTACTCTCATTGCTCGCACTCGTAGCTATCGGCACGGGTGCAAGGGCACAGGACATGACCGCCACGCCGCTGACGCTGGAGGCTACCACAGAAGGCGACATAACCTTCTCAGTTACTTATCAATATGATCATCCTGTAGTCTTGACGCCAATCGAGTATAAAATCAACGATGGCAGCTGGACGACTTATTCGTGGCCAACGGATGAAGCTGCAATCAAAAGCGGAGGAGACTGGCCTCACACTTTTGGCAATGCCATTCACGTTCTAGTTGGTGATAAAGTGGCATTCCGTGGGAATAATGCCTCTTATTATGGAAATGGCAAGGGCTATGAAAGCCATATCGCCAGCACAGCCGATGTCTATGTCTATGGCAATTTCATGAGCCTGATTCATGCTACCGACTTTGCCACTAACTACGCTATAACTGGCGACTGGAACTTTGCCAAACTGTTCCGCAAAGAAGGGGCACAACCTTTGGATCCTCCTGTGACTGTCACGACTATCAAGAGCCATCCCACAAACGATATCGTGCTGCCGGCTACTTCGCTGACGAACAACTGTTATACTGGATTGTTTGCCGGCTGCAAGGGCATTACCAGGGCACCCGAACTGCCATCTACGACCATGACTGTGGGTTGCTATCAAGAGATGTTCCGCGGAACAGGGCTTACAGCCGTTCCTGCCCTGCCCACTACGGTCTTTCAGGAATATTCCTTTGAAGGAGGTGTTGAGCATGGCAGTATCGACTGCTATATGCAGATGTTCCAGGACTGCACCAGTTTGGTTACGGTGCCTTCCAATCTCCTTCCTGCCACGAAACTGGTACACGGTGTTTATCAGAATATGTTTGAAGGCTGTACCAGCCTGACTTCGCTTCCTGCCTTGCCCGCTACAGACCTGACAGGCGGAGACCAGTGTTATACATCTATGTTTAAGGATTGCACCAGCTTGACATCTGTACCTGCTGATTACCTTCCTGCTGCAAAGCTGGATTTGATGTGCTACGCCTGGATGTTTGCCGGCTGCACCAATCTGACTTCGCTTCCCACATTGCCCGCTACAGACCTGACAGGCGGAGACCAGTGCTATACATCTATGTTTAAGGACTGCACCAGCTTGGTTACAGTGCCTTCCAATCTTCTTCCTGCCACGAAACTGGTACAGGGTGTTTATCAGAATATGTTTGAAGGCTGTACCAGCCTGACTTCGCTTCCCACATTGCCCGCTACAGACCTCACTGGAGGTGACCAATGCTATGCTGCCATGTTCAGAGGTTGTACTAGTCTGAAGACGCCTCCAGCACTGCCTGCCACAACATTAGACAATCAATGTTATGCTGAGATGTTTTCAGGCTGTACTAGTCTGGAGACACCTCCAGCACTGCCTGCCACAAAGATGACCGTTGGCTGCTATATGTATATGTTTGAAGGCTGTACCAGTCTGACCGAAGCACCTGCCTTGCCTACAACGGAGTTCGACGAATATGGATTTGACGAGGTAACGATGACAGAGTATGGCAGCCTCGACTGCTATATGTCGATGTTTGAAGGTTGTACCAGCCTGACAGTCGCTCCTGAGTTGCCTGTTACGAAACTTATTCATGGTGTTTATCAAAGTATGTTCAAAGATTGCACCAGCCTTACGATTGCTCCTGTATTACCCGCTACAAAAGTGGCCGACGCAGCTTACTACCGAATGTTCTATGGCTGCACCAGCCTGAACTACGTGAAGTGTTTGGCTACTGACATTTCGGAAGACGGGGCAGTAGACGAGTGGATGGGAGGCGTACCTGCAACAGGCACCTTCGTCAAATCCGCAGCTATGGACTGGCCTGCGGGCGACAGCGGCATTCCCTCTGGTTGGACGATTCAGAATGCTACGGAGGCCGACGGTGATATTGGCGCAACACCGTTCACGATGGAGGCCATCGCTGCAGGCACTTTCACCATCATCAACCCGCAGGGCCTGACCATACAATATAAGAAGAACGATGGCGAATGGACTTCTTCCGCTGCCAATCCCATCAGTATTGCAGTAGCTGCAGGCGACAAGGTACAGTTCCGTGGCAACAATGCGGCCTACAGTAATGAAGGAATGGATGCCACACACTTCAGCAGTTCTGCCGATTGTTACATATATGGTAACATCATGAGTCTCGTCAATGCCACAGACTTCGGTACGGCAAGAGAACTGACCAAGAGCTATACGTTCCACGCGTTGTTTGCAAAGAACGATTCTTATGACCCCAATACGACCATCAAGAATCATCCCGACAAAGACCTGATGATGCCAGCCACTAAGCTTACGGAGTTCTGCTATTGTGGAATGTTCGAAGGTTGTCAGGGACTGACCAAGGCTCCCGCCCTGCCTGCTACGGAGTTAGTCACCTACTGCTACGATGATATGTTCAGCGGATGCACAGGTCTGGTCGAAGCTCCGAGGCTGACAGCCACAGAGTTGGCTATGGGTTGTTATACCATGATGTTCTATGGCTGTACGAGCTTGACTACCGCTCCTGACCTGCCTGCCAAGATTTTGCCTATGAACTGCTATGATTCGATGTTCAGCGGATGCTCCAGTCTGAACTACGTGAAGTGTCTGGCAACTACCATCTTCGACTGTGCCACTTCTAATTGGCTCGATGGCGTAGCTGCTACAGGAACCTTCGTCAAGATGTCGCAGATGCGTGACTGGCCTATAGGTGCCGATGGCATACCCACAGGTTGGACGGTGAATGCGGCTACTGAAGCCGACGGAGACATGGGAGCCGTTGCCCTCACATTGGAGGCTGTCGCCGATGGTACCATCACTATTAGTAACCCCAACGGACTTGTGGTCCATTACACCTGGCGGCACGGAGACATGACCTCTTCAGCGTCCTTCTCCGATGTGTCCAAGACATTCGATGTGGAGGCTGGTAATAAGTTAAGTCTCTCTGGTAACCAAGCATCTTGGGGCAACGTCGCTCCTGGCTATGGTTTCCAGATCAAGAGTTCCGCTGACGTCTATGTCTATGGTAATGTAATGAGTTTGGTAAAGAGCTGGGACTTCGCCAATGTAACCACCCTGACAGGAACAATGAACTTCGCCTGCCTCTTCGGCAGTGACAATCCAGCTGATGCCAACACCACCATCAAGAACCACCCGACGAAGGACCTCGTGCTTGGTGCTACCACCCTGACGGAGAGCTGCTACGCCTTCATGTTTGGAGGCTGCCAGGGGCTGACCCGTGCGCCGGAGTTGCCTGCCACGACGCTGGCTCCCATTTGCTACCATCGTATGTTCCTCAACTGTACTGGACTGACGACAGCGCCGGAGTTGCCTGCCCCGACACTTTCTACGGAGTGTTACTTTGCCATGTTCGACGGTTGCTCGAACCTCAACTATGTGAAGTGCCTCGCCACCGACATCTTAGCTTCAGGCTGTACGGACGAATGGCTGACTGGCGTAGCTGCAACAGGTACCTTCATCATGGCTGATGGTATGACCGGTTGGCCGACAGGCGTCAGCGGTATCCCTGCTGGATGGACAGGTGCTGAGACAACGGCAACCATTGCGGCGAACGATGACGGAGAATACAATTATTGGGCCACTTACTATAATACTTCGACGGGTTGTGTTGCCGATTCATACACGACAGTCTATACTGCCAAGCTGAACGCGGGCAATACGGCAGTAGTACTTACGGAAATCGCTGACAAGACCATTCCTGCAGGCAATGCTGTGATATTGAAATCTACGAATCCCACCATCACGTTGACCTACGAAGGAGATACGGGCACGCTGGCAAATAATGACTTGCTCGGTACGACTGCTGCCATCGCGACACCTGCCGATACCTATATGCTCGTCAAGGGCGGCAGCGGCGTAGGCTTCTACCATTGGGAGGGTACCGACATCCCTGCCGGTCGCGGCTATCTCACCATTGCCGGCGGTGGAGGCGTCAAGGCCTTCTATCCCTTCTCTGGCGACGAAGGAACGACGGCAATTGAGATGGCAGAGAACGCCGATGAGGCCCGGGATCCCGTGCTCTACGACCTCTCCGGCCGTCGCGTCCAGGGCAATCCCCGCAGCGGCATCTACGTGAAGAACGGCAAAAAGATTATTATCAAATAATGTATAGAAGGAGGAACAGAATATGAAGAAGAACGAAATGAGCGGAGCCCGTCTCCGTAAGGAATATGTGAAGCCCGCCCTGCGCGTCGTGAAGCTGCAGGGCCGCGCCCACCTGCTTCAGGCTTCGGCCGAAATGATGATCTACGACACGGGTGCCAACCCCTGGCCTACCTTGCCAGGTGGTTCACCCCTGCTGCCATGGTAAGGGGAGCGGTTGGAAAATCCATGGAAAAGTGTTTGCGCCTGGCGTGGCGCAACGCGAATCAGACACAAGTCGGGGGCATCCATCAGGACGCCCCCGATTGATTATCTTGAGCTTCTGCCAAATGGTTGTCGTGGCGCAAAGGCTGCGAGCAAGGGTGCCAGGGGCAGCGAGAGGAAACCGACCTTGCTTGAAGTCTCCGAGTCGTGACAGAAATAGAGCACAGCTCAACCCGTTGAGCTCTTGAACTCTTTCTGCATTTTCTGCAAAAGACAGGTTACTTTAATATGCGCTTTGGTGCCTGACTGAACCATTTTGCCATGATTCCGACATGTTTTTGGCAGTATGAATGAACATTTCGCGGATTTTGACTATCTTTGTAACCCAAAGAACTTAAACTGATGATGAGAAAGACAACACTGATTGCCCTTGCCCTGATTCCCCTGCTGGTCTCCTCCCGGACGCTTCCGCTCAGGGTGCAGCCCTCCGCCAGCGACCTGCAGTTCCCCGACCTGGCCACCGTTTGGGACGAGGCGATGCCCCTGGGCAATGCCACACTGGGCGTCCTGGTCTGGCAGCGCGGGGACATGCTGCGCTTCTCGCTGGACCGCAGTGATTTGTGGGACCTCCGCCCTACCGACCGCTACCAAGGCGATCACTTCTCGTTCGAATGGGTGGCGAAGCATATACGGGCCAGGGACTACGGTCCGGTTATTGATAAATACGAGCGGAAGGCCACGTCGTCCGTTGCGCCGTCCAAGATACCCGGTGCGGCCCTGGAGTTCGATACGAGGGCGTGGGGAACGGTTTCCGAATCGCGCCTGTTCCTTCAGAATGCCCTCTGCATGGTCTGCTGGGACAGCGGCATCCGCCTGCTCACCTTCGTCCAGGCCGACCGCCCCGTCGGCTGGTTCGTCTTTGAGAATGTGCCCGCTGATTTCCAGCCCCGCCTCGTCCCTCCGGCCTACCAGCCCGGTCCGGACGACATCGGCAACGGCGGACTGGGCGATGCCTCACTGACCCTGCTGGGCTATGAGCAAGGCGAGGTGAACGTGCGGGACCACCTCATCACCTACCACCAGCATGGCTGGGGCGACTTCAGTTACGAGGTTGCCGTGGCATGGAAGCGGCAGGGGCGGCGCATCGTCGGCGCATGGAGCATCACCTCGTCCTTGTCTCCGGAGCGCGCCTCGGAGGAAGTCAGTCAGGCCCTGCGGCGAGGACTGAAGAAGAGCTACCGAAGCCACCTGGCCTACTGGACCCCCTATTGGCAGCAGGCCGTGGTGAGCCTGCCCGACTCCATCCTGCAAAGGCAGTACGACCGCGAGATGTACAAGTTCGGTTCGGCTAGCCGGCATGACAGCTATCCCATCTCCCTCCAGTCCGTCTGGACCGCCGACGACGGACGCCTCCCTCCCTGGAAGGGCGACTACCACCACGACCTGAACACGCAGCTAAGCTACTGGCCGGCCTACACAGGCAACCGCCTGGACGAGGGGCTGGCCTATCTGAATACCCTATGGAACCAGCGCGAGGTGCACCGCGAATTCACCCGCACCTTCTTCGGGAAGGACGGCATCGACGTGCCCGGCACCTGCACGCTCGACGGACGGCCGCTGGGCGCCTGGGTGCAGTACGGCATGTCGCAGACCACCGGAGCCTGGCTCGCCCAGCACTTCTATCTGCACTGGAAGTATTCGGCCGACCGCGAATTCCTTTCCGAGCGAGGCTACCCCTACCTGCGGGATGTCGCCCTCTTCCTGGAGCAGCAAAGCACGGTGGATGCACAGGGCGTGCGCCGGCTGGAATGGACCAGCAGTCCGGAAACGAACGAGAACAGTCTGGAGGCCTGGTTCCCCGACTTCACCAACTACGACCTCGCCCTTTCGCGCTTCGCCTTCCTGGCAGCCGGCGAGATGGCCGATTCGCTCGGACTGACCGGTGAGTCAGCCCACTGGCACGCACTGGCCGCCCAGTTGCCTGACTATGCCCTCGACGAAAAGGATGCCCTCTGCATTTCACCCAGACTGCCATACCGGCGTTCGCACCGCCACTTCTCCCACGCCCTGGCCATCCATCCGCTCGGCCTGATCGACATCAGCCACAGCGCGCAGGAACAGAAGATCATAGATGCCACGCTGGCCGGGCTTCATGAATACGGTCCCGACTACTGGTGCGGCTACTCCTACTCGTGGCTGGCCAATCTCGAGGCGCGCGCCAGAAACGGCGAACAGGCCTGCGAGGCCCTGCGCACCTTTGCCCAGTGTTTCGTCTTGCGCAACTCGTTCCATGCCAACGGTGACCAGTCCCGCAGCGGGAAGTCTCAGTTCCTGTACCGGCCCTTCACCCTCGAAGGTAACTTCGCCTTTGCATCCGGCATCCATGAGATGCTACTGCAGAGCCATACGGGTGTCATCAATGTCTTCCCGGCGGTCCCTGCCAGCTGGGGGAACATCCGTTTCGAGCGACTCAGAGCACGGGGCGCCTTCCTCGTCTCGGCCGAGATGAAGAACAGGACCGTCACCTCGCTCTGCATCCTCAGCGAGAAGGGCGGCCTGCTGCGCATCCGACATCCGAAGACGGGAGAAATTGTGGAGAGGATGACTAGACCTGGGGAGAAGGTCGACTTAGTGAATAATGAGTAATGTTATAATGCGTATTGATAATGAAGAAAGAGTTTATTGTTAGCGGACTGCTGCTGCTGCTGTCTGGCACGGTTACGGCTCAGGATGTGATGAGCGAAGGCTACAGGCAGCTCTGGAACGACAGCGTACAGCAGGCCATCGACCGGCACATCGAGCTATACCGCAAGGCCGACGCGGAAATCGTGCTGCCCGATGCCAAGCCCGGTTCGGTGGTGACCGTGGAGCAGCAGACCAGCGACTTCCTCTTCGGAAGCAACATCTTCCTGTTCGGTCAGCTCGACACACCGGAGAAGAACCGGCGCTATGCCGACATATTCGGTCAGCTTTTCAACCAGGCCACCATCGCCTTCTACTGGAAAACACTGGAGCCGCAGAAGGGACTGCTCCGCTTTACGGCCGACAGTCCCTACGAATACCGCCGCCCGCCCACGGACCCCGTCGTGGAGTTCTGCCGGCAACGGGGCATCTACATGAAGGGGCACGCCATCATCTACGGCATCCGCTCCTGGGGTCATCCCACCTGGATGCCCGAGGACCGGAAGGCTATGGAGCGCGAGTTCGAGGACCATGTCAGGACGCTGGCCGACCGATACGGCAACCGCGTACAGAACTGGGACGTGGTGAACGAATGCTACGACCAGGCCAACCGCGGCCTGATGCCCGACGACTACGTCTACAAGACCTACCGGTGGGCCATGAAGTACTTCCCGCAGGGCGTCACTTTCAACACCAACGAGTGCGACATGCACTGGGGCCCCAGCAAGCGGTACGTGGAAATCGTAAGGGATCTCATCGACCGCGGCATACAGGTGGACAACTGCGGGGTGCAGATGCATATCTTCAATCCCGAGGAGGCCGCACAGATTGCACGGGGCGAAAACCAGAGCCTCTCGCCCCGGAAGCTTTGGGCCACCCTGGAATGCCTGAAGGAGACGGGCCGCCCCACCCTCATCAGCGAGGTTACCATCAGCGCGCCCGACGACTCAGAGCACGGAAGGGCAGTGCAGAGGGAGCTGACGAGGGACCTATACCGCCTCTGGTTCAGTCATCCCAACGTAAGGGGCATCACCTGGTGGAATCTGATCGATGGCGGTGCCGCACCAGGCGAGCCCTCCTATTCGGGTCTGCTCGACAAGGATGCCAACCCCAAGCCCTCGTATCATGTGCTGGACAGCCTCATCAACCACGAATGGCGGACGCGGCTCACCCTGAAGGCCGACAAGCAGGGCAGGATAGCCTTCCGGGGCTTCCAAGGCAAGTATAAGATTACCTACAAGAACCGCAAGGGTAAGACCGTAACCATCGACTATGAGCCTTAACCTCCTCCTCGCCCTCTGTCTCGCTCCCCTGCTGGCGGCACAGCCCGCCGCCGACTGGACGGAGTTCCTGGCCGACCCTACGCTGAGCCGGGGCGTGGAACTGCTGGCTCCGAAGGCCGAACAGGCACGAGGCGTGAAGCTCGACACACTATCCCTCACCGACGAGAAAGGCTCGCCCCGCTGGCAACTTTGCCAATGGAACTTCAGGCAACCTCTCTCGCGCGGCGCAAGACCAACCGAGACTAGCTTCGGCAAGACCTACCAGACGCCGTCCCTGCTCTTCGCCCGCAATGCCGAGGGCATCATCACCCTGGGCGTTCAGGCAGGAGGCGAATACCCCTTCCCCCGCAAACTGGGAGAGGAATGGCCCAACCTGCTCATCGAAACCACGTTTGACAGCCTGCGGCTACACCGCCTCGCCCGCCTCGAGATGCAGTTCGAGGTGCGCCTCCTCTGGTGCCGTAACCTTATGGGACCTCAGTTGGAACCCGATATTCATACGGCACAAAGCCCCTTCTACTTCCTGCTGCGCAACCGCAACCCGCAGTCGCAGGACTACGGATCCACCCTCTGGCTGGGCGTCTTCGGCTTCGACTGGCGCTACGACCGCCTGTTCTCCGAACCGATCGTCAGCTGGGACGAAGGGACCCGCATGTATATCTATCAGATTCCGGGCACGCAGACCTGGCAGGAGCAGGACAGTCCCTTCACCGACGGCCTATGGCACCACGCCCGAGTCGATGTGCTGAACTGCCTGCGCCAGGCGCTCGACCACCTGAGGGGACGCGGCCTCTTTGCCCATACCCGGCCCGAAGATCTGCAGATAGAGGAAATGAACTTCGGCTGGGAAACGCCCGGCACCTTCGACTGCGCCGTCCAGATACGTGGCCTCAGCCTGAGAGGACAGGATAATTCATAATGCACAATTCATAATGGAGCTGCGCCAGGCTGCAGGGGCAGAGACAGAACTCGTACACCTCGATGACATTGACTTCAAGGGTTGCAAGAGCTGCTTTGCCTGCAAGCTCAAGAACTCGAAGTGCAACGGCGTTTGTGCCCTGCGCGACGACCTGCGCCCAATCCTGGAACGTGCCCGTGGACTTTTAATCCAAAGTCCGTGGACTTTTACTCCAAAGTCCGTGGACTTTTACTCCAAAGTCCGTGGACATTTACTCCAAAGTCCGTGGACTTTTGCTCCAAAGTCCGTGGACTTTTGCGAACAAGTCCGTGGACTTCTTTCCGAATCTCCCGCAAAGCCCCTCCGGGAATGTGGCGTCAGCCAGGCGCTCCTTCCTGGCCCGGACTTTCGTTTCAGGGGTTCAGCAACTGCTCAACAGCCGAGACCGCGCCGCTGATGTTGCTGGGTCGGGGTGCGCCGCCCGGCACGAGGCGGCCCGCAGTATCCACAAGCCGATAGGTGGGAAAGCCATAGACCTCCAGATACCTCTCTATGGCACTTTCCTGTGCATCGGGCAGATTATAGTGTATGGCATTGTCGGTATCAAGATGCTTCTGGCTGATGAAGGTGCGCCAAGCCTCTTCGGGGCTTTTGTTGCAGAAATAGAGATAGACTACGGGCTTGCCCTCAAGCTGTTTCTTCAGGTCGGGAACATTCTCCATTTCGGCACGGCATGGACCGCACCACGTGCCCCAGACGTCCACATAAACGACGTATCCGCGGAATGGTGCCACGATGCGGTCAAAGAGGGCTTTGCCGTCTGCGATGTCCTTCAGCTCCTCCTCCGATACGCGTAGCGAGGCAATTGAGCCTGCTACTGGGGCCGTCTCCGCCTTCCGGCGCTGGTTTTCGGCCAGGAAGTCGGCAATGCGCTGGTTGGCGTCATCTATGGCCCGGATGAGAATGGGATGCCGAACCTCCCGATGCGCCAGCTCCATTACACGCGGCGAGGCCACATGACTCTTGCCGTCGATGGCTTTCATGAGGTATTGTGCCTTGAGAATCTCACGTGATGCCTCGTCCATGTCGAGCGAATTAATGACGTCCATCATTATAGGCGTGCTCTTCTCGCTCCGGTCCCATTCCCAATATTGTGTAATGAGGGGCTTGCCCAGGATGGGGATGATGTCGGATTGGAACGCTTTGTTCAATACGTCGTCGCCGCTCTTCTTGCCGAGCAAATTCTGAAAGTTCCTTACCTTCCGCACTTCTTCCTCCGTCAGCTGCACCTTGCCATCCTGGTGTAGCTGGTATATAAAATCGGACGGGTCCTTTAGCTTAGGGATTTTCGCATCCACCTGAGCCATGATATAATAGCCGGCATTAAATATAAATTCGTCTCGACACATCAGGGGAACTTCCGATTTGGTCCATTGCATCGGATTCAGCTCGGCCTCGGCCTTGCCGAGCACATCCCTCTGGCTCTCACCTGCAGAGGGCCAAATGCACTTGAGTAGCATAGGATAGGCAAACTGATTCCGTATATCATCCTTGTAATAAGACCGGAAGCGGCGTGAAAGGTTCGGACGGGCGGCATTGAGCGAGTCCAGCCTCGTCTGGCACTCAGCCATATATCGGCGCTGCTCGGTTATCGTGCTGTCGATGGTCAATTCGCCACCCTGCACGAAACGGGGGTGGAAGTCGCCGCCTAAAAGCTCGTTGTTGAACCGGGCATACTTGCCTCCCATCACATAAGAGCGGTCGTTTACGTCGTCGATGTAAAGCAACAGCGTATCTCCGTTCTCCACAGCCAGCTTCCAGAAATAGGAGTGTTCCAGCTGATGCTCGAACTCATTACGCATCATCAACAGGGTCGGGCCGCTCACGGGCATCTTCACCTCAAGGCGGCCCCGGCCATCGGGCTTCGCAAATTCGCGGACGGACTTCTCGTCAATCAGACGGTTAATAAAGACACCTAACTCAACATCTTCCTTCCTTGTGCGGACACAGACACGCAGGGTGAGGCTGTCCTCCACGGCATGTATGCCGCCGGGCCATGCTGCCTCGTCCTTGGTGGGGTAATCGGGCAGGGCCTTCGAGGCCAGCACGGACGTCTTGTACTTCCTGCCGTCGATGGTTACGGCATTCTTTTTCAGCCTCACTTCCATGCGCTGCCCGTCCTTAGTCAGCACCAGGCGCCCCTTCCTGGCCTCGGCATATTCCCAATAGTCGCGGTCGTAGATGGCGTAGTCGTCAAACAGCCCTATAAGCCATTCGCCCGTTGCCTCGTCCCTCAGGCAGAGGTCGAGCCCTGACTTCACTTGTGCCTTCCCCGTCATGGCGACAAGGGAGAGCAGGATGATGATGATGATCCTGTGCATATTTCACTCTCTTTTTATAGTTATTTTAAGCTTTCGGGAGCAAAGGTACATCTTTTCCACGAAACGGCAAAGCATTGTATGAAGTATTTATTTCATCCGGAGAAGGAAGGCTTAAAATGCGGCCACGGCACAGGAAGACAAAAACAACGCCGTTGTTTCGCCAAAACATCGGTGTAGAAACGGCAAAACAACGGCGTTGTTTTTTCAGCGGTCTGTCGGGGGCCTTAAGACGGTATGGGAGACGGAGACCTTAATGCCTGCTTTGAGCCACGAGTTCAATTGCCTCCTTGCCCGTGAGGTGCTCTATTTCGAAGCGGAGGACAAGCATGCGGGCCAGACCTTTCTCCAGTTCCTTCTGCAGACTCTCCCCGTTGCCTGGATTGTAGCGGTTGCCCAGCAGACGGGCGGCTAAAAGGCGCTCCGCCTCGTCCTCGACGATACGGATGCGGCCGAAGGCAATGACGCTTCGGTAATGCGTGGTGTAGTGTTCCGGCTGGACCAGGTCCTGTTCGATGACGCAGAAGCTCGCCTTGTCGCAGGCCCTGACGGCATCCACCTTGTGACCCGCCAGAGCGCTGTGGAAATAGAGCCGTCCGTCGGCCCAGACATAGCTCAGGGGAACGGCATAGGGATAGCCGCCGTCGCCCAGCAGAGCCAGGGTGCCCGACGTGGCCCGACGCAGTATTTCGATGCTTTCCCCGGTGGGGAGTTGCTGGCGCTTGCGCCTCATTTCACGGAATTCCATATTCAGGATTAAGCTTTATGTACAACAATCGGCGCGGTTGGGCGCCATGACGAAGAACAATCCACTAAAGGGCCTAGAACCTGATGTAGGCCTGCGCGGACAGTTCGCTGTAGTAGCGGTCGACCGGGGAGGGACGGTCGTCGATGAAGGCGTAGTGGAGCTTGAAGAGCAGGTTGCGGTGGAGCTGTATGCTGAGGGCCGCGTTATAGGCGGTGCGCATGGTGGAGAAGGTGGCCTGCGAGCGGTAGGCGTCATAGATGAGGTACGCCTTGAGCCAGCGCGTCAGGGGTACGCCGGCCGTCACCACCCAGGCATCGGCACGGCCCGTACCCGTCCAGAGTCCGGTCGCTGACTGGTAGTCGCTGATGCGATGCCCTGTATTGTGGGCGTACTCAGCCCGTGCCGTCCATCCCTCATGCTCGTAGTTGAGGCCCGTGCTCCACCTGTTTCGGCCCACGGTAATGCCGTCCTGCGTATAGGTTCCCTTCCATCCGAAGATGCCCAGCCAAAGATCCTCGGCAAGCTGCACCTGCAGGTTACCCACAAGGTCCTTGCGGCGGTTGTTGTCGCCCTGGTTTATGCCGTTGCCGTTATAGACGGCTGCCGTATAGCGCAGGCGGCGCAGACCCTTTGACCCCAGGGGAAGCACGTCGCCCTGAAGGATGAGTCCCTGGTCGCGTGCGTTCATATTGGGTTCTCCGCAGTAGTCGCCTGCACCGTTCAGGTTGTTTACCATCTGGCTGTAGTCCCATCCGCCCACCTTCCACAGGCTCATCGGACTCTCGAAGGTAAAGAAGCGATCGGTCTGTCCAAGGGTGACGCGCAGTTCGGGCCACCGCTGCCAGCTGATGGTATAGTCGCGCAGGCCGGGCTTCCCCTTGAGCTCCATCTGGACGTAATACGAGAAATCGCGCAGCAGAGTACCCGAGACATAGGCACGGATGTAGCGGGCGGAGAAGCCCGGTCCGCCATGAGCTCCCGCCTGACTGAAGTACTGATACTGTCCGACAAGGTAGCCGCCGAACTTGGGCACGCTGGCAAAACGTGTCTCGTTGCGGCCGTAGCACAGGCTGTCGGGGGGCGCACTGTCCCCCTTGCGCCCGACAGCACGCTCCAGACTCTGGTTGAGCATGTCGGTGAGCCAGCCGGGAGTCGTATCGCGGTCGGCCCGGCAGATGACTGCAAGCTGCAACAGCAGCAAGAGAAGAGTGTGTCTATTCATGTAAAGTTAAGGTAGACCTCTGGAACGAGTGCTGAGCCAAACTTTTTTGAGCTATGCCGAGTCGTGAAGGGAGTAGAGCGCAGCTAAACCTTTTGAACTCTTGAACCCTTGAACTCTTGAACCTTTAAACCTTTGAACTCTTGAACTCTTCAGGCCTTGCGGATGTAGTCCACGATCCACTGCCCTACCTCGCGAGTGCCGTAGCGCGGCGCACCTTCCACCTGAATCTCGGGCGTCCGAACGTTTGCAGCCAGCGAAGCACTGACGGCCTCACGGATGAGACGTCCCTCGTCCTGGAGGTTGAAGTACTCGAAGAGCATGGCAACACTCAGGATCTGAGCCAGCGGATTGGCGATGTTCAGTCCCTTGCCCTGAGGCCACGAACCGTGGATGGGCTCGAAGACGGGCGTGCTGGAACCCGTGGATGCACTGGGCAAAAGACCCATGGAGCCGGTGATGCACGAACCCTCGTCGGTAAGGATGTCGCCGAACGTATTCTCCGTAACCATTACATCAAAGAAACGGGGATCCTGAATCATGCGCATCGCCGCGTTATCGACATACATGAAATCAGTCTCAACATCGGGGTACTCCAGCATAACCTCCTGGGCTACCTTGCGCCACAGACGGCTGGAAGCCAGGACGTTGGCCTTATCGACAACCGTGACGTGACGGCGACGCTGGCGGGCATACTGATAGGCAACACGCAGGATGCGCTCCACCTCGGGCCGGCTGTAGTAGTTTGTATCCCATGCCTCATCGGTGCCCTCCTTCTTCTCTCCGAAGTACATGCCGCCCGTCAGCTCGCGGATGCAGATGAAGTCGGCGCCGCGCACCAGCTCGTCCTTCAGCGGGGACTTGTGGATCAGGCAGTCGAACGTCTCCACCGGACGGATATTGGCATAGAGGCCCAACCGTTTGCGCATGGCCAGAAGGCCCTGCTCGGGACGCACCTTTGCCGTCGGATCGTTGTCGAACTTGGGGTCGCCCACACTGGCAAAGAGCACGGCATCGGCCTCCTTACAGGCCTGATACGTCTCCTCGGGGAAGGGATCGCCCACCTCGTCAATGGCATGCGCACCGCAAAGCGCTTCCTTGTAACTCACTTCGTGACCGAACTTCTCGGCTACAGCCGACAGGACAGCCACGCCCTGCTCCATAATCTCGGGGCCGATTCCGTCACCGGCCAGCACTGCAATCTTCAGTTTCATACCTTTTTATAATCGTTTTCTATTATATTCAACATCTTGATGGTGGCCTTGATGGCTGCCTCTGTCTGGTCGGCATCCAGGCCTCGGGTACGGATGACACGCCCTTCCCAGTTCCATGTAATCACCGTCTGCACGAAGGCATCTGTACGCCCGCCGGGCGGAATGGTTACCGTATAGTTGGTCAGCCAGGGGAACTGGCGGTCGAGTTTCTCGCGATAGATATGGCGGATGGCACGGACAAAGGCATCGAACTGGCCGTCGCCGTGCGCACTCTCATCGTATGTCTGCTCGTCAATCTGCAGACGGATACTGGCCATCGGCTTCAGACCGTAGGCGGTTGTCACGACATAGGACAACAGCCTGACGTGCTCCTCGGGAGCTGCATGCTTCAGCACGTCGCTCACGATAAAGGGCAGGTCCTCCTGCGTCACCAGTTCCTTCTTGTCTCCTAACTCGATAATGCGCTCCGTTACCCGACGCGTCTGCTCGGGTGTAAGCTCGAGCCCAAGCTCCTCCAGGTTGCGCAGGATGTTTGCCTTCCCCGAATTTTTCCCCAAGGCATACGCCCGCTTGCGGCCGAAGCGCTCAGGCAGCAGGTCGTTCTGGTAGAGTCCGGCCTTGTTGTCGCCGTCGGCATGCACGCCGGCCACCTGGGTGAAGACGCTGTCGCCAGTGATGGGCTGATTGGGCGGAATGGCAATGCCGCTATAGCTCTCCACCAGACGCGACACCTCGTTCAGGCGGCTCTCATCAATATGGGTGCGTGCCTCGAACTGGTCCTTCAGGATGGCCTGCACACTGGCAAGGGGAGCATTTCCGGCCCGCTCGCCCAGTCCGTTGACACTTGTATGGATACCCTGACAACCGCTCAATACGGCAGCCAGCACATTACTGATGGCCAGGTCGTAATCGTTATGGGCATGGAAATCAAAGCGCAACGTAGGATAGCGCTTACGCATCAGGCGCATATAGCTGATGAGGTCCAGGGGGTTCAGGATGCCCAGGGTGTCAGGCAGCATGAAACGGTCGATGCCGGCATCCTGCAAGGCATCTACCATCTGATAGACATACTCGGGACTTTCCTTCATGCCTCGGCTCCAGTCCTCGAGATAGAGATTTACGCCTACCCCCTTCTCTTGGGCATAGGCCACCACATTCCGTATGTCGGCGATATGTTCCTCGGGCGACTTCTTCAGTTGGCCGGTGCAATGCTTCAGGCTTCCCTTACAGAGCAGGTTCAGCCGGCAGCCTCCAGCCTCCACGATCCAGTCCACACTGGCCGTTCCGTCCACGAAGCCCAGGACCTCGACACTATCCAGACGTCCTGCCTGGCGCGCCCAACGCGTGATACTCTTCACGGCCTCCAGTTCACCTTCGGATACGCGCGCACTGGCCACCTCAATGCGATCCACATTGACGTGCTGCAGCAAGGCGCGCGCAATCACGAGCTTCTCATGAGGCATGAAGCTTACTCCGCTCGTCTGCTCACCGTCGCGCAGCGTGGTATCCATTATCTCAATCCATCGTCCTTCCACTCTTATTGCTCTTTATGTTTGACCTCTTGAACTCTTTGAACTCTTGAACTCTTTGAAGTTTGAACTCTTGAACCCCTTGAACTCTTGAACCTCTTGAACCTCTCATCTCACAGGCTCTACCTTGTATCCCTCGCGCCGAAGCATGGCAATCAGCCCATCGGCATCCAGTAGATGGCGGCAGCCGACGGCAATCAGGCAGGGACGGGAGGCTATGTTCTCCTTGATGACGGGTATCCAGGCCTCGTTCCGCTCACGAAGAAGGTGCTTGTTCTGGTAGTCATTCATCTCGCCCATTGCTTTTTTCGCTTCATCTCCTTTGCTTCCCATAGCCTCAAGTCGTATATTCATCTCCTGGGCGCCTTCCTCGAAATAACGCTGGAGCTTGCTTGTGTCGTTCTCCAGATAGACTTTGTGAAGCTTTGGTTTTTTGAAGATGCTGTCGTTGTCAAATACATGAACTAGCTCATAAATTATCTTTGCCTGCTCCTTCATGGAAAGTGTGTCAATTGATTCCGTATCGGAATACAAGGGCATTAACTTTCCCATCCCAAAGGCAAGCGTCTCAAGCCCGCCGATTTCCTTCCCGCGTTTCTTGGCTTCCTCGAACAGGGCGCCATCCACCGCCCTGCACATCCTTGCCTTCGAGAACCAATACATAAACAGACGGATGCACCAGTAGCCGGGCGTTTTCTTCCAGTACTCCACGTCCTTCATTTTGTACGTCATGAATTTGTTGACCTCGTTGAAGTGTGCGACACTGTCGAAGAGCGGCTTGTAGAACACGCCTTCGGGCATCATATACTCCGGACCTGGTTTATAGATTTTGCCCATAAGTTGTTTTATCTTCTCCTTTTCTTCGTCGCTTATCTCCTTGGAACCCATGTCGGTTTCAAAGAAGACGGCCTTCGCCTCGTCGAGTGCATCGGCAAGGCCAGGGATGTTGCCGTATATCTCTTCGTCGGTAAAACTGATGCCGTCGCCATGACACGTGCCGAACAAATAAGATTTCTCAGCCAGTCCGTTGCCGCTCACTTCCCACAGCCAACCGGCCTTGCCGTCCTGCGTTTCCTGTGCCATCGCCATTGAGCCCGTCAGCAGGACCGCCAGGAAGAAAGAGAATAACCTAATCTTGTCTTTTCGCATCTTGTTTCCTTTGAACTTTTGAACTTTGAACCTTGAACTCCTAGAGCAGCGAGCGGAAACCAAGCTTGCTTGAAGTTTCCCGAGTCGCGAAGGGAGTAGAGCGTAGCTCAACCTTGAACTTTGAGCCCTCAAAAATAGTTCCTTGCTACGCCCAGCGCCCTATTCAGGTCGGGCACCGTCTGCATATCGTCATCTACATGGCAGAGGTCTGCAAGGGCATATATATCCACCGACTCGTCTGTACCCTGATGAGGCAGGGGCATGAAGAGGTGGTTTCTGGCATCGGCCACCTTGACCGCGCCGCGCACATACTCTCCATCCTGATCCCGAAGTTCCTGCGCCACGTAGCGGCAAAGCGCCCTGGCGAACTCAGTGGCCTGTTCCTGTCGTTCCATCACTTGTGGGCTTTCTCCCATTTCTCAATCTTCTCCTTGTCCTCCAGCAGGAAGTCAATGTCGTCATAGGCATTCATCAGGCAGTACTTCTTGTAGGAGTTTATCTCGAAGTGCTCGCAGTGCCCCGTCTCCAGGCTCGTTACCGTCTGTGCCGGCAAATCCACCCGGACCATTGTGCGCGGGTTCTTGGCTATCGTGGCAAACAGTTCCTGCTGGAACTCGGGGCTGACGACAACAGGCAGGACGAAGCAGTTCAGCAGGTTGTTGCGATGGATATCGGCAAAACTGCTGCTGATGACCACCCTGACGCCATAGCCGGCAATGGCCCATGCAGCATGCTCGCGGCTGGAGCCTGAGCCCCAGTTCTGTCCGCCTACAATAATCTCATGAACGCCCTGGCGAGGAGCCTCCTTGTATTCAGGACGGTTAAGCACGAAGTCCTCAACGGGCTTTCCCTCGGAGTCGAAGCGCAGGTCATGCATAAAGGCGTCGCCAAAGAACTTGGGGTCTCTCGTCGTGCTGGCCAGATAGCGGGCCGGAATAATCAGGTCTGTGTTGCAGTTGTCTATCGCGATGGGCAGACAAGTGCTCTGTATGATGTCGAATTTCTGTTTCATTGCAGTATGTTTAGTTTCCTGGGGTCAGTCACTACGCCCGTCACGGCACTGGCGGCAACGGTAAGGGGGGAGGCCAGAATGGTGCGCGAACCAGGTCCCTGACGGCCCACGAAGTTGCGGTTCGAAGTGGAGATAGACAGCTTGCCGGCCGGCACCTTGTCTGGGTTCATGGCCAGGCAGGCCGAGCAGCTGGGCAGTCGCAGTTCGAAGCCTGCCTGCTCCAGTATCTTGTCTATGCCCTCGTCTATAATCTGCTGTCTTACCAGCCACGAGCCAGGCACGAGCCAGGCCACCACGCCTGGAGCCTTCTGCCGCCCTTTCACGATGCTGGCAAAGGCGCGGAAGTCCTCGATGCGGCCGTTCGTGCAGGCACCCAGGAAGCAGTAGTCCACAGGTGTGCCCTCCAGTCGCTGACCGGGCTGGAACTGCATGTAATCCAGCTGCTGCAGGAATCCGGCGCGCTCGCTTTCGGGAATGTCCTCCAGCTGGGGGATGCACTCATCGACGGCAATGCCTGCTCCTGGGTTCGTGCCGTAGGTGATGCGAGGCTGTATGTCCTCGGCCCGATAGGTAACCTCCTTGTCGAAGACGGCATCCTCGTCGCTCTTCAGCTGTCGCCATTCCTCTACTGCACGGTCCCAGTCCTCTCCCTTAGGCGCATACTCGCGTCCTTTCAGGTAGGCAAAGGTCACTTCGTCTGGAGCTATGATGCCTGCCCTGCTGCCCATCTCGATACTGAGGTTCGAGAGGGTTAGGCGTCCCTCCATGGAGAGGTTGCGGATGGTGCTGCCTGCATACTCCACCACGTAGCCTGTGGCTCCGCTGGTCGTCATCTGCGACATGATGTAAAGGGCGATGTCCTTGGCCGTCACCCCCGGCTGCAGCTCGCCCTCGATGTTGATGCGCATGCTCTTGGGCTTGCTCTGCAGGATGCACTGGCTGGCCAGCACCTGGGCCACCTCGCTGGTGCCGATGCCCATTGCCAGGGCGCCAACTGCGCCGTGAGTGCTGGTATGGGAGTCTCCGCAGACGATTGTCATGCCAGGCAGCGACAAGCCCTTCTCGGGACCTACTACGTGAATGATGCCGTTGTCCTTGGTGCCCATAGCGAAGTGGCGGATGCCGAACTCCCGGCAATTACGCGCCAAAGCCTCCACCTGCTTGCGTCCGACAGGGTCGTGAATCTCCTGCTGCTGGTCGCTGGGCGTATTGTGGTCGGGCATGGCGAAGACCTGATTGGGCCTGAAAACGGGAATGCCCTTGTCGCGAAGCGTGTCGAATGCCTGGGGCGAGGTAACCTCGTGGGCATAGAGCCGGTCTATATATAGCTGTGTGGGACCGTCCTGCACGTTCTGTACCACGTGGCGGTCCCATATCTTGTCAAATAATGTATTCATGGGGGAGGGTCTCTTACTTAAACTTGTTTATACAGTCAATGTATGCTTCGACGGAGGCTGTTACGATGTCAGTATTGGCGCCGAAGCCGTAGTAGAGATGACCGTCGTACTCAACCTGCATGTGGACCTTTCCGACATCGTCGCTTCCCTTCGAGATGGCCTGGATGGTGAACTCCTTCAGGGTCATCTGGCGCTTGATGATGGTCTTCAGGGCGCGGATGGCCGCATCCACTGGACCGTTGCCCGAA
>JAILKU010000039.1 GCA_024693505.1 Bacteroidaceae bacterium | reverse complement strand
GATGAGGGGCCAGATGATTCCTGAAGGGATGATGTGCAATGTTTTTCCCATACTTTATGTCATTTTCACGGGGACAAAGGTAAACGGCGTTCGTGCCAAAATCCGGCAGCGCATTATTTCCCACGAAAAAAGTGAGGTATTTGTATCCCTGCCGCTGTTTGGCATTCCAGAAGCCTACCTTTGCAGCATCAACAAGAACAGATTGTATGGATAACACGAAGTATCTCAGCATTTTTGGCGCATTTGAGAAAGCGCCGCTCGAAGATTTCCTGAAGGGAATATTCAAAGGACTTTCCGAGGAACAAAGCAAATCGCTGCTCATCGAAGATGTATCATACCATCGATTGAACGCGAATGTCGTGACACTGGAAGCATGGATGTGTATGGCTCCGATGGAGACCAACCAATGGATCTGGGTAAGAGTGGAAAAGGACGATGTCTCAGGAAGCGTCCAGGAACAGTTCTTTACTAAGGATTCTTATCGGAAACAGGCCCTATCTTCGTTGCAAGAGTGTCTCGATTATTATAAAGAAAAGGGTTGACCTCAGCGGCCAACCCTTCGCTTTAACCGAGGACCTCGAAAGTGAAATCTGCCTGCTGGCAACAGGCCTTCTGATAGTCGAAGCCGTAGATTCGCATATAGACTTCTTTCAGCTCCTTAGCTCCGTTGTTGAAAGGAGAAGTCATGTGCTGCTGGGTTGTAACAATCACGGACATATCCGGAGTCAGCACAAGGCCGTTGGACCTCTTGATGCGCTTGGGGATAACTTTGAATACTTTTGCCATTGCTGTTATTGTTTGGTTGTGGCCGCAAAAATACTGAATCAAAACGCCAGAGTCTGGCAGTGTTGGGAAACCATAATACTCCAAAGACAAAAATACTAAAATTCCACCTTTTTGCATACTGCCACTTTTTGGCAAAGGCGTTGTATACCTTTGCAGGCGAAACCAAAAGGAAAAGATTATGGCAACAAGAAGTAAAAGAACTGTTCTATCGGCACTTACGAATATCATTGATGTCGCGCGCCACGAGGATGAACACAGATGGGACAGCGCGTATTATTCTTATGACGATGCGTTATTAAAGAAGGTTCAGAGAGAAGCTAAATACTTAGCGGAACAGTTGGAAATCACGCCAAAACAGGCTGTGCTATTTGCTATAGTTCTGGATATGTCAAAGGGGGACGAGTTCTCAAAGAGTGATCTTTCCCGTGCATTGAAAACAAACTTTGTCCAATTGCTGTCTTATGAAGAAGACCTAAAAGCCCTAGAAAGAGCTTTTTTGATTCAGCGTTGTCGCTGGGGCAAAATCCAAATTGGGGAGGAAGTGCAGAAATGCCTGGAACGCAATGTCGCTTTCCACAAACCCTCCAATGAAAACCTGACCACTTATGCTATACTTTCCCGGATAAGCAATCTGTTTAAAGCAATGGAAAACGAAACTCAGGATGCTATGCTGGCTCTCTTAAGAATAGATGATATGCTCCAGAGGAATCCTGACACCAGCATTGCTAAAACGGCGAGCAAATATGGCATACTAACCAAAGGAGACGCCTTGTTTGATTTCTATGAAAGGGACGATTTTGACAAGTGGCAATGTAATGACTATGAGAATAGCATGGTCCCTCAAGAAAGGTTTCTCTTCTACGCAATGTGCTACCGTTATTTTTCCTGTAATGACGATGATTGTTGGTGGTGGGATTTCAGGAATTTCTTCGCAGAGCGGGATATGGAAGAAATTCAGCAATGCTATAGGGATGAGGAACTTGACCTCCAGAAGAAACATGTTGTCGTGTACGTAAGCCGAGATGGCCTCTTTGTAAAGGACCACTTCAAAATTGATGACCCCGTAAAAGAAGAAATCTGGGCTGACCTGGGTGGATTGCCAGAGCAAACACCGATGGCTGGTACACTTAAGCACGAAGACCTTGCTGAAAAGAAACTGTTTTATGACGATGCCTTGGGGCGTGAAGTGGGCACACTCTCCAGCCTTTTATCCGAAGAAAGATATGGACATATCCGTACTGCTTTGAAGGAAAAGGGCATGCGCAGCGGCTTTACCTGCTTATTCTACGGAAGCCCGGGAACCGGCAAGACCGAAACTGTTTACCAGCTTGCCAGGCAGACTGGGCGGGATATAATAATGGCAGATGTTACTAAGTTGAAAAGTATGTGGGTGGGAGAGAGTGAAAAGAATCTCAAGAGCCTATTCTCAAAGTACAGGAGGTTGGTGAGGGATTCCAAAGTAACACCAATCCTGCTTTTCAACGAAGCCGACGCAGTATTTGGCGTCAGAAAATCTGGAGCCGAAGACGCCGTGGACAAGATGGAAAACAGCCTGCAGAACATAATACTCCAGGAGATGGAAGATCTGCAGGGAATCCTGATTGCCACAACCAACCTGTCCGAGAATTTCGACAAAGCGTTTGAACGGCGCTTCCTCTATAAGGTGCATTTTGACAAGCCTTCAGCTGCTGTAAAGAGCCAGATTTGGAAAGAAATGATGCCCGAGCTATCAGATGTTGACGCCAATTATCTGGCGAGCAAATTTGAGTTCAGCGGCGGCCAGATTGAAAACATTGTGAGGAAAAAGACTATACAAAGTATACTCTCGGGCGCAGAACCAGAAATCGAAGAATTGCTCCGGTACTGCTGCGAGGAAGAAAGGGGCTCAGGTCAGGAAAGAAGGAGGATCGGCTTCTGATGTCTAGAAAAAACAGCATCCTGCCACTTTTTGGCAATAAAATCCATTATCTTTGCAACATAGAAACCAACAAAACGCTTATATATGGCTAAGAACTATTTCGACAGGTACGTTTGGTTGATCGATGTCATCAACCGACACGGGCATATCTCATTCAAGGACATCAGCTACCTTTGGTCGCGTAGCCCCTTGAACACGGTCGGGGAAAATTACCTGCCCGAAAGGACTTTCCACAATCACAGGGAGGCCATTTTTGACACCTTCGGCATCGAGATCAAGTGTGACCGCTCATTGGGATATTACATCGCCAATAGCGATGATCTGGAAGCGGACGGCATCCGCCAATGGCTCCTGGAGTCTCTGTCAATGAACAACCTGCTCAACGAGACGAAGGATATGCGTGACCGCATTCTCTTTGAGAAGATTCCGTCTTCGCAGAAGTGGCTCCCGGTCATCGTGAACGCCATGCGTGACGGCAAACAGATTGAGATGACCTATCAGAGTTTCTGGCGTGACGAGCCGAACACCTACAGGGCGAAGCCTTACTGCCTTAAGTTGTTCAAGCAGCGCTGGTATATGCTTGCAAAGAGCGAAGGCAAGGACAAGCCTAGGATCTATGCCCTCGATGAGAGGATGCATAATGTGACTCTGACAGACCAGGACTACAAGCTGCCGGCGAAATTCAACGCCGAGAAGTTCTTTGCTGATTATTTCGGTATTATTGTCAGTTCGGACTACGGGCTGCAGACCGT
>JAILKU010000156.1 GCA_024693505.1 Bacteroidaceae bacterium | reverse complement strand
GAAAGAAGCTTTCATGCAGATAAGGGAAGCGCTTCGCCAGCTCCCGCCCAAGTTTTTTGTGCGTTATTGGACTTCGGATGGGCAACCTCTACCAGGTGGCTACCTGCGTGGAACGCTTTATAAGAATGGGACATGGGGCTTTACGATGGAACCGTTCTTGAGCAGTTTCGTGGGACAAATATTGTAGTGAAAAAGGTATTATAACTTTATATATGAATAGTTTAGGCATATACCTTATTGTTAAACTGGATACTTTGGAGCGTCTTGAAAATACTCTTGCCATTACAGAGTATCTGGCAACAAACTTCAAGGCCAACATTTATCTGTGTGAGATTGCGCCCTACCAGAATGGTATACTGGAGAATCTGCTCCCAGGAAAAGTGAAATATACGTTCTGCAAGGACGAAGACCCGATTCTGCACAGAACACATTATATTAACAGTAGACGACTTTTGGGGCAAAGCTCATACCGGCCGAGCTAAAACCTAAAGAACAGTAAAGTACGATCTCAGTAAAACCTAAGTAAAGAAGCTATAAACTCTCTATAAAACCTCTATAAGATCTCTATCCCTATATAATAGAGACTTTATAGAGAAATTATAGAGGAATTATACAGAAAACTCTGAGGAATAAGTTCCATGTGCTGTACACTGATTTTAGTGGTTTGCTTGGGAAGACTCAGACAACGGCGTTGTTTTGCCTTTCCTACACCGATGTTTTAACGGAACAACGGCGTTGTTTTAGGCTTCCTACGCCACAGATTGCAGAAACGCGGTCTATAATCCCGGCGGGGTCCGGCCTTGTTTGTTCACTCCATACTGCAAAATGGCAGGTTAAGCAAGAAAAGATATACTTTATTTAATAAGTCGCAGGTAAAAACATTATCTTTGCAGAAACGTAAAAGACCCTATAGTTATATGAAGAGAACTTTCACCTTTTTGTGGCTGATGCTGCTTGCCATCTGCAGCTGGGCACAGAGGGAATTTCATTCCAAGATAGTGGATGCCGAGACGAGTGAGCCATTGCCATACGTCAGTATCTATGTCTCTGAAAATCATGGAACACTCACAAATGCAGATGGTAATTTTACCATCTCAACTGATGCGAATGACTCTCTGAAGGTAACTTTCATCGGATACGAGCCAATGATGTTACGAGCAGGCGAGTTGCCTTTAAGAATCGAGATGAGGCCACTGACGAATGTCCTCCATGAAGTTACGGTGATGCCCATCCTGGACATCATAAAAAAAGTTTCCCAAAATATCAATAAAGAATATCGGCGAGAAAGGAAAAGAAGGGGAAAATATTTTTACCGCCTTAATACCACCTTTTCTGAAGAGCAGGAACTGGCTGAAGCCTTTGTAGAGGGACAGTCGGCCGTTAATCTTCGGAGTATCCTTGTTTCCAATGGACGACGTTTCAGACAAAGCGAAGATATAATGAGAAACTCTCTGTTTGACGCGTCCAACCTTCATCATCTATTGGAACTGGGACCGATAATAAAAGAATCCGCATATTGGAATGCACTGACCACTCCCCTGATAGAAAAAACAGACCAAATATATCTTGATGATAAGTACGCTCTGTCATGTGAAGTCATCAGATCTGCTGACAATTCAGAGGTATACAAAATTCGGTTTGCACCTTCAGAAAGGTCACGAATGCTCAAACGCTGGATTCTGACAGGTGATTTATATGTTGAACCAAAAACTTTTCATGTGCTACATTTCAAAGGAGAAATATTGAATGCCACCTTAGAAGTCGCTCGTGATATGAGACGGGAAAAAGAACCGGTAAAGCTTTGTATGAGTGTGGATTATTCTCATGAAAAGGGCTATACCGAAGTCGTATCAGCAAATCAGACTTTGGTATGTGGCAATATGAAGACGCACTCTTTCCTATACAAAATAGAAGATTTGGAAAGCAGGAATCCCAAGAACAGCGGCAGATCTGATAATCTCTTTGAACTCATTGATAAGGCAGGGTATAATCCAAATCTGTGGAAGGAGGAAATAGTACAGCGGACGGCACGGGAGGAAGAACTTGTATGGAAGGTTTCTAAGAAAGAGCTGGCTGACACGATCTCGCCTTCTTCATCAGAGAGAGGGTCGTTTAATGGTTTCCGGGAGCGCCTTACGGCTTTCGGCAAAACGATTCCGCAGGAGAAAGTGTTCGTCCACATGGACAATACCTCCTACTTTCTGGGCGATACCATCTGGTTCTCGGCATATACCAGGCAGACGAATACGGACACTCCCTCCAAGGTTAGCGGCGTGCTCTATGCCGAGCTGTATAACAACGACGGCTATCTGGTGGAGCGCAAGCTTATTGAGATAAAGGATGGGCGCGGCAACGGGTTCTTTGCCTTAAACAGTCCTATCCAGTATAGCGGCTTCTATGAACTGCGAGCCTATACCCGTTGGCAACTCAACTGGGGCCTATATGAGCATAAGCATGGAAGGGCATCAAAAGAGTGGTTCTTAAATAAGGGGCTGGAGAAAGACTACTACAAAGACTACTACAAGCTTTACAGCCGCGTATTCCCTGTCTATGACAAACCGACCGACAAGGAAAACCCCGAGCGAAACATGACTGCCCGCATCATGCGCCGCTACTTCAAGAAGGACATGGACGAGGAAGAGCGCGAACTTACACTTGCCCTTTTCCCCGAAGGCGGCAACCTGGTGGCAAGCGTACCGAACCGAGTGGCCTTCGAGGCTAAGTGGAATGACGGGGAAGAACTGGAGGGAACGCTGAATATTGGTGGCGAAACTATACCCGCCGTCAATCGCGGGCGAGGCGTTTTCACCATAACTCCAGAGCACGGTATGGAACGGGAAGTCACCTTTACGGCAAAGGACGGAAAGAAAGTCTCGGCTAAGCTGCCTAAACCCGATGAGCAGGGGGTTGTACTGAACGTAAAGCAGGACGGGGACGACTGGGTTCTCAGCACGCAGATAGCCGGAGATCTCAGCCCCGAAAACCTCGCGATGACCATAATGCATGAGGGGAAGGTGGAAGAGTTCTATGAGGTGCAAAAGGTGCAAAGGGTTCAAAGTTCAAAGTTGCCTGTCGGCATCCATCAGGTGACAGTCTTCGATACGCAGGGACGCGTCTATGCCGACCGTCTCTTCTTCGTCACGAAGCCAGAACTGTCGAAGCCCACCCTCACAGTCTCCGGCCTGAAGGATGAATATGAGCCATACGAGAAGATTGAACTACAGGTGGCGACCACGACTCCCCTACCTCAACGGGAGGGTATGGGCCTTTCCTTCTCAGTCCGCGACGGCTACCAGCAGGACCAGCTCTTTGACAACGGCAATATCATGACGGAGATGCTGCTTGCCTCGGAAGTGAAGGGCTTTATTCCCAATCCCGGATGGTACTTTGAAAGGGACGATGAGCAGCACCGCCAGGCCCTCGACCTGCTGATGATGACGCAGGGCTGGCGAAGGTTTGTATGGAAGGATATGGCTGTAAAGGGCGAATGGGACCTGACGCAGCCGGCAGAGATGGCACCTGTCATACAAGGTACGGTATATAATTTAGATTATAGACTGTTAGACGAAGGAATAGCCCCGATAAGCAGTCACGGTGACATGAAAAAGTCAGAGGTGAAGGATGAATACGACCTTGACTTCCTGGCCATTGAGAATCTGATGGACATGGCAGAGAGAATGCCTCAAGAGGGGACTTCGGATAATAGTCTCTTGAATCAGGAACCCAAGAAGGATTATGAGCAAGGGCAGGAAAAGGCAGGTGGTGTAGCTGCATCCCTGAAGACCATAACTTACCAACAGGACGGAAACCTGAAGAACGAGGTGAGGGTGCATGCAGAACTTATCCATCCCGATGGCGTGGATATAATCGTCGGGGAGAAAGAGACAAAGAACGGACAGTTCCGCATACAGCTGCCACGCTACTATGACAAGGCAATCTTCTTCCTGGCTGCCTCCGACACGACAAAGTGGAAAAATGGAAAGGAATATGAATGGACCCAGATGCTTGCAGACTATCGTGATTTACCGGCTGTGCACGGACGCCGTTACAAGGTGGAACCTCCTGAATTCTTCGTGCGGGTTAGCTTTCCCTATCCTCACTTCGTTTCTCCTTATAACTATTATCAGGAACACCTTTTACAGCCAGATGTGCCAGACTCCCCGCCAGAAGAGATGCAGGATGACAGGACCCGGCAACTGAAAGAGGTTCCCGTGAAAGGGCGGCGCCGTAGCGGGCTCAGGAAGTTTGACAATTCGCAGCCTGCCTTCCTGATTGATGCATACGAAGCACGGAATCTTCACAAGGACTCCGGCATGATGTTCGGCCACATGATACGCTCCCTCATGAGTGATTACGGACTGGACTTTCCATATATCCATAAAGAAGGGGTAAACTGGGGAGACTTGAACAAGAATGTAGCTTTGAATGATGACAATATCAAGATGAGCTTTGGCAAGCATCTGACGGAAGAGGAACGGAAGCAACTGAATATCCCGGAGGATTCCATTTATTCATCGAGGTATCTTGATTCCTATGGATTAGGTTATGATATCAGAGGGGTCGATGCCAAGTACGACATCTTCTCAATAGACAAGATAGCTGTTTATACGGACTACTGTCCACGCTTGGAGGGCAGCAAGCGCTATCAGGGCAGCAATCTGCCGGAGACAAGGCTTGTTGTCTTTCCGTATCCCGACAACAGCCAACGTGTTGTCTATCGCGACCGCTATTATATACTGCCCGGCTTTGCCTATCCCGCCGAATTCTACAACCCCGACTACTCGAAGCAGACACCACCCGAACCGACCGACTATCGCCGCACCCTCTACTGGAACCCGGGCCTGAAGTTGGATGAGAAGGGTGAGGCGCACGTCACGCTATGGAACAACTCGCGCACCACGCATCCCAATGTGGAAGCCGCAGGGCAGACAGCAGAAGGTGGACTGCTGTGGAACAAGTAATGAATGCTGTTCAAGGGAAAGAAATAAGCAAGCTCAAAAACAGACGAGACCCATCATGTTGCTTTTGTTCAGGGCCGTCATCCGCTGTAATCCCAGTAGGTGGCGGCCTTTTTATTTGTCCCCAGAAATCAAGGATAAAACGGCTTTGGGGCAAAGCTCGAATGTAATTTATTGCTGTCCGCTAATTATCCGAGATTTGTTAGGCTACGGCACAAATTCCGTGAGAATAAACTTGGAAATATGTACCAAATCGCAGTTTACCTCTACTTTATGCTCATAAATCATTGTGTGTTAGATACTTGAATATTACTCTACATCTATTTTCCTTCTACAGAACCTCTACTTTACCTCTACTTTAGGGATTGTCGTTTAATTCAAAGAATATGATATCAGTTGTCGAGGGTATACCATCTGAGGTTGCCCTCGTCAGTCTTTTATCCTGCGTTTTATAGACTTTTGACGTGAATCCGATATCGTCTGTGCATAGTTGTCCCTGCATTGGATTGAATGTGGGGACGATATGTGGTCAGGCAGCCAGACAGAGTTCTGCTTCTGCGGTCCTCTTTGCCAATTGTACCGCATTTGCCGTGTGGATGCCGAAAAAGATGATCAGGATCTCAGTCTTCTTGATTCGGCCGTTTATCCGTTTGAGGCCGTAATGTTCCTTCTGGGTTCCGAAGGATCCTTCCATCGCAGTGGCACGTACACGGGCAAGTTCCTTTTTGACAATACTGACAGAGGCTGTGGATTCCCGCTTTCTGCCTTTCTGCGAAAACGATGTCTCAATGCCCCGCCCGCTGCAGAAGGAGCGGTTCTCATTGCCGGAGTAACTGCAGTCACCGCCAAGTCTGGTGATTTTCTCCCCGAAGAGCTTCTCGGCCAGTTTCACACAGTGTACGAGACGGGTGCCCTCGTTGAATGCGTTGAAGGAAAGCTTTTCGATGAACGAGATGCCGTCAACCTGGATGTTGTTGCATTTGGCTCCGAACTCCACCTTTTTTATTTCCTTGCCTCTCACGATTGGACGCACGTATGGCTTGCTGACGCTCACGATACGGTTGGGGATGCTTTCCCTGGCATTGCCGCTCCCGTGATGGCTGCGCTGCTGACGGTATATCTTCGTTATCGTCTCCATTTCTGCGAGCTGGCTCTTGGAGAACAGTCCTGCGCAGGGATTTTCCCTGCCGAGTCTTCTCAGTTCCGCGAGTATCTTCCCCAGCAGCTCCAGCAGCCGGTGAATCATCCTGCGTGTCCGTTTCTGAGTGTGACGGCGCTGCTTCACATAGGCCATGTTGTCACGGGACACGTCAAGGTATTTCGTCCTCATGCGACGAACCCCGAGTTCCCTGCTTGCCCCGCACATCATCGGATACGCCTTCTCTATACATTCCCATAGCAATTTGACGTCGGTCGGGTAGCGCATCGCACTTTCGTAGCAGGTGGCATCGGTATTGAGAGCATCGAGATTCTTCATGTACGGCTTCCATGCCTCTGCCAGTGCCTCCTGCTGATTCTGTATTTTCAGGCGGGAGGACAGGTCAAGTGCGATATCATCTATGAGCTTGTAGTTGGTCAGCGGATTCCCTGGACAGATTCGGATGCCGCAGAATAACTGATAGTGGATATTCGCATTGAGCTGCTCCATGAGCTTGGGAGCTGACAATCCTGAGTATGCCTTGAGGAACATGAGCGCCACCTTGCCTTCCGGACTGAAGTGGGATTTGCGGCCGGCTTTCTTATGTGGATGAGGATCTCTCAGGCCGAACCTCACAGCCATCTCACAAAGCGGAAGGACGGAATGTATGCGCCCAAGCTCGCTTTTCTTGAACGATTTTTCATAATCTTTGTAAAAATCATACTCTGTGAACGCAAAACTTGGTGTTATTTCAGAAATTTGTTGTACCTTTGCCATGACGAGATTTTTTCGTTTCCCCCAAAACAGGCCATTCTAACCTGTATAATTCATAAAGGTTTTCTCACCTCTGAGTTGTAGCAGCGTG